>NZ_JBFAHP010000030.1:0-115438 GCF_040654255.1 Streptomyces sp. NPDC050732
ACTGCAGGGGGGACCCTGTGGGAGAGTAGGACGCCGCCGAACTCCTTTTGGATGGGAAACCCCCGCACCTTATGGTGCGGGGGTTTTCTGCGTTCTGGAGTTCCCGCGCATTAGGGTCGGGATATGCGATACGAACTGGTCATCTTCGACAACGACGGCGTCCTCGTCGACAGTGAGCCTCTTTCCAACACGGTCCTGGCCGCCTACCTGACCGAACTCGGGCACCCCACCTCGTACGAGGAGTCCCTGCGCGACTACATGGGCGGCGCCGTCCACCGCGTACACGATCTGATCCTTGAGCGGAGTGGGCAGCGGCTTCCCGACGACTTCGACGACGTTTTCCACGGGCGGGTCTTCGCTGCTTTCGAGCGGGAGCTGCAGCCTGTGGAGGGTGCCGTGGACGTGCTGGAGAAGCTGGCCGGGGACGGGGTGCCCTACTGCCTGGCCTCGTCCGGGAGCCATGAGCGGATTCGGGTCGGGCACCGGAAGGCCGGGCTCGACAAGTGGTTCGACGAGGGCCGGATCTTCAGCTCCCAGGACGTGGGGCGGGGAAAGCCGGCACCCGATCTCTTTCTTCATGCCGCCGAACGCATGGGCGTGGCGCCCGAGAAGTGTGTCGTCGTGGAGGACAGCCCGCTGGGGGTGCAGGCCGCGGTCGCCGCTGGGATGGATGTCCTCGGGTTCACCGCCATGACGCCGGCCGAGCGGCTTACGGGTGCCACCAAACTCTTCGGGGACATGCGGGAGTTGGTGGACCTCCTCGCGTGATGAGGAGCTGAGATTGGGCTCGTGATCCATCTACCCACTGGTAGACCGGGGGCCTACGCTCTGCAGCCATGACCGAAGTGCTGCGGCGCGGCAGGGCCTCGCTGGCGTTCGCCTTCCTGGTGCAGGGAGTTACGTTCGCCCTGCTCGTGACGCGGATTCCGGCGATCCAGGATCGCTACGGGATATCCGACGGGCTGCTGCCCGTCTTCCTCGCGGCGGTGCCGATCCTGGCCGGAGTCGGCAGCCTCGGCACCGAGCGGCTGGTGAAGAAGGTGCCGCCGAGCGCGGTGCTGAGATGGTCGCAGCCCGCGGTGCTGCTGGCGCTGCTCGGAGTGGGCGCGGGTGACGCGATGTGGCACGTGGCCGTGGCGCTCGGGGCGTTCGGGCTCGCGGTGGGGGCGCTCGACGCGGCCATGAACATGCTCGGAGTGAGTCTGCAACAGGCGTACGGGCGCAGCATCATGCTCGGGTTCCACGCCGCGTACAGCCTGGGCGGGATCGTGGGGGCGTCGCTCGCCTGGGCCGGGGCGCACTGGGACCTCTCGCTCTTCGTCTCCTACCTGCCGGCCGTGGCGGTGCTGCTGCCGGCCGCGCTGATCGGGAGCCGGTGGTACGTCGATGCGGCGCCGGTGAAGGGGGCGTCGGGGGAGAGGGAAGGCGGAGGCGTCGTCTTCAAGTTGCTGCTTCCGCTCTGTCTCGTGATGACGTTCGCGTACATCGGCGACTCGACGGTCTCCAACTGGAGCGCCAAGTATCTGCAGGACGTGCTGGGGAGCTCGGAGGAGGTCTCGACCGTTCCGTACAACGTCTACATGGTCATGACGCTGGTGGGGCGCGGGCTCGGGGATGTGGGGGTGCGGCGGTTCGGGGCCGTGGCGGTGGTGCGGGGCGGATCGGTGGTGGCCGCGCTGGGGTTCGCGGTCGTGGCGGTGGCCCCCGGGGCGTGGACCGGGATCGCCGGGTTCACCGTGCTCGGGCTGGGGTTGTGCGTGATCGTTCCGCAGACGTTCGCCGCGGCGGGGAAATTGTTCCCGGGGGCTTCGGATGCGGCCGTGGCGCGACTGAATGTCTTCAACTATGTGGGGTTTTTGATCGGTTCGCCGCTGGTGGGCGGGCTCGGGGATGTCTGGAACTACCGCGGGGCCATGGTCGTTCCTCTGGTGTTGGTGCTCCTGACCTTGCTGTACGCCCGTTCCTTCGCCCCGGGACCGGACCGGTACGGTGACGGGCATGAGTGGCCGCGCGCAGCTGATGTGGGACGAGGCAGTAACGGGCTATGACTTCGGCCCGGGTCACCCGATGGACCCGGTCAGGCTCGGGCTGACCCGAAGTCTGGTCGACGCCTTCGGGCTCGACCAGGAGCTGGACGTCGTCGCGGCCAAGCGCGCCGGTGACTCGACGCTGCGGCTCGTGCACCGCGGGGACTACGTGGACGCGGTCAAGGCCGCTTCCGCCGACCCCGCGTCCGCCCGCGGGGAGTACGGGCTCGGCACGGAGGACGACCCGGCCTTCGCCGGGATGCACGACGTGTCGGCGCTGATCGCCGGGCAGTCCGTGGGCGCGGCCGAAGCGGTGTGGCGCGGGGACGCGCTGCACGCGGTGAACTTCGCGGGTGGGCTGCACCACGCGATGCCAGGGGCCGCCTCCGGCTTCTGCATCTACAACGACGCGGCGCTGGCCATCGCCCGGCTCCTGGAACTGGGTGCCGAGCGCGTCGCGTACGTGGACGTGGACGTGCATCACGGCGACGGGGTGCAGGCCGCCTTCTGGGAGGACCCGCGGGTTCTGACGATCTCGCTGCACGAGCATCCGCGGACGCTGTTCCCGCAGACCGGGTGGCCCGAGGAGACCGGCGCGGACGGCCCGGCGGAAGGCACCGCGGCCAACGTCGCGCTGCCGGCCGGAACCGGTGACGCCGGGTGGGTGCGGGCCTTCCACGCCGTGGTGCCCGAGCTGCTCGCCGAGTTCCGGCCACAGGTCCTCGTGACGCAGCACGGCGCCGACACGCACTTCGAGGACCCCCTGGCGCACCTCGCGGTGTCGCTGGACGCGCA
Source organism: Streptomyces sp. NPDC050732 (assembly GCF_040654255.1). Classification (NCBI taxonomy): domain Bacteria; kingdom Bacillati; phylum Actinomycetota; class Actinomycetes; order Kitasatosporales; family Streptomycetaceae; genus Streptomyces; species Streptomyces sp. NPDC050732. The sequence continues at coordinate 2,823 of NZ_JBFAHP010000030.1, forward strand.
GCGGGCCGTGCAGGTCGCCTGCCACGAGCTGGCCCACGAGCACGCCGACGGGCGGTGGGTCGCCCTGGGCGGCGGGGGGTACGCCGTGGTGGACGTGGTGCCGCGGTCCTGGACCCATCTCGTGGCCATCGCGGCGGGGCGGCCCGTCGAGCCCACCGCGGAGACCCCGGAGGCATGGCGGCACGAAGTGTTCGCGCGGACCCGGCAGTTGGCGCCCGGGCGGATGACGGACGGCCGGTGGCCGGTGGACTGGAAGGGCTGGGAGTCGGGGTACGACCCCGCCGACCGGCTCGACCAGGCCGTGCTCGCCGCACGGAAGGCCGTGTTCCCGTTGCGGGGACTGCTGGCGTAGAGGGCTCTCGGCGTAGAAGGCTGGCGCGGCGTAGAGAGCGCGCGGCGAGGCCGCCGGATTATGCCCGCGTTAGCCCAACTGTGGGGGCTTTCCGGGGTTTTGAGCCACCGTGGGCACCGGTGCGCCAGCATCGGACCGTGTTGAGCACCGGCGCGCTGCGTGCGCATCTGTTGGCGGCTCGGTTGGCCGGGCCCGTGGCCACCTCGCGGGAGCAGAGCCTGCGGAGTTATCGGCTGTTCGCGGCCAGGGACCCACGGATACTGCTGGGGCTCGACCCCGAATGGAGCTGGGGCGCCGGCGACCTGTTGCGCCTGATGTCCGACAAGTGCGGTGTGTCCGCCGACCCGGGGTGCACCACGGGCACCGACGTCATCGATCCGGAACGGACGCTCACGGCGCTCGACGCCTTCGCGGAACGGCTCGCGGCGGCGGCGCGACGGCGGCTCCCGGTGCTCCTCGGGACCGGTCACCCGCACCGACTGCTCGGGTTCTACGCCGCGTTGGCGGACGCTTTGTCGGCGGCCGGATGCACTGTCCTCACCCCTGCGCAGGGCAGCAGTGTCGACATAACGACCCGGTTCGGCCTACGCACGTACAACCTTGACTACGTACAAGGAGTCGCGCTGGTGCGCGAACCCGGCGCGCGTCCCACCGGGAGTGAGACCGGCGCACACACCCACTCACCCCTCCCGATTCGGGCCGCTCTGGACGGTGCCGCGGAGGCCGGGGGACCGCTTCCCGGGTTGGTCATCGGGGACCACGGATGGGTCTGCGGAGCAGGTCAGCTGGGGTTTGAGGCGATCGGTCTGGCGGATACGGACGATCCCGCGCTGTTCGTCGGAGAGGCCGAGGGGCAGGTGTCCGTCGTCGTTCCGCTTGATGACGCTGTGCGGTCTGATTACTACCGACCGCTTACTCGCTATGTACTCAATCGAGCGTGTCTGTCACAGTAGGCGGCCGATCGCGGCTCCTCTTCCCCACTCGCATCATCCGCCCCTAGTCTGGGGAGTGAGCGCGCAGAGACGAAGAGTCACCGGAAGGGGAAGCCGGTGCCCGTCATGTGCGGAAGGTTCAGGTGGGGTGTCATGGCTGCAGAGCAGAGGCCGCTGAACGAGGTCGCGTTCCTGACCGTGGCGGAAGTCGCCGCGGTGATGCGAGTGTCCAAGATGACCGTGTACCGCTTGGTGCACAGCGGTCATCTGCCCGCCATCCGGGTCGGGAGGTCCTTCCGGGTCCCGGAGCAGGCGGTTCACGAGTACCTCCGCGAGTCTTATGTGGGGGTTGAGGCTGGTTGAGTCACGGGTCCCCGGGCCCGTGGCGCAGGGGTCATGGCTCCTCGATTACGTCCCTCACGCGGGGACAGGTAGGCTAGGCCGACGTAGGTCGTGTGGGCCCAGTCTGCTGCCCCGCACCGAGTGAAGAGAAGTGAGCGAGGGTAGTCGTGGGCTCTGTTATCAAGAAGCGGCGTAAGCGGATGGCCAAGAAGAAGCACCGCAAGCTGCTGAAGCGCACTCGCGTTCAGCGTCGCAACAAGAAGTAAGCGACAGCTGCACAGCGTGTACCGAAGCCCTCCCGTCATCCGACGGGAGGGCTTCGGTGTTTTCGGCCGTCTCTGGGTGCGCGGTCGTCACAGCGCCACGTCCACCCGCTAGCGTGGTCCGCAGCAGCCGACAGTGGTGCGGCGACGGTGGTGGGGCGAGGGTCGGGGAAAGGCAGGCGCTGATCTTGGGCAAGGTCGTGCTCGTGACCGGAGTGGCCCGGCAGCTGGGCGGACGGTTCGTCCGGCGGGTCCAGCGCGATCCCGAAGTCGACCGGGTGATCGCCGTCGACGTCGTCCCGCCCGAGCACCATCTCGGCGGCGCGGACTTCGTCCGGGCCGACATCCGGCAGCCGACGATCGCCAGGGTGCTCGCGGAGCACGGTGTGGACACGGTCGTCCACATGGACGTCAGTGCCACCGCGCTCGGCGGCCGCGACGGCAGGGGCGGCCGCGGCTCGGTCAAGGAAGCCAACGTCATCGGCACGATGCAGCTGCTCGGCGCCTGCCAGAAGTCGCCGACGGTGAAGCGGCTCGTGGTGAAGTCGAGCACCAGCGTGTACGGGGCGGCGCCCAGGGACCCCGCGGTCTTCACGGAGACCACGCCGCCCAAGTCGCTGCCCAGCGGAGGCTTCGCCAAGGACATCGTCGAGGTCGAGGGCTATGTGCGCGGCTTCGCGCGGCGCCGCCCCGACGTCGCCGTGTGCGTGCTGCGCTTCGCGAACATCCTGGGGCCCGCCGCGGACTCCCCGCTCGCCGAGTACTTCTCGCTGCCGGTCCTGCCGACCGTGTTCGGCTACGACCCGCGCCTGCAGTTCGTCCACGAGGACGACGCGGTCGAGGTGCTGCGGCTCGCCTCGCACGAGCCGCAGCGCGGCACGCTCAACAGCGGCACGTTCAACATCGCCGGCGACGGCCAGCTGCTCCTGTCCCAGTGCTCGCGGCGGCTCGGCCGGCCCACCGTGCCCCTTTTCCTGCCGGCCGTCACCTGGGTCGGTTCGGCGCTGCGCACGGTCGGCATGACGGACTTCTCGCCCGAGCAGATCAGACTGCTCACCCACGGCAGGGTCGTGGCCACCCGGCAGATGCGCGAGACACTGGGGTTCGGGCCGAAGTACACGACCGCGGAGACCTTCGCGGACTTCGTGCGCAGCCGGGGCCCCGGGCTGCTGCCACCGGGTGCCCTCGCGGGAGCAGTCGACCGGATCGCCGCCCTGCCCCTCGCGGGTGGCCACCAGAGCGCCAACTGAGGAGAGCGTCAACCATGGCGGACGCCAAGGTCATTCCGTTCGACGACGACCGGTCGCGCGGGAGTGCGCAGCGCACCTCGCGCCGGAGGTCCGTGCCCCGGCGCCAGGGTGATCCCGTGGCCGGGGTCAAGGCGCTGCCCGGGCAGCAGGACGGGGCCCAGCAGGGCGGCGACCCGGGGGTGGCGCCCCCGGAGCCTTCAGGACAGGGGCAGGGGCACCGTCAGGGGCCCCGGAGCGGTGGCGGGTGGGACCGGCGCGTCGCGGGCGGCCTGGCCTTCCTGCGGCGGCGGCTGACCGGGGAGTACGAGGTCGACGACTTCGGTTACGACGAGGAGCTCACCGACCAGGTCCTGATGTCGATGCTCCGCCCGTTCTACGAGAAGTACTTCCGGGTGGAGGTGAAGGGCGTCGAGAACATCCCCGCCGACGGCGGGGCGCTGATCGTCGCCAACCACTCCGGGACGCTGCCGCTGGACGGCCTGATGATGCAGGTCGCGGTGCACGACAACCACCCGCACGGCCGGCATCTGCGGCTCCTCGCCGCCGACCTCGTCTTCATGCTGCCGGTCATCAACGAACTGGCCCGCAAGGCGGGACACACGCTGGCCTGCGCGGAGGACGCCGAGCGGCTGCTTGAGCGGGGCGAGCTGGTCGGCGTGATGCCGGAGGGCTTCAAGGGCATCGGAAAGCCGTTCAGCGAGCGGTACAAGCTGCAGCGGTTCGGCCGCGGCGGCTTCGTGTCGACGGCGCTGCGGACGGGCTCGCCGATCGTGCCGTGCTCGATCGTCGGGGCGGAGGAGATCTACCCCATGATCGGCAACGCGAAGACGTTGGCCCGCGTGCTGGGTGTCCCGTACTTCCCGATCACGCCGACGTTCCCTTGGTTGGGGCCGTTGGGGGCGGTGCCGTTGCCGACGAAGTGGACGATTCAGTTCGGGGAGCCGATCCCGACGGATGGGTATCCGCCGGAGGCGGCGGAGGACCCGATGCTGATGTTCAACCTGACGGACCAGGTCCGGGAGCAGATCCAGCATTCGCTGTACAAGCTGTTGGTGCAGCGGCGGTCGGTGTTCTTTTAGGCCTTGCGGTTCTTTTGGGTCTTACGGTTCTTTTGGGTCTTACGCGTAAGGGGGCGCCCTCCTGGTGGAGGGCGCCCCCTTTTCGCGTGCTGGTGGGGCTACTTCGTGTCCTCGCCCTTGATTCCCAGCTCCGGGAGTTGGAGGCCGGGGAGGAGCGGGGGCAGTGTGACGTCCGGTTTCGGTGGGGTGGTGTGCTGGCCGGGCTTGCTCTTGCCGTCCGAGGGGGCCGGGCTCGACTTCTTCTCGTCCGGCGGGTCGAGGAGGCCGCCGGTGGTGCCGCCGAGGATGCCGTCGTCCTCGCGGTCCGACGTGGAGGGCCTGGGCTTGCTGTCGCTGCCCGCCCCGCCGCCGTGCGAGCTGCCGCGGCCCGAGGGGTGGGTGGTGCGCCCCTCGGAGCTGTCGGAGCCGCTGGGGCTCTGGGACGTCCGGCCCGTCGTGCCGCCCTTCTCCGGAGGGCGGGGCAGCAGGGACCGCAGCGGCTCGACCTCTTCGTCTATGGCGTCGAAGACGGAGTTCACCTGCTCGCCCACGTCGCCCAGCTGGACGGGGAGGCGGCCCTGGAGGTCGGTCCACGCCTCGCGGTGCGACCGGGAGAACGCGGACAGCGCCTGGATGGGGCCGAGGGAGCCGTCGCGCTCGTACGCCTCAAGGAGGAGGCGGTGGCCTTCCGTGGCGTCGTGCCGCATGCCGGAGAGGGCTCGCCTGACCTCGCCGAGCGACTCGTGGTCGAGGGCGCCGGAGCGGCCCCGCTCCATCAGCCTGCGGGCCTCGCTCAGCCGTGTGGAGGCCTGGTCGAGATAGATCCGGCCGCGGTCGCTGTCCCCGTCGGCCAGGCCCCGCTTGAAGTCCTCCATGCCGCGCTTGAGGCCGTACAGCGAGTCGCCCGGGAGGGCGTCGGAGCTGGCGGCGGCGATACCGCCGAACGCGCCCGCGGCGACGCCGACGGTGAGGCCGCCGGCCGCGATGCCCTTGGACAGGCGGGAGCGCGGACGCAGTTTCTGCAGGGCGCCCGCTCGGTGGGCGCCCTTGCGGGACCGCTGCTGTGGCACCGACGGCGCGCCGCCCTCCAGGAGCATGGCTTCCATCGCGGCCACGAGCTGGGCGCGCTGGACGACCTTGACCTCGGGGTCGAGGGCGGGTTTGGGCAGCGCGTCGAGACCGTCCGCCAGAGCCATCAGGTGGCTCTGCTCGGTCGGCTCGGCGCGGGCCGTGGTGGTTTCGGTGGACTCCACGGGTGCGGCCGCGGGCGCGGACGTGAGCGCGGAGTCCTCGGACTGCTCGGCTGCCGGGCCCTGGTCGGAACGCTCCTCCAGGGCCTGGGCGAAGGCGTTCGCCCGCCGGTGGGCCGATACGTTCGCGATCACTGGCGGCACCTCCTCTCGTCATGACGGTCGACTCCCCAGGGGGTCCTGAGGGTTGCATGTCCTGACCATTTCCACACGATCGAGTGAGCGGAGCCAGCCAGGTAGCGACCACAGGGAGCCTGCATCCCGCACAACGAGCGGCGCGGCACTTGGGTTACGGACGGCGGATGATCGGACCGCGAGAATTCCGTGGCGACCATCTGGCCGCCACGGAAGGGGAGTTGGGCATGACGGGCCGCTAGCGGGCGTCGTCGGGCAGCAGACGGGCGAGGGTGCGCACCGCGCGGTACTGAAGGGTTTTGATCGCGCCTTCGTTCTTTCCCATGACCCGCGCGGTCTCGGCGACGGAGAGGCCCTGGAGGAAGCGCAGGGTCACGCATTCCTGCTGCTGGGGGTTGAGGCGGCGGACGGCTTCGAGGAGGGCGGCGTTCGAGAGGGACTCCAGGACGGAGTCCTCGGGGCTGCGCTCGACTTCGTTGGCGTCGAGCATTTCGCCGGTGGTCACTTCGAGGCGGAAACGGCTCGATTTGAAGTGGTCGGCGACGAGGTTGCGGGCGATCGTGACCAGCCAGGCGCCGAAGTCACGGCCCTGCCAGGTGAAGGTGCCGATGCGGCGGAGGGCGCGCAGAAAGGTCTCACTGGTGAGGTCCTCGGCGGTCGCCTTGCCGCCGACGCGGTAGTAGATGTAGCGGTAGACCGTGTCGCTGTACTGGTCGTAGAGGCGGCCGAAGGCGTCGGACTCGCCGGCTTGGGCGCGCTCGACGAGTTCCATCATGCGGGCGCTGTCGCTGTCCGCGGCGGGACGGCGGGGGGCGGGGGCCGAGGTGGCGGCAGCGGCGGAGCGGCCCCGTCTGCTGACTGCCGCACCGCCGTTCGCCAGGGCATAGCACGGCCCGGCGGGTGCGGGGACGGCGAGGGCGGGGACGGCGGGGACGGCGTACGCGGTGGGGACGAAGCCGCGCAAGCGGTCGATGACCGATGCGCGCAGCGTAGCCAGGCCCGAGGTGTCAACCCCGACGTGTGGGTACACGGGACTCCCAGAGGCAGAGCTTCCATCACGTGCAGTGCGGGACCGTTCACCCGTCGTAGCGACGTGTGGGGTCCCTTATGCGTCTGAGGAGAATAACGCTTCGTACAGGCAGCACTACACCCAGTTGCTCAAATCATCGATTACGTCGCTTCTGTAACCGATTGACGCCCGTTCAAGTGCCGCAGAGTGAGCACTTGTTGATCGAATGAGTTCACATTCCGTGTCGGCCTGAGGCGTGTTGTGGCCGAGTGCTACCGCCGTGACTGACGGGAGACGGGGCGGGGTAGGACCGACGGATTGCTCGCCGGCGGCGGCGACGCTCAGTGGCGGCGGCGGTGCAGCGCCACGGCGGCGGCCGCGCCGCCCGCGAGCGCGCCGACACCCGCGGCGGCCGGGATGCCGACCTTCGCGGCCTTGCGGCCGGTGCGGTAGTCCCGCAGTCGCCAGTCCCGGGCGCGGGCGTGCTTGCGCAGTTTGGCGTCGGGGTTGATCGCGTACGGATGTCCGACGAGCGAGAGCATCGGGATGTCGTTGTGCGAGTCGCTGTACGCGGCGCAGCGGCCCAGGTCGAGGCCCTCGGCGGCGGCCAGGGCGCGGACCGCCTCGGCCTTCGCGGGGCCGTGCAGGGGCTCGCCGACGAGCTTGCCGGTGTAGACGCCGCCGATGGACTCGGCGACGGTGCCGAGGGCGCCGGTCAGGCCGAGGCGGCGGGCGATGACCGTGGCGATCTCCACCGGGGCCGCGGTGACCAGCCAGACCTTCTGGCCCGCGTCGAGGTGGGCCTGGGCGAGGGCGCGGGTGCCCGGCCAGATCCGCTCGGCCATGTACTCGTCGTAGATCTCCTCGCCGATGGACATCAGCTCGGCGACGCGGTGGCCCTTGACGATGGAGAGGGCGCTGTCGCGGGCGTCCTGCATGTGCTCGGGGTCCTCGACGCCGGCGAGCCTGAACCACGCCTGCTGCCAGGCGAACCTGACCAGTTCCTGGCGTTCGAAGAACTTCCGCTTGTAGAGGCCGCGGCCGAAGTGGAAGATCGCGGCGCCCTGCATCACGGTGTTGTCGAGGTCGAAGAAGGCGGCGGCCTTGTCGTCGCCGACGACGGGGAACTCCGGCTCCCGCGACGCTTCGTCGGGCGCGGTCCGCGCGGCGAGGGCGTCCAGTTCCTCCAGTTCCTGCGAGGACTTGCGCGCTGCCTCGGCCGAGGCCTCGCCTGCCAACACGCTCCGCGCCGTGGCGGAGCGCCTACGGGGGGTGAGCCATCCGAGAGCGGCCATGTCGTGAGCATAGCCAGTCTGTTCGGTGGTCCCGGAGTCGGGAGGATTCGGGCCTGTGAACTCTCCGCGACCGGGCCGTTAATCGGGCCGCGCCCGGCGTGTCCTCCAGCGGTGTCCGCCGGGCGAGAATGGGGGCCATGAGCCCTATTTTCCGTCGTAGTGGCGGTCGTGCGGAGAAGAGTCGTACGGAGAAGAAGCAGCCGCGGGAGCGGTTGGTCACCCTCATCGGGAAGCCGGGGTGTCATCTGTGCGATGACGCACAGGCGGTGATCGAGAAGGTCTGCGGGGAGCTCGGCGCGCCCTGGGAGAAGAAGGACATCACGCAGGACGAGGAGCTGCACCGGGCCTACTGGGAGCAGATTCCGGTGGTGCTCGTGGACGGAGAGCAGCACACCTTCTGGCGGGTGGACGAGGGCCGGCTGCGGCGCGAGCTCGCGGGGTAGGCCGGAAAGGGCCGTCACCTACTGACCGACCAGTCCAAAGTTCCCGCGAAGTCGATTACGCTTTGGGGCGGTTTTGGTCTCGGGGGCGATGATCGTGAGGAGAGTGTGCGGTTTTGCCCCCATCAAAAGAGCAACGACGCGGTCCGTGCGCCGGTTCCACGATTGCGCGCCGGGGGCGCGTGACCCCCATCACGTTGGCCGGGCAAATCGGACACCATCTTTGTGCACGCGTTCACAAAGACATAGCCTGCATTCGACGGGGCGGTCTGGGGACGAGTGACCGCCTGCAGCCCCGCTCTACCCGCAGGAGCACCGTGGCAACTGGCCGAACTCACCGACCGGCGACCCGCAGCCGAGGGATTCCCGAGGCCACCGTCGCCAGGCTTCCGCTGTACCTCCGAGCCCTCACCGCACTGTCGGAGCGCTCGGTGCCCACGGTCTCCTCCGAGGAGCTCGCGGCCGCCGCGGGGGTCAACTCCGCGAAGCTGCGCAAGGATTTCTCGTACCTCGGTTCCTACGGGACGCGCGGCGTCGGCTACGACGTCGAGTATCTCGTGTACCAGATCTCCCGTGAACTCGGGCTGACCCAGGACTGGCCGGTCGTCATCGTCGGCATCGGTAACCTCGGCGCCGCCCTCGCCAACTACGGCGGGTTCGCCTCCCGCGGTTTCCGCGTGGCGGCACTGATCGACGCCGACCCGGCCATGGCGGGCACGCCCGTCGCCGGCATGCCGGTGCAGCACACCGACGACCTCGAAAAGATCATCGAGGAGAACGGCGTCTCGATCGGCGTCATCTCGACCCCGGCCGGCGCCGCCCAGCAGGTCTGCGAGCGGCTCGTCGCCGCCGGTGTGACCTCCATCCTGAACTTCGCGCCGACCGTCCTCTCGGTGCCGGACGGTGTCGACGTACGCAAGGTCGATCTCTCCATCGAGCTGCAGATCCTCGCCTTCCACGAGCAGCGCAAGGCCGGGGAGGACGCGGCGCCCGAGGGCCCCGTCCCGCCCGTGTCGGCCAAGCAGCAGCGGAAGGGACCCGACGGGGACGTGCCCGCCGTGATGCCGGCATGAGTCTCCTGGTCGTGGGGCTGAGTCACCGCAGCGCCCCGGTGAGCGTCCTGGAGCGTGCCGCGCTGCCCGCGGACGCGCAGGCCAAGCTGTTGCAGGACACCCTCGCAGCCGAGCCCGCCGCCGAGGCGGCCGTGCTCGCCACCTGCAACCGCATCGAGCTCTACGCCGACGTGGACAAGTTCCACGCGGGCGTCGCCGAGCTGTCCACGCTGCTCGCCCAGCACAGCGGCGTCGGCCTGGAGGAGCTCACCCCCTATCTCTACGTGCACTACGAGGACCGCGCCGTCCACCACCTCTTCTCGGTGGCGTGCGGGCTCGACTCGATGGTCGTCGGCGAGGGGCAGATCCTCGGGCAGATCAAGGACGCCCTGGCGCGCTCGCAGGAGCTGCACACCGCGGGCAAGCTCCTCAACGACCTCTTCCAGCAGGCCCTCCGGGTCGGCAAGCGCGCGCACTCCGAGACCGGCATCGACCGGGCCGGGCAGTCCCTCGTGACCTTCGGCCTCGAACAGCTCGCGGTGCGCGAGCCGGTCGACGCCTGGGCGGCGGGCAAGCGGGCCGTGGTCATCGGCGCGGGCTCCATGTCCTCGCTGGCCGCGGCGACGCTCGCGCGCGCCGGTGTGGCGGAGATCGTGGTCGCCAACCGCACGCTGGAGCGCGCCGAGCGGCTCGCGGAGATCCTCGCCGGGACCGGCGAGCACGGGGTGCGTGCCCGCGCCGTCCCCATGGACGCCGTGGCGGACGAACTGACACGTGCCGACGTGGCCGTCTCCTGCACGGGAGCGACCGGCCTGGTGCTGACCGCGGAAGCCGTCACCGCCGCCGTCGAGGGGCGCGTGCCCCGGGCGGACGGCCCGCTCGACGAAGCGTCCGCGCCGACCGGAAACGGTTCGCCGGGCCAGGGCGCACGGACGGCCACGGTCGCCGACGAGGGCTGTCCGGTCGACCTGTCCGCGCCGCGCGGATTCTCCGTCGCCGGCGAGGAGGCCGTCGCCGGGATGGACGCGGCGTCCCTGGAGCAGCACGCGGCCTGGGTGGACAACGCCCCGGCCGAGCGGCGCGAGGAGCAGGCCGCCGACCCGCGGGCCGAGGCCGACGCGATCGCCGCCCTTGTGGCCGCCGCACGCGTCACGGGCCGCCTTCCGGAGCGCCGCCTGCGCACGTCGTCGGCGGGTGCGGCCCGCCCGGCCGTGCTCGCCCTCCTCGACCTCGCCATGCCCCGCGACATCGACGCCGCGGCGCACCGCATCCCCGGTGTGCGGCTCGTCGACATCGAGTCGCTGGCCGAGGCATCCGCCGACGCGCCCATGGCCAACGACGTCGAGCAGGTCCGCGGCATCGTCTCCGACGAGGTCGCCGCCTTCGGCGCCGCCCAGCGGGCCGCGCACATCACGCCGACCGTGGTCGCCCTGCGCACCATGGCCGCCGACGTGGTGGCGGGCGAGATGGCCCGGCTCGAAGGACGCCTGCCGGGTCTGGAGGACAAGCAACGCGCGGAGATCACGCAGACCGTGCGCCGCGTCGTCGACAAGCTGCTGCACGCGCCGACGGTGCGGGTCAAGCAGCTGGCGAGCGAGCCCGGCGGCGCCGGGTACGCGGACGCGCTGCGCACGCTCTTCGACCTCGACCCGCAGACGGTCGCGGCGGTCAGCAGGGCTGACCACTTGAACAACGAGAACGACGACCCGAATAGAGGCCGGGCATGACCGAGAGGGCTCTCAGGCTCGGGACCAGGCGCAGCAGGCTGGCCATGGCCCAGTCCGGCCAAGTGGCCGATGCAGTCAAGGAGTTGACGGGGCGCCCCGTCGAGCTGGTGGAGATCACGACGTACGGCGACACCTCGCGCGAGCACCTGGCGCAGATCGGTGGCACCGGCGTCTTCGTCGCCGCGCTGCGCGAGGCGCTGGCCCGCGACGAGGTCGACTTCGCCGTGCACTCGCTCAAGGACCTGCCCACCGCGCAGCCCGCCGAGCTCACCCTCGCCGCGGTGCCGGTGCGCGAGGACCCGCGCGACGCGCTGGTGGCGCGCGACGGGCTGACCTTCGCGGAGCTGCCCGACGGCGCGCGCGTGGGCACCGGCTCGCCGCGCCGCATGGCGCAGCTGAACGCGTACGCGCGCAGCCACGGCATGACCATCGAGACCGTGCCGATCCGGGGGAACGTCGACACCCGCATCGGATACGTGCACAAGGGGGAGCTCGACGCCGTCGTGCTCGCCGCCGCCGGACTCAACCGCGTCGGCAGGTCCGACGAGGTGACCGACCTCCTGTCGGTCGACACCGTTCTGCCCGCCCCCGGCCAGGGGGCACTGGCGATCGAGTGTGCCGCGCACAACGCGTCACTCGCCGCCGCGCTCGCCGAGCTCGACGACCCGTACACCCGGGCCGCCGTGACCGCCGAGCGGTCCCTGCTCGCCGCCCTGGAAGCCGGTTGCAGCGCGCCCGTGGGCGCGTTGGCCGACCTCTTGGCCGACGGGCAGATTGTCAAGGAAATGCGCCTGCGCGGCGTCGTCGGTACGACCGACGGCTCGACGCTGGTGCAGCTGTCCACCACCGGTCCCGTGCCCGAGACGGAGGCCCGAGCCATGGCGCTGGGCCGTGAGCTCGCGGTCGAGATGCTTGCCAAGGGCGCGGCCGGTCTGATGGGGGAGCGAGCACTTTGAGCCCCACCTCGAACCTTCCAGGCCTTCCCGCACACGGGCACGTCACCTTCCTCGGTGCCGGACCCGGAGATCCGGGACTGCTGACCCTGCGCGCCGTCGAGGCGCTGGCCCGAGCGGATGTGCTGATCGCCGAGCCGGATGTGCTCGACGTCGTCCGCGTGCATGCCAGGGGAGGTGTGGACACACCCCAGCCGACAGCTGACGACACGTCAATGACCGCCGACGCGACGCCGTTCCGAGCTGCCGCCAATCTTGTCATGGAGGCGGCGCGGGGCGGCAGGCGGGTCGTGCGTGCGGTGAGCGGCGACCCGGGCCTCGACACGTACGCGGCGGGCGAGATGCTCGCCTGCGCCGCCGAGGGCATCCCCTTCGAGGTGGTGCCGGGCATCGCGGCCGCCGTCGGTGTGCCCGCGTACGCGGGTGTGCCGCTGCGGGACGCGCAGGGCACGGACGTCCGCTTCGTCGACGCCCGTACCGCGTCCGACCGCTGCTGGAGCGAGGTCGGCGCGTCCGACGGGACGGTCGTCGTCTCGGTGGCGCTCGACTCCGTGGCCGCGGCGGCCGGTGAGCTGGTGGCCGCGGGCCGCAAGCCGGACACCCCGATGACCGTGACCGTGGCCGGTACGACGACGCGCCAGCGCACCTGGACCGCGACGCTCGGCACCGTCGCGCAGGTCCTCAAGCAGGCGAAGGTGCTGCCGTCCCCGGACGGCGGCCGGCCCGTCATAGCCGTGGTCGGCGAGTCCTGCGCCGCCGCCCAGCGCGAACAGCTGTCGTGGTTCGAGTCGAAGCCGCTCTTCGGGTGGCGGGTGCTCGTGCCGCGTACGAAGGAGCAGGCGGCCTCGCTCTCCGACCAGCTGCGGTCCTACGGCGCGGTGCCGCACGAGGTCCCGACCATCGCGGTCGAGCCGCCGCGCACGCCCCAGCAGATGGAGCGCGCGGTCAAGGGCCTGGTCACCGGCCGGTACGAGTGGATCGCCTTCACGTCCGTCAACGCCGTCAAGGCGGTGCGGGAGAAGTTCGAGGAGTACGGGCTCGACGCGCGTGCCTTCGCCGGGATCAAGGTCGCGGCCGTCGGCGAGCAGACCGCCGCCGCGCTGATCGCCTTCGGCGTGAAGCCGGACCTGGTGCCGAGCGGTGAGCAGTCGGCCGCCGGTCTCCTGGAGGACTGGCCGCCGTACGACCCGGTCTTCGACCCGATCGACCGGGTGTTCCTGCCGCGGGCCGACATCGCCACGGAGACGCTGGTCGCCGGGCTCATCGATCTCGGGTGGGAGGTCGACGACGTCACCGCCTACCGGACGGTGCGGGCGTCGCCGCCGCCGGCGGAGACGCGGGAGGCGATCAAGGGCGGTGGCTTCGACGCGGTCCTCTTCACCTCGTCGTCCACGGTGCGCAATCTCGTCGGGATCGCCGGGAAGCCGCACAACGTCACCGTGATCGCTTGCATCGGGCCCGCTACCGCGAAGACCGCGGAGGAGCATGGGCTGCGGGTGGATGTGATGGCTCCGGAGCCGTCGGTGCACAAGCTGGCCGAGGCCTTGGCGGAGTTCGGCAATCGGCGTCGGGCGGCGGCGCTTGAGGCGGGTGACCCCGTCACCCGGCCCAGTGAGCGTCGGCCCGGTTCGCGTCGGCGACGCACGGCGCCGTAGGTTCTATGGGTGGGCGCCTCCCTGAATGTGCTCTGCACCGGGGGTTGTGCCCACCCGTCCCTCCCCCAGTGCCTTAAGGGCCTGGGGGGACCCCCAGCGGAACGCCTGCCCACAGCAGGTAAATGCCCAGCGGTTCGAGGTGAGGGTTGCAGTGACTAAGTACGGGTCTTTTCCCGGGGCGCGGCCTCGGCGGATGCGGACCACTCCCGCCATGCGGCGCATGGTCGCCGAGACGCGGTTGCATCCGGCCGATCTGATCCTGCCCGCGTTCGTGCGCGAGGGGATCAGTGAGCCGGTGGAGATCGGCGCCATGCCCGGCGTCGTGCAGCACACCCGCGACACCCTGAAGAAGGCCGCCGTCGAGGCGCTGGAGGCCGGGGTCTCCGGGATCATGCTCTTCGGTGTGCCGGAGGAGTCGAAGAAGGACGGTCTGGGGACGGCGGGCACCGACCCGGACGGCATCCTTCAGGTGGCGCTCCGCGACGTGCGCGCCGAGGTCGGCGACGACCTCATCGTCATGTCGGACCTGTGCCTCGACGAGACGACCGACCACGGGCACTGCGGTGTCCTCGACGCCGAGGGCCGGGTCGACAACGACGCGACCCTGGAGCGGTACGCGGAGATGGCGCAGGTGCAGGCCGACGCGGGCGCCCACGTGGTGGGCCCGAGCGGCATGATGGACGGTCAGGTCGGCGTCATCCGTGACGCGCTGGACCAGGTCGGCCACGAGGATGTCGCCATCCTCGCGTATGCCGTGAAGTACTCCTCGGCCTTCTTCGGCCCCTTCCGCGAGGCCGTCGGTTCGTCCCTCAAGGGTGACCGCAAGACCTACCAGCAGGACCCGGCCAACATCCGGGAGTCCCTGCGGGAGCTGGCGCTCGACCTCGAAGAGGGCGCCGACATGGTGATGGTGAAGCCCGCGGGCCCCTACCTCGACATCCTGGCAAGGGTCTCCGACGAGTCCGACGTGCCGGTGGCGGCGTACCAGATCAGTGGCGAGTACGCCATGATCGAGGCCGCCGCCGAGCGGGGCTGGATCGACCGGGACAAGGCGATCATGGAGTCCCTGACGGGGATCAAGCGCGCGGGCGCCAACATGATCCTGACGTACTGGGCGACCGAGGTCGCGCGGCAGCTCTGATCCGCCCGACGACGGCCCTTGACCTCAACCTTGGTTGAGGTCGGAGGGTGGTGTGCATCGACGTTCGTTTCCACGTTCCGAGGAGCACACCATGCGCGCTGTCGTCCTGCACGAGTTCGGACCCGCCGAGAACCTGCGCCACGAGACCCTGCCCGACCCCGTCGCGGGGCCCGGGCAGGTGCGGATCGCCGTGAAGGCGGCGGGAGTTCACTTCGTCGAGACCGTCATGCGCCGGGGCGAGGCGTCCGACATGGCGCCGCCGCTGCCCGAGCTGCCCGCCGTCTTCGGCGGTGAGGTCGCGGGGACCGTGGAGTCCGTGGGGCCCGACGTCGACGGTGAATGGCTCGGGCGGTCCGTGGTGGTCCCGCGCTCGGTACCCGGCGGGTACGCCGAGCTGGCGGTCGCGGATGTGGCGAAGCTGCACGTCGTCCCGGACGGGCTCGGCTTCGAGGCGGCGGTGACCATGGTGGTGACCGGGGCCACCACCATGGGGCTCCTGAGTTCTGCCCAACTCCGTGCGGACGACGTGGTGCTGGTGACGTCCGCCGCCGGTGGCGTGGGGCGGCTCGTGGTCCAGTACGCGCACGCGCTCGGGGCGACGGTGGTCGGCGCGGCGGGCGGCCCCGCCAAGGTCGAGGCCGTGCGCGCGCTCGGCGCCGACATCGCCGTCGACTACAACGAGCCCGGCTGGCAGCACGAGGTCGCCGAGCGGCTCGGCGGCGGCCGGCGCGTCACCGCCGTACTCGACGGGGTGAGCGGTGAGAAGGGCGCCGCGGCCTTCGAGTTGATCGCCGACGGAGGACGGTACGTCGTCATCGGCTGGTCGTCGCAGGAGGCCTTCGAGCCGGGGCCCGAGCTGCTCGCGGAGCGGCGGATCACCTTCACCAACGCGCTGCTCCAGCTGCTCGCGAGCCCCGAGGACGGTCCCGCGTACGAGCGGGAGGCTCTGGAGGCCGCCGCCAAGGGGGAGTTGGTGCCCGACGTGCAGACGTTCCCGCTGGAGCGGGCGGCCGAGGCGCACGCCGCCATCGAGCGCCGGGAGACCACCGGGAAGGTGGTGCTCGTCCCGTAGCGGTGCGGGCCGGCGCCCCGTGGGGCTCAGTCCTTGTTGAGCAGCAGCGCCATGCGCGAGAAGCCGTCGGCGCCGTGACCCTGCTCGACGGCGCGGTCCAGGAGGTCCTGGAGCGGCTCGAACAGGTCGGTGTGCAGGCCCTGTTCGGCGAACGCGGTGGTGAAGTTCGGGAACGCCTCGCGGTTCATGGCCAGGTTCGAGACGTCCGTCAGGTGCTGGTCGGTGTCGAGTGCCTCGGCGCCCTCGGGCACCAGGCCCCGCGTCATGGCGATGATCCAGTCGGTCAGCAGCGGCGCGAGCTCACGGGCCGGGATGCCCTCGCTGCGGATCATCGCGAAGGCCTGGGCGACGCCCATCGCCATGCCGTACATGCCGGTGAGCAGCGACAGGTCGTACAGGGCCGCGAGGCCCGGGTCCTTGCCGACCCACTTGGTGTCGGCGAGGGCGGCCAGCGTGGGGCGGTGCGTCTCGAAGGCCGCCTCGTCGGTGCCGCTGTAGAAGATGTACGCCCCGGGGGTGGCGATCATCTGCGGGACGGCCATGATGCCGCCGTCGATGTACGTGATGCCGTGCGCCGCCGCCCACTCCGCCAACTCCCGCGCCTGGCCCGGGGTTCCGTTGGTGAGGTTCACGACGGTGCGGCCTGCGAGCGCGTCGGCCTCCGGCGCCAGGAGAGCGCGTACGTTGTCGTTGGTCGTCAGGCAGACGATGACGAGGTCGGCGGCGGTGATGGCGTCCCGCGCGGTGTCGGCGGGGGTGGCGCCCTGGGCCGCGAGGGGACCGGTCTTGGACTTCGTGCGGTTCCACACGGTCGTCGGGTGCCCGGCCCCGATCAGGGCGGTGGCGAGCGCGGTGCCCATGAGGCCGAGGCCGAGAACGCTGACGGGGGAACTGTCGGTCTTGGGGCTGTTGCTGGGCACGGGGGAGCTCCTTCGAGGGCGTTCCGTCGGGTACGCGTCCGATCCTCGTTCCGCCCCCACCGCCGGACAAGTACCGACTATTTTGTGCGGTACTCACCAAAAGGTGTGTGAGCAGGTCAGGGCTCCCCGTGCCGGTGGCGGTCAGCCGAACTGGCCGGGCTGGTAGTCGCCGGCGGGCTGCTGGATGATGACGTTCAGCCGGTTGAAGCTGTTGATGAGCGCGATCTGCATCACCAGACCGGTGAGCTGCTCCTCGTCGTAGTGCTTCGCGGCGTTGGCCCACACCTCGTCCGAGACACCGCCCGCGGCGTCGGCGAGGCGTGTGCCCTCCTCCGCCAGCTCCAGCGCGGCCCGCTCGGCCTCGGTGAACACCTTGGCCTCGCGCCACGCCGCGACCAGGTGGAGACGCGTCTGCGTCTCACCGGCGGCGACCGCTTCCTTGGTGTGCATGTCGAGGCAGAACCCGCAGCCGTTGATCTGGCTCGCGCGGATCCTCACCAGCTCCAGCGTCGCGGCCGGCAGACCGGTCTCCGAGATGATTTTGTCGACCGCGGTCAGGTGCTTGAAGGCCTTTCCCGCGGACGGGCTGGCGAAGACGTTCAAACGGGGTCCCATGATGTGCTCCTGTGCCGTTGTTGGTGCCGGGTCCTACACCTCTACGACGGAGGAGCACGGGCGAGATGTGACAGAAGCGGGTGTGACCTGGGTCTCTCCCGGTTCGTGGCGGGCCGGGGAACCGTGCTGTGCTGGGTCGTCGTCTGTGCCACGAGGGTCGCCGCACCCTCGTCCCGGATGCCGGTGCCGTCCGAGCAGACCGTCAGGGACAGCATGGAATGGTGGAGGGCGGAGATGGCATCTCTCGCGGAGTTGCTGCGGGAGCTCAAGGAGCGGTCCGGGCTCAGCTATGGAGTGCTGGCGCGACGGCTTCACATGAGTACGTCGACGTTGCACCGGTACTGCAACGGGGATGCCGTGCCGACGGAGTTCGCCCCCTTGGAGCGGTTCGCCCGACTCTGCAAGGCGACCCCGGAAGAGCTCGTCGAGGTCCACCGGCAGTGGATCCTCGCGGACGCGACGCGCGGCAAGAAGGCGCCCGTCGCTCTTAGCGCCCCGGCGCCCGCGCCGCAGCCGCAGCAACAGGAGCCGCCGGAACCGGAGTCGGACCCGGACCGGGTCGTGGTCCTCTCCGAGCGGTCCCCGTCGCGGAAGCGGCGGACCGTCGTGCTCACGGCCGCCGTCGCCGCGGTCGTCGGCCTCGGCTCCGTCGCCCTCGCCATGAACGGCGGGGAGGACGGCGACGGGAACCGGCGGAACGCACAGGCCGCATCCTCACCGGAACCCGGCGACCCCGCGGACACCGCACCCGGCAAGGCCAAGAACGCGAAGGACGACGGCAAGGACGGGAAGGACGAGAAGGACGGCGGCAAGAACAAGAAGGGTGGCTCCTCCGCCTCGCCGTCCGGGAAGGGGAGCCCGTCCCCGGACGCCCCCCACCGCGGCCGCAAGGGACCCACGTCCGGCGGCGCGCGGAGCGACCCCGGCGTACCCCTGACGGTGCGCACCAGGCCGTACGCCTACGACGACCCCTGCCTCCAGAACTTCCTGGTGAACCGCAAGGCCGACGAGGTGCCCGAGCAGCCCGCGGCGCAGGACGCGGCGGCCTGGGTCGGCGACCTCGGCGCCGTCCCGGCCGGCTACCAGTTCATCGAGGTCACCGTCCAGGGCATGAGCGAGGACACCGTCGTCCTCCAGGACCTGAACGTCCGCGTGCAGAGCACCAGCGCGCCGCTGGCCTGGAACAACTTCCAGATGGCGACCGGCTGCGGCGGCACCGTGAACACCAAGTCCTTCGCCGTCGACCTCGATGCCGCGACGCCGGACGCCAAGCCCGTGGCGGGCCAGCGCGACTTCCCGTACAAGGTCAGCGAGAGCGACCCCGAGGTCTTCTACATCATGGCCAACACCGAGCTGCACGACGTGCGGTGGCAGCTGGAGCTGGAGTGGTCGAGCGGCAAGCGGCACGACACGCTGCGCGTCGACGACCAGGGCAAGCCGTTCCGCACCAGCGGCAGGAAGGGACGCCCGACCTACGGCTGGCCGCCCGGCGCCTCCAAGTGGGAGAGGCAGCTGCAGGACGGCTGAGCTCCGGTACCCGCCGCGGCCGGTACGGGTCCGCGTCCGCATCCCGGAACGGCGTGTGTAACCCGCACCTACGTGCTTAGGGTGCGGGCACATCGCTCTGAAGAAGAGCCGCCGGAGTCGAAGGAGCCGCCGCCGTGACCGTCACCGAGCCCGCCCGTACCGCAGCCGCCCCCACGCCGCCGCTCGCCGCGCGCGCCACCGCGGTCGGGGGCTCGCCCGTACGGGACATCCTCGCGGTCACCGCGCGGCCCGAAGTCATCAACTTCGCGGGCGGGTTGCCCGCCCCCGGCCTCTTCGACGGCGACGGCATCGCGGCCGCCTTCCGCGCGGTCCTCGAAGAGACCCCGGGGAAGGCGCTGCAGTACTCGACGACCGAGGGCGAGCCCGCGCTGCGTACCGCCATAGCCGCGCGGGCCGGCGTCCGGGGCCTGCCGACCGACGCCGATGACGTGCTCGTCACCACCGGCTCCCAGCAGGCGCTCTCGCTCCTCGCGACCGCGCTGATCGAGCCCGGCGACACCGTCCTCGTCGAGAACCCCTGCTATCTGGCGGCGCTTCAGGCCTTCGCCTTCGCGGGCGCGCGCGTGCTGCCCGTGCCCTGCGACGAGTCCGGCATCGACCCGGCCGCCCTCGACGAACTCGTCGCCCTGCACCGCCCCAAGCTGCTCTACACCGTCCCCACCTTCCAGAACCCGACCGGCCGCACCCTGCCCGCCGACCGCCGCGCGGCGATCGCCGAGGTCGCCGGGCGGCGCGGGCTCTGGATCGTCGAGGACGACCCGTACGGCGAGCTGCGCTTCGAGGGCGAGCGCGCGCCGTGGATCGCCACCTACCCGGGCGCCGCCGACCGCACCGTCCTGCTCTCCAGCTTCTCCAAGGTGATGGCGCCCGGCCTGCGGCTCGGCTGGCTGCGCGCACCCGCCGCCCTGCTGCGGGCCTGCGCCGTCGCCAAGCAGGCCGCGGACCTGCACACGCCCACCGTCAACCAGCTCGCCGCGGCGCGCTACCTGGCCGACCGGGACCTGGACGCGCACGTCGCCCGCGTCGCGGGCGTCTACCGCGACCGCCGGGACGCGATGCTCGCCGGCCTCGCCGACGCGCTGCCGGAGGGCTCCCGGTGGATCCGGCCGGAGGGCGGCATGTTCGTGTGGGCGAAGCTCCCCGACGGGTACGACACGACGGAGCTGCTGCGGACGGTCATCACGCACGACGTGGCCTACGTGCCGGGCGAGCCGTTCTTCGCCGGGGAACCGGACAGGTCGACCCTGCGCATGTGCTTCGTGACGCAGTCCCCCGACGAGATCGCCGAGGGACTGCGCAGGCTCGGAGCCGCGCTCCGCTAGCGGGCTCAGAGGCGCTCGGGCGTCCTGATGCCGAGCAGCGCCATGCCCTGGTGCAGCGTCCGCGCCGTGATGTCGCACAGGAACAGACGGTTCTCGACCTGCGCCGGGGAGTCCGCCTTCAGGACGGGGCACTTGTCGTAGAACGACGTGTACAGCGACGCCAGCTGGTAGAGGTACGCGGCCAGCTTGTGCGGCGCGTACTCCGCGGCGGCGTCCGCGACCGTGTCGCCGAACGCGTCCAGGTGGAGGCCCAACGCCCGCTCCGCCGGGGCGAGTTCGAGCTCGGGGTGCGCCACGGGGCCCGTCTCCGCGCCCGCCTTGCGCAGGATCGACTGGATGCGCGCGTACGCGTACTGGAGGTAGACGGACGTGTCGCCGTTCAGGGACACCATCTGGTCGAGGTCGAACTTGTAGTCGCGGTTCGCCGACGTCGACAGGTCCGCGTACTTCACGGCGCCGATGCCGACCTGGAACGCCCGCTCCTGGATCTCTTCCTCGGTGAGGTCCCGCGCCTTCTCCCGCACGACCTCGGCGGCGCGCTGCACCGCCTCGTCGAGGAGGTCCTCCAGGCGCACCGTCTCGCCCTCACGCGTCTTGAACGGCTTGCCGTCCGCGCCGAGCACCGTGCCGTAGCCCATGTTGTGCGCGGTGACGTCGTCGTTCAGCCAGCCCATCCGGCGGGCCGCCTCGAAGACCATCTTGAAGTGCAGCGACTGGCGCACGTCCACCACGTACAGCAGCGTCGTGGCGTGCAGGCCGACGACGCGGTCGCGGATCGCCGAGAGGTCGGAGGCCGCGTAGCCGAAGCCGCCGTCCGCCTTCTGCACGATCAGCGGGACCGGCTGGTCGTCCTTGCCCTTGATGTCGTCGAAGAACACGACGAGCGCGCCCTCCGAGCGGACCGCGACACCCGACTCCTCCAGGAGCCGCGCCGTCTCGGCCATCATGTCGTTGTACGCGGACTCGCCGACAATCTCCTCGTCGCGGACCTCCATGTCCAGCTTCTCGAAGACCGAGTAGAAGTAGACCTTCGACTCGTCGACGAACCGCTGCCACAGGCCGAGGGTCTCCTTGTCCCCGGACTGGAGCGCCACGACCCGCTTGCGGGCCCGCTCCTTGAACGCCTCGTCCGCGTCGAAGACCGCGCGCGACGCCTTGTAGATCCGGTTCAGGTTCGACATGGCCTGCTCGCCGTCGACCTCGTCGGCCGGGGCCAGCTCGCCCGGGTTCTCGATCAGGTACTGGATGAGCATGCCGAACTGGGTGCCCCAGTCGCCGATGTGGTGGCGGCCGATCGTCTTCTCGCCCGTGAAGTCCAGCATGTGGCGCAGGGCGTCACCGATGACGGCCGACCGCAGGTGGCCGACGTGCATCTCCTTCGCCACGTTCGGCTGGGCGTAGTCGATCACCGTCGTGCCCGCGTGCGGGTTCAGCGGCACGCCGAGCCGGTCGCCGTCGGCCGCGCGGGCCGCGAGCGTCTCGACGATCGCCTTGTCGGTGACCGTCACGTTCAGGAAGCCGGGGCCCGACACCTCGACGTCGGCCAGCAGGTCGCCGCGGGTGATCTTCTCGACGACCTGGGTGGCCAGCTCGCGCGGGTTCGCCTTGGCCTTCTTCGCGAGCGCCAGGATGCCGTTGGCCTGGAAGTCCGCCCGGTCGCTACGTCGCAGCAGCGGATCCGCGGCGCCGGCCTCCGGCAGGGCAGCCGAGAGGGCGTCCGCGAGGCGCTGGTGGACGGAGGCGGTGAGGGACGTGACCGAGGCCATGAATGGGTGCCGTTCTGCTCGGGTGCCTGGGTGTGCTGAAGCTACGAAAACCGAGTATCCCACGCGGTGAAAAGCGGTTTTCGCGGTTACGGGGCGACCTGGGAGAATGGCTCCGACAAGCGGTACTCACGTAGAAGAAGAAAGGCGTGCCGATCGTGGCTCAGAGCACCGATACCACCGACTGGGTCTCCCGCTACGCGGACGAGGTCATCGCCGAGTCGGAGCGTCGTGCCCCGGGCGCGAAACACGATGGCACCGCCGCGCCGGTGGTCGTCGTCGCCTCCGGACTCTCCCCCTCCGGCCCCATCCACCTGGGCAACCTCCGCGAGGTCATGACCCCGCACCTGGTCGCCGACGAGATCCGCCGCCGCGGGTACCAGGTCCGCCACCTGATCTCCTGGGACGACTACGACCGGTACCGGAAGGTCCCGGCCGGCGTCCCCGGCATCGACGAGTCCTGGGCCGAGCACATCGGCAAGCCGCTGACCTCCGTGCCCGCCCCGGCCGGTTCCGCGTACCCGAACTGGGCCGAGCACTTCAAGGCCGCCATGGCCGAGGCGCTCACCGAGCTCGGCGTCGAGTACGACCCGATCAGCCAGACCGAGCAGTACACGTCGGGTGCCTACCGCGAGCAGATCCTGCACGCGATGAAGCACCGCGCCGACATCGACGCGATCCTCGACCAGTACCGCACGAAGAAGGACCCCGCCAAGGCGGGCAAGGGCAAGCAGCAGCAGAAGCCCGTCGACGAGGCCGAGCTGGAGGCCGCCGAGGGCTCCGGCGCGGCTTCCGAGGACGACGGCAGCGGCGGCAGCGGCGGGTACTACCCGTACAAGCCGTACTGCGGCCAGTGCGAGAAGGACCTGACCACCGTCGTCTCGTACGACGACGAGACCACCGAGCTCGTCTACACCTGCACGGCGTGCGGCTTCGGCGAGACCGTCCTGCTCAGCGAGTTCAACCGCGGCAAGCTGGTCTGGAAGGTCGACTGGCCCATGCGCTGGGCGTACGAGGGCGTGATCTTCGAGCCGTCCGGCGTGGACCACTCCTCGCCCGGCTCGTCCTTCGTCGTAGGCGGCCAGATCGTCCGGCAGATCTTCGACGGCGTCCAGCCCATCGGCCCCATGTACGCCTTCGTCGGCATCTCCGGCATGGCGAAGATGTCGTCCTCCAAGGGCGGCGTGCCGACCCCGGCCGACGCCCTGAAGATCATGGAGGCGCCGCTGCTGCGCTGGCTGTACGCCCGCCGCAAGCCCAACCAGTCCTTCAAGATCGCCTTCGACCAGGAGATCCAGCGGCTCTACGACGAGTGGGACAAGCTGGAGGCGAAGGTCGCCGACGGCTCGGCGCTGCCCGCCGACGCCGCCGCGCACTCCCGCGCGGTCCGCACCGCCGCCGGTGAGCTGCCGCGCACCCCGCGCCCGCTGCCGTACCGCACGCTGGCCTCCGTCGCCGACATCACCGCGGGCGCCGAGGACCAGACCCTGCGGATCCTGCGCGACCTCGACCCGTCCGACCCGATCACGTCCCTCGACGAGACCAGGCCGCGCCTGGACCGCGCCGAGAACTGGATCACCACCCAGGTCCCGGCCGAGGCCCGCACCATCGTCCGCTCCGAGCCGGACACCGAGCTGCTCGGCTCGCTGGACGACGCGGGCCGCGAATCGCTTCGCCTCCTCCTGGAGGGCCTGGACTCGCACTGGTCCCTGGACGGCCTCACCCACCTCGTCTACGGCGTGCCGAAGGTGCAGGCGGGCTTCTCGGCGGACGCGACGGCGAAGGAGCTCCCGCCGGAGATCAAGGTGGCGCAGCGCTCGTTCTTCGCGCTGCTGTACCGCCTCCTCGTCACTCGGGAGACCGGCCCGCGCCTGCCCACGCTGCTCCTCGCGGTCGGCGCGGACCGCGTGCGCAAGCTGCTGGCCGCCTAGCCGACACGTCGGCCGAATCCGCGGTGCGTCTTTCGGTGCATCCTTAGGACTACCGCGGATTCGGCCGGAGGCAGGACGTGCGCCCCGAAACCGTCGCCGATCCTGGACGCATGAGAGAAATCATCGCCATCGTCGGCTGGGTCGTGGGAATTCAGGGCGGCCTGGGCGTCGCCGGACGGATGTTCGGCGACGGCCCCTGGGGCATGCTGCACAAGTGGTGGGACGTGCCCACACCGCTGTACGCCGTGCTCTTCGTGGTCGGCGCGGGCCTCGCCCTCTACGGCGAGACGTCGAAGCAGCGGCACAAGGCTCGCGCCTGACGGCTCAGGCCGTGGTCGTGCGCCGACGGGGCGCGGACAGGGCCGGCAGCAGGACGGTCAGAGCGGCCACTGCCGCCAGGACCCAGAACGCCCGGTCGCCGTCGTGCGACGACGACGTGGCGACCGCCGCGGACAGGGCGGCGATGCCGTTGACCCCCGCCGCCGAGCCGATGTTGCGCAGCATCGTCGCCGCCGAGGTCGCCACCCCGAGCTGCGCGGGCGGCGACTGGTCCTGGATCAGGGCGAGCGTCGCCGCCGTGACCGCGCCCGTGCCGAGGCCCGCCAACAGGCCCGCCAGCCAGGGGAGTTGACCGGTGGCGCTGAGGGCGGCGCTGCCGAGGAGGGCGAGCGCGCCCGCGACCATCGAAGGGCGGTAGCCGCGCTCGGCGATCAGCCCGCCCGTCACGGCGCTCCCGGCCACCCAGCCGAGCGCCGAGAGGCCCACGACGACGGCGACCCCGGCGGTGGACATGCCGCGTTCGGCGAGCCGGACGGGCAGCACGGTCACCGTGGCGTACATGACCACGCACGCGCCGACGGTGGCGAGCGCCGCCCCCGCCGACGGCGTCCGGGCGAACATCTGCCGCGGTACGAGGCTGCCGCCGAAGCGGCGCACCAGCGCCAGGGCCACCAGGCCCACGACCACCGCGGCCGCACCGCCGGCGGTCCCGATGCCGAGCGAGCCGCCCTGCAGACCGCAGAGGAACAGCGCCGAACCGCCCGTGACCAGGGCGTACTCCCCGACCGGGAAGCCCTTGCGGGCAGCCGGGCCCTCCCCGGCCGCGCCCTCCCCGGCCCGCCGCGGCAGCGCGACGGCGATCGCGACGACGACCAGCACACACAGCGGCACGTTGACGAGGAACACCCAGCGCCACCCCCACGCCCCGGTGAGGCTCGCGCCGACGACGGGCCCGAGCACCGCGGCCACCCCCCAGACCATGCTCAGCATGGACTGCGCCTTGGCGCGCCGCTCAGGCCCGAAGACCCGGCCGACGATGACGTAGCTCGACACGACGATCGCCCCGGCGGTCAGACCGTGCAGGACGCGCGCCGCGACCAGCACCCCGAAGGAGTCGGCGAGCCCCGCGACGACGGACGCGGCGAGGAAGACCACGGTCGCGCCGATGGCGAGCACCCGGTCGTCGAGCCGGTCGGAGACCCAGCCCGCGAGCGGCGTGCCCGCGACCTGGGCCAGCATGAACCCGGACACCAGCCAGGCGTAGCCGCCGCCCGAGCCGCCGCCGACGTCCGCGAGGACGCTGGGCAGCACCGTGCCCATCACGGTGGCGTCCATGGCCGCGAGCAGCAGGGCGAGCACGGCCGCCGCCACCGCGACGCGGCCCGTGGCGGCGGAGCGGTCCGCCGCCCGGGTCTGCGGCGCGGCGTCCGTGCCCACCGTCGACGAGGTCACTGGGGAGCCCCGACGAGCGGCGGGACCGGCGCGGTCAGCGGCCCGATGCCCGCCGCGTGGACGCGCGCGGTGCCGGAGAACGCGGTGATCATGTCGCAGAGTTCGTCGTCGAGGATCTCGTCGACGGTGTGCAGCGTCCCGTCGGACGCGAAGACCTTGCCGCCGAACGCCTTGGTCATCTCCAGCTGCACGGCGGCGGCCGGGTTGCCCGTCACGAAGTCGACGCCGAGGATCCGCTCGGTGGCCTCCTGGAAGGAGTCGGCGAGCTTCCGGTTCAACCCCTCGATCTGGTCGAGGAGTTCGCGTACTCGGGCCTGCTGCGGTCCGGTCAGCGCGGGGTAGATCAGCTTCATGGCGACGTGGTCGATCTTCACGTGCCGGGCCTCGTCCAGGCCGTGGGTGTGCAGGAGCCGGGTGAAGAACCTTTCGCGTCCGGGGTCCAGGGCGTCGGCGCGGTGCTCGAAGACGGTGATGACGGACTCGCCGACGTACGCCGAGCAGCACAGGGCGACCAGCTTCACGTACGGGTGGTCGTCGGTGCGGAAGACGTCGAGGCGCTCGTCGAACAGGGCCTTGTCGACGCGCGGTTCACTGCCGGAGAGCGCCCGCACGTACCGGTAGAAGGTGTTCGCGTGCTGGATCTCCTCGGCCGCGAAGCACGACAGGGCGTGGTGCAGCTCGTGGCCGACGTTGACCGCGTCCCGCAGGTCGTGCAGCTCGCCCATGACCATGGCCATGACGGTGCTCACGTGCCGTTCGATCTCGGCGAGCTGGGCGAGTTCCTTGGTGAGGTAGGCGACGGCCTGCTCCTCGTGGCCCGGCTCGCCGTACGCGACGGTGGAGACGTACGCCAGCTCCTCGGGGGTGCGCGCCTCCGCCCAGTCGAAGGCGCCCGGGTGGAACGTGTTGATGTGGGCGAGCCGGGTCACCGAGGCCAGCTCGGCACGGACGGCGTCCGCGATGGCGTCGAACTGGTCAGGCGTTGTCATTCTCGTACTCCTTGTAGCCGTCCTGGATGCCGATGGAGATGTCGCGCAGGCGCACCCAGCCGTGGGCGATGAAGTCGCTGTCGCGGAGCTTCTCGATGAAGTAGTAGTAGGACGTGAGGTCGTCGGTCTCCACGAACAGGAAGTCCGAGTAGTCGGTGGAGAACGCCTCGGCGTCGAAGTGCCGCACGGACAGCTTGTCGGCGAAGGGTCCGACGATCTCCTTCTGGAAGACCTCTTCCTTCGCGTTGCGCTCGTCCCTGCCGAGCCGCAGCCACGACGCGTCGAATTCGTAGCGGATGACGATGCCGTACTTCATGGTCAGCTCCTGGCGTAGCTTTGGGCGTTGAGGATGGTGCGGTCGGGGTCCGTGATGGCCCTGCGGCCGTGCATGACACGGGAGTTGTCAATGAGGACGATGTCGCCGTCCTGCCAGGCGATCTCCTCGGTGACGGCCTCGGTGACCTCGGAGTACTCGGCGATCACGGCGTCGGGGATCGGGGAGCCGTCGGCGAAGCGGATCTCGGGGGCCTCGTAGTTGAAGGAGGGGCCGAGCAGGCTGTTGGCCCACGCGGTGCGGGTCGACCAGCGGGTGGGGTGGGCGACGTACACCGTGTACGTGTAGGTCAGGCTGCCGTCCGCCTCCTCGGTGAAGGTCGCGTCCGCGCCGTCGTTCGCCAGCGCGTAGAGGCTGGAGACCTCCATCTGGGCGGGGTGCAGTCCGCCGCCCGCGAGGTGCGCGGCGAGCCGCTGCCACATCTCCTTGGGCACGTTGCGCGTGTACTTCACCGGCTGGGCGGTGAACAGCTCGCGCGACCGCTCGGAGAGGGCGTCCCAGACCCGGAACCCGTCACAGACGGTCGTCTCCGAGCCGGACCTGGCCGCCTTGACGCAGTGGAACCAGAGCAGGTCGGGGGCGAACGGCGTCGCCCCGTTCTCCAGGTGCAGGCCGATCGGGTCGTGCCCGGAGTCGACCTTCTGCGCGGCGTCGCCGTGGAAGGTGCGTGCGGGGTCGAGCGTCGTACGGGAGCTGTAGCGCCGCACGAGTTCGTTGAACTCCTCGACACCCGGGTCGAAGCCGCGGATGAGGAGGTGGCCCGCGTCGGCGAGGAGCTGGTCGAGGCCGGCCTCGTACAGCTCGGCGAAACCGGCCGTGCGGTCGGCCGGATTGATCATCATGCCGTCGCCGTCACCGATGGAGGTCAGGCGAAGGGTGTTGCGGGTGAGTGTTGCCATGGAAAGTGATCCCCCTGTTGATCAGTTGCTGTGCGCTCGGTCGCGCTGTGTTCGGCTGAGATGTGCTCAGCCGCGGAGGGCGGGAGCGGTGCCCGCCACGAAGTCGTCGAAGATGAGCTGCCGCCGCGGGCGGCCGGTGACGGTGAAGTACGTGTCGCGGAAGGCGCGGTCGTCCGGCACGACGACGAACGTCTCGGGCCGGTCGGTCTCGGCGAGGTGCGCCTCCGCGTATGCCCGGGCCTGCTCCCGCGCCGTCTCCGCCGCCACGTCGTCGGGCGTGACGAGGACCGCGGCCAGATGCTCCATGCCCTCGCCGAACACGACGGCGTCGACGACGGCGGAGCAGCTGCGCAGGTTCCCCTCGACCCACTCCGGAGAAACGTTTCTGCCGTGGCTGGTGATGATGACGTTCTTCAGCCGGCCGAGGATCCGGATGTAGCCGTCCTCGTCGATCTCGGCCCGGTCGCCCGTGTGCAGCCAGCCCTCCGCGTCCACGGGACGGCTGGTCGGGTCCTCCACGGTGTACCCCGCGAACAGCGACGTCGACGTGACCAGAAGCTCCCCCTCCGCCGAGAGCTTCACCCGGCAGTGCGGCAGCGGCCGGCCCACCGTGCCCGGCCGCCAGTGCTCGGGCGTGTTCCAGGACACCACCGAGCTGTTCTCCGAGAGGCCGTACCCCTCGTGCACCCGCAACCCCGCCGCGTCCAGGCGCAGTTGCGCCTCCACGTCGACGGGCGCGCCCCCCGCCATGAGGAACGGCCGCTGTCCCGCCCCGAGCAGCGCGTCGGCGTCCGCGCCCTGTCCGCGCACGGCCTTGTCGAGGGCGCTCACCGCGGCCGGCGGCAGCACCGCGGCGGTCGGGCGTGCCGCCCGCATCCACGTCACGACGTCGTCGGCGCGGGACCCGGCGGTGCCGAGGAGCGCGGCCGAGTCCGGCAGCAGGATCATCCGGCCGCCGCTGAGAAGCGGCAGGTACACCGCGGTGACCTGTTCGATCAGCAGGCTGAACGGCACGAGCGACAGATAGCGCGCGTACACGCCGGGCGGGGACACGGAGTGCAGCGACTCCAGCAGGGCGCCGAGGGCCCCGGCCCGGATCTTGACGCCCTTGGGCGTCCCGGTGGTCCCCGACGTATGAATGATCTTGATGATGCGCTCGTCGGAGGGCGCGGGCAGGAGCCGGGGGTCGGTGTCGGCCCGCCCCTGGTGCTCGCCGATCGGGATGATCGTGAGCCCTTCGGCGAGGCCCCACTCGTGGAGCTTGCGCGCCCCGGCCTCGTCGGCCAGGCACAGGCGGACCTCGCGCAGCAGCGACGCGGCCTGCCCGGCGGAGAACGCCAGCGGCACCGGCACCTCCACCAGGCCGCCCAGCAGGAGCGCCAGGTCGGCGGCGACCCACTCCGGCCCGTTGCCCGCGACGAGACCGATCCGGGTGCCGGCCGGGGTGGCGTACGGGCCGCCCGGCTCGGCCGGGGAGCGGTCATCGGCGAGGCGGTGCTGCTCGGTGAGGCAGGGGTGCTCGGCGAGGCAGCGGTGGAGTGCCGCCGCCCAGTGGGCGAGTCGGTCGTAGGTGTACGTCTCGGCGGTCGAACCGTCCGCGGCGAGCCGCTCGACCAGGACGCGGTCGCGGTGCCCGGCGGCCAGCAGACTGTCCCGCACGGCCTTCATCGGGCGTCCACCCCCTGCCCGGCCCCGGCCAGCGCGCTCTCCTGCCCCCAGGTGACGGCGAGGTGGTAGCCCGCGCCCGCCTGCCGGCCGAGGCCCGCGTCGAAGGCACGCAGGTCCACATAGCCGGCGACCGGAGCGGTGTCGTAGTACGTCCCCCAGTTCCCCCGCTGCTCCGGCGGGAGGGAGTCCTCGCGGGCCTCGGCCACACCGGTGAACCGGATGCCGATACGAGCCAGCATCCGCGCGAGCGGCGCGGTGACGGTGCACAGCAGGTACGAGGCGCCGTTGCACCAGACCAGTGCCGGCACCATCCGGATCAGCTCACGGCCGGCCCCCGCCTCGCGCGAGGCGAGCGGGCCCACCTCTATCAGGTCGGCGGGCCGGCACTTCTCGCCCGAACGCTCGGCGAGCAGGTCCGTCACCGGACCGCCGAGGTAACTCTCGATCAGCAGGTCCTTGGTGCCCCCGTAGGTCAGGCCCGCACACGCCAGCGGGACCGGGCCCTTGTCACTCTCCGGGTCCCCGGCGCTCTCCGGGTCCGCACACAGAGCGATGTAGCAGTCCGGCGACGGCTCGATCCGCGCCTGGTAGTCGCGCGCGTAACGATCCTTCGCGAGATCGGTGCACGCCTGCCACAGCTCACTGCCGCGGCGGGCGATGTTGATGCGCATAGCCCCTCCATTCGCATCTGCTCAGCCCGGCGGCTGAGCACGACTCAATTATTGACTACTGGTCGTTTTTTGACGCCCAGTTCATTTAATGAGTCGGCAAAGAGATGGTCAGCGCTTGGTGGTTACCGGTCGGTCTCGTAGTCGCGGGTGATGTCGCCGACGATGTCGACGACGACCTTGTGGATCTCCGTCAGCTCCGCCTTGTCCAGCTTCGGCCAGCCGAGGCCGCCCATCATCGACGCCATGACGGCGAGCCGGCCGTCCAGGTGCTCCTCCTCGGCCCACAGGAAGCGGCGGGAGAGCAGATGCATCGCCGCGTAGCCGAGGATGTAGGCGCGCAGGGCGTCCACCGCCACGCCGGTCGGCACGTCGGGATTGCTGTACGCCCCGTCCGTCACCGTGCGCTGCACGGCGAAGCCGACCACCTGCGCCATCTGCGATTCGACCAGGTCACGCCGGGTCATCCGGTCCTCGGAAGCCGTCCGGCAGACCGCGTCCGTGCGCGCGGTGATGCTGCACTCGAACAGCACGGGGGCCACCACCGCGTGGTGCAGATACGCGAACGCCATGCCGTAGAGCGCCCGGACGCCGCTCCACGGCAGATCCGCGATGGCCTGGAAATAGCGCAGCTGGCGGCGTGCGCTCTCGGCGGACAGCTCGATGAGCAGGTCCTCGCGGCACGCGAAGTGGTTGTAGACCGTGCCCTTCGAGTAACCCGCCTCCTGGGCGAGCTTCCCCAGGGTCAGGTTGTGGAAGCCGTCCCTGCTGATCATGTCCAGCGCCAGGCGCACGAGCGCCTGGTCACGCTCTGCTACTTCTCGTGTCTTCCTCTGGGATGTCCGCATGGGGAAATTATGGGTGACCGTTGGTCGAGAATCGACCCTTCGTCAAAACTTCACGGCACCCGTACACGCCATGCGGGTTCTACGCGATGTGGTCTTCCACGAACTCGTTCTCCAGGCGGGCCGAGAAGCGGTCCATGTAGTTGTTCAGCTCGCGCGACTGGAGACGCAGACCGAAGGCCGCCTCCGCGTTCGCCGCGAACGCGCCCGGAGTCGGCATGCCCTCACCCTCTATCGAGTGACGGAACACCTGGTACAGCTCCTCGTCGGAGGGGGCGGGAGCGGGGGCAGGGCCCGGTGCGGGGCCGGCCTCCTGCTGCGGGATGCCGTCGCCGAGCGGACGCGTGCCGCCCGCGCCGTTCGGCACGGGGAACTCCGGGCCGTGCTCCCCGCCTTCATCGGCCACCTGCTGCCCCTGCTGCTCGTGCTGCCGCTCCTGCTCGGCGTACCACTCGTCGTACGGAGCCACGGGCGCGTACGACGCGTTGTGCGCCGCGAACCAGGGGCTCGCATGGTTGGCCACCGGGAGCGTCTCCTGCGGGTACTGGGGCTCGGGGTCCTGGCCGGCCTCGGGCTCGACGGCCTCGGCAGCCTCCGCCGCCTCCTCGGCCCCTGCGGGCGCGGCGGCCAGCTGAGGCTGATGCGGCTGCTGCGACTCGCCGACGGACTTCACCGTCGAGACCGCGGAGGACCCCGCCGTCGCGGGGGCGGGCGGCAGCAGCACCGGCTCGATGCCCGCCGCCGCGAGCCCCGCCGGAGCGGTCTCCGCGAGAGGAACGCCGTAGCGCGCGAGACGCAGCGGCATCAGCGACTCGACCGGCGCCTTGCGGCGCCAGGAACGGCCGAACCGCGCCTGCAGCCGCGCCTGGTAGACGAGACGCTCCTGTTCCAGCTTGATGACCTGCTCGTACGAGCGCAGCTCCCACAGCTTCATCCGGCGCCACAGCTTGAAGGTGGGCACCGGGGAGAGCAGCCAGCGGGTCAGGCGCACGCCCTCCATGTGCTTGTCGGCGGTGATGTCCGCGATCCGGCCCACCGCGTGCCGCGCCGCCTCGACGGCGACCACGAACAGCACAGGGATCACCGCGTGCATGGCGACACCGAGCGGATCGCCCCAGCTGGAGGCGGCGTTGAAGAGGATCGTGCCCGCCGTGAGCAGCCACGCCGTCTGCCGCAGCAGCGGGAAGGGGATGCGCAGCCAGGTCAGCAGGAGGTCGAGGGCGAGCAGAACACAGATGCCCGCGTCGATGCCGATGGGGAAGACCGCCGAGAAGTCGCCGAAGCCCTTCTTCTCGGCGAGCTCGCGCACCGCCGCGTACGACCCGGCGAAGCCGATCCCGGCGATGACGACCGCTCCGGCGACGACCACCCCGATGAGTATCCGGTGCGTGCGTGTCAGCTGCATCGCGGCCACCCGCGAACCCCTCCCTGTTCAAGTCCCTGTTTCAAGGCCTGTGTCGGCTTGTTTGCGAGCGACAGCCTGGCACACGTGTGCGGAAGGCCGTGTGCCGGTACGCCAGAAGCCCGGCCCCACGGGGCCGGGCTCCTTCCATGTGCCTGCTCGTCAGGCCTTGCCGCTGCTCTTCTTCTTGGCCGTGGTCTCGCTGTCGTCGGCCTTGCCGTCACCGGACTTGCCGTCGTCGGACTTCGGCTCGTCGGACTTCGGCTTCTCGCTCGGGTCGGACGACGCCTTGCCGCCGCCCTTGCCGCCGTCGCCCTCGTTGGCGGCCACGACCGCCTCCGCGGCCTCCTTGGCCGCCTTCTGCGCGTCCTTCCCCAGCTTGCCGGCGTCCGGGGACTTGTCGCCCGCGAGGCCCGCGCCGTTGAAGTCGACGGTGATGACCGCGTTCTCCACGCGGGTCACGAACGTCTGCTGCTTGAAGGTGTCCTTGTCCTTCTTC
This sequence comes from Streptomyces sp. NPDC050732, assembly GCF_040654255.1. Classification (NCBI taxonomy): domain Bacteria; kingdom Bacillati; phylum Actinomycetota; class Actinomycetes; order Kitasatosporales; family Streptomycetaceae; genus Streptomyces; species Streptomyces sp. NPDC050732. The sequence continues at coordinate 35,883 of NZ_JBFAHP010000030.1, forward strand.
AGGTCGTACCGCACGAGCGTCGCCTGCTGGCCGACGCCCTGCACCGGCTCCGCCTTGACGCCCTTCGCGTCCTTCGTCGCCCGGGCGTCCGCGACCTGCTTGGCGTAGCTCTCCTGAGCGCGCTTCGCACCGCTGCCCAGCGAAGGGTCCGACTCGAAACGCATCAGCGAGACGCGCAGCCAGCGGAACTGCGAGCCGTCCACGCCGTTGTTGTCGAGGCTGTCCCAGGAGCAGCTGCCGCGCAGCGCCGTGTCGCTGGACGTGCCCGCCTTGCCGGACTTGTCCTTCGCCTTCGGCACCAGCTCATCGAGCGTCTTCTTCGACAGGACCTCGCAGGGCTCGGGAAGCTTGGCATACGCGGCCTTCTCCACGGTCGGAGCCTTGTCGCCGGCCTTGGCCGAGGCCGAGGCCTTGGCGCCCGAGTCCTTCTTGGCCCCGTCGGATCCGGAGTCGGAGCCGGAGTCGGAGGAGCAACCGGCGACGAGGATCGCCGGTACGGCGGCCGCGCAGACGAGGAGGCGGCTGCGGAGCTGTCGCTTTCGCTGTGCAGGTCGGTGCATGGTTCCTTCACTCTGTTCGTCTCGTGACGTCCAGTTCGTCTCGTGACGTCGTCGGGTCCGAGGGGCCACGGTACGCGCATGGGGCGACGGACGACTCCGCTTCACGGCAGCCGGGCCCCCGTCCGCACCCGCCCCGCCCCTTCGCTACTCGTCGAACTCCCCGGCCAGCGTGTCGGCCAGTTCCTGCGCCTTGTCCTGCATTTCCTTGCTGTCGGGGACATCCGTGCGACGGCCGGGCTGCTCGTCGTACTCGATGGTGACGACGACGTTCGACGTGCGGAACACCACAGTCACGGTGCGGTGACGGGAGGCCGAGGCGGAGGTGGTGAGGGCGTCGTCGAGGAACGCCTCGTCGCCGAGGTCGGTGAGGGTGCGGGGCTCAAGGCCGGGAGGCGGGGTGGAGGACTCGTCCCCGGCGCCGGTCGCGCCCCCGGCATCAGGACTCTCCGTCCTTCCGCCCTTGTTGTCCTTCCCGCCCTTCTCACCCTTGTCGTCGTCGCGCCGGGCGTTCTTACCGCCCTGGGGCTTGTCGCCCGCGTCGGAATCGTCGGCGGTGGGGGCCGTGTCGTCCGAGGACGAGCCGGGCGGCCGGGTGAGGCCCGCCTCGCGCAGCTTCGTCGCGTAGACCTCGGCGGCACGGGCGTCGTCGCTGACCGTGCCGTCGTACGAGACGACGCGCTCGAAGTCGATCAGGAGGTGGTGGGAGGCGCCGGACGACTCGACCTTCCAGCGGCAGCCCACGCGCCGGTCGGTGTCGTACGTCCCCGTCGGCGTGCCCTCGTACGCCTTCTCGCGCTGCTCGGCGTCCTCCATCTCCGCGATGCCGGGCAGCATCGCGTCGAGGGTGTCGGTGTCCACCTCGCCGCAGGGCTCGGGGAGCGTGCGGTACTTGCCGGGCTGGGCGGCGGCGGTCGAGCTGCCGCCGTCACCCGGCTTGGAGTCGTCGCTCCCGGCACCGCCGGACCCGCCGGTGCAGCCGGTCAGCAGCACCGCGACGAGTGCGGCGACGCCGGATACACAGGCCTTGCCCTTCCGCTGCACCGTGATGGCTCCTCTCACCTGGCTGCGCCTGGTTATTGGGTTGCCGCTGGTGGGCGGCCGGTGGACACAATGTGTATCGCACGCGCTGCCGTGGACGCCGGTCCGTCATCCCTTTCGTTGACCTTGGCGCCGGTATTTGCGCTTCAAGGCTTGTACTTAATTAAGGTTGATTGGGAACGGTTACGGGGGAATGAGGGCGATATGTCGTACATAGAGGTGCCGGGGGCGAAGGTACCGATCCGGATGTGGACGGACCCGGCCACGGTCGAGGACTCGGCAATGCGCCAGCTCCAGAATGTGGCGACGCTGCCGTGGATCAAGGGCCTGGCCGTCATGCCGGACGTCCACTTCGGCAAGGGCGCGACGGTCGGCTCGGTGATCGCCATGCAGGGCGCGGTCTGCCCGGCGGCGGTCGGCGTCGACATCGGCTGCGGGATGAGCGCCGTCAGGACGTCGCTCACCGCCAATGACCTGCCGGGCGACCTGTCCCGCCTGCGCTCGAAGATCGAGGAGGCGATTCCGGTGGGGCGCGCCATGCACGACGACCCCGTCGGGCCGGGGGGCTTCCATGGCATGGCCACGGCTGGGTGGGAGGAGTTCTGGGGGCGGTTCGACGGAGTCGCCGAAACGGTCAAATTCCGCCATGAGCGTGCCTCGAAACAGATGGGAACGCTCGGCGGAGGCAACCACTTCATCGAGTTCTGTCTCGATGAGTCAGGTTCGGTCTGGCTGATGTTGCACTCCGGCTCCCGGAACATCGGCAAGGAGCTCGCCGACCACCACATAGGCGTGGCCCAGCAGCTCCCGCACAACCAGGGCCTGGTCGACCGCGACCTCGCGGTCTTCATCGCGGACACCCCGCAGATGTCGGCGTACCGCAACGACCTGTTCTGGGCGCAGGAGTACGCGAAGAAGAACCGCGCGATCATGATGGCGCTCTTCAAGGACGTGATCCGCAAGGAGTTCAAGAAGGCCAAGCCGACGTTCGAGCAGGAGATCTCCTGCCACCACAACTACGTCAGCGAGGAGCGCTACGACGGCATGGACCTGCTGGTCACCAGGAAGGGCGCGATCCGCGCCGGCAGCGGTGACTACGGGATCATCCCGGGCTCGATGGGCACCGGCTCGTACATCGTGAAGGGCCTCGGCAACGAGGCGTCCTTCAACTCGGCGTCGCACGGCGCCGGCCGGCGCATGAGCCGGGGCGCGGCGAAGCGCCGCTTCTCGACGAAGGACCTGGAGGAGCAGACGCGGGGCGTCGAGTGCCGCAAGGACTCGGGCGTCGTGGACGAGATCCCGGGCGCGTACAAGCCGATCGAGCAGGTCATCGACCAGCAGCGGGACCTCGTCCAGGTGGTGGCGAAGCTGAAGCAGGTCGTCTGCGTGAAGGGCTGAGCCCGGGCGGGCCCGCCCGTCACCTCACTTCGCGTGGGTCACCGCGTAGATCATGACGAACGCGACGATGTGGATGCCGAAGAGGAAGTACGCCAGGTACCACCAGACCAGGCGTTCGTTCTTCTTCTCCTCGGCGAGGTGGCGGGCCTCGTGTTCGTGGGTGAGGCGTTCTAGCGGATCGGGGGAGTCCGCGGAGTAGGCGGGCCTGCCGGGGTCGTCGCCGGGGAGCGTCATCGTCATGACTCCCTGTGGACCTTCGTGTTCGAGGCCTGGGCGCGCGGGCGGACCACCAGGAGGTCGATGTTGACGTGCGGCGGGCGGGTCACCGCCCAGGTGATCGTGTCCGCCACGTCGTCGGCGGTGAGCGGTTCGGCGACGCCCGCGTAGACCTTCGCGGCCTTCTCGGCGTCACCGCCGAAGCGGGTCAGCGCGAACTCGTCCGTCTTGACCATGCCGGGGGCGACCTCGACGACCCGTACCGGGGTGCCGACGATCTCCAGGCGCAGGGTCTCGGCGAGGACGTGCTCGGCGTGCTTCGCGGCCACGTAACCGCCGCCTCCCTCGTACGTGCCGTGCCCGGCGGTCGAGGAGAGGACCACCACCGTGCCGTCGCCGCTCGCGGTGAGGGCGGGGAGGAGGGCCTGGGTGACGTTGAGCGTGCCGATGACGTTCGTCTCGTACATCTGGCGCCAGTCGGCCGGGTCGCTGCTCGCGACGGGGTCCGCGCCCAGCGCGCCGCCCGCGTTGTTCACCAGGACCGCGATCCTGCGGAAGGCGGTGGCGAACTCGTCCACGGCCGCGCGGTCGGTGACGTCGAGCGCGTACGCCATCGCGTCGTGCCCGGCGTCGTTCAGCTCGGCGGCGAGCGCCTCGATGCGGTCCTTGCGGCGCGCGGTGAGGACGACGCGGTAGCCGGCGGCGGCGAGGCCGCGGGCGGTGGCGGCACCGATACCGCTGCTCGCGCCGGTGATGATCGCGATGCGGTGGGCTGCGGCGGTCATGGGCGCTCCTCGGGCAGGGGTATGGCGTACGGCGTATGGCGTACGGCGGGGCTGGTCCTCGTCAGGATATGCGTGCGGTTCCGCGGGGTGTGGGGGGCGTCAGCGTGCGCGCGGTGCGTACATGATCACGGCCATGCCCGCGAGGCAGATGAGCGCTCCGGTCACGTCCCACCGGTCGGGGCGATAGCCGTCGGCGACCATGCCCCAGGCGATCGAGCCCGCGACGAAGACACCGCCGTACGCGGCGAGGATGCGGCCGAACTCGGCGTCGGGCTGGAGCGTGGCCACGAAGCCGTAGACGCCGAGGGCGATGACGCCCGCGCCGATCCAGGCCCAGCCCCTGTGTTCGCGCACGCCCTGCCAGACGAGCCACGCGCCGCCGATCTCGAACAGCGCGGCGAGGACGAAGAGGGCGGCGGAGCGGGCGATGAGCATGGTCAACAGGGTGGCATGCGGTGTTCTCGGGGGAGCGGAGTGGCATGTATCGGGACGGAGTGTGAAGTTTCGGCCGTCGGGGGGGGGAGTGGGGGAGTGGAAGTGGAGGTTGCTGTGCGGGTTCCTCGTGCGGGTGTGTGGGTCGGCGGTGTCGCGTTCGTGGTGGCTGCCGTGGGCGTGCTTCTCGGTGGGGGCGCGGGGGTGGGTACGGCTGCAGCCCTGCCCGTCGACCGTGAGGCCGATCTCGCCGTCCACGGTGACGTGTCCGTGCGGGAAGGCGTCGTGCGGGTGCGGTTCGTGCCGCAGAACCATGGGCCTGCGGACCTTGCCGACGCCACCGTGCACGTGCGCTGGTCGGTGCCGGTCGCGGAGGTGCGGGCGCTGCCCGGGGCGTGTCAGCAGGCGGGGACCGGTGCGGTGCTGTGCCGTACGGGCGCGCTGGGCGCGGGGGCCAAGGGGGAGCCGGTGGAGATGGTGGTCCGGGCGGTGGGGGAGCCGGACGCCGTGAGCGTGCGGATCGGTACGGAGTGGGACGGCGGGGTCGCGGACCTGAACCCGCGCAACAACGAGCACGCGGTGCTGGCCCTCGACACCGGGGACACCTACTACTTCTGACGGCGCCCCGACCCCTTCGGACCGGGGCGTTCAGCCTCCGCTCAGGGCGAGCCGCCAGTCATTGCACGCGTGCCAGTTGCCCTTGGGGTACTCGATCGTCGCCTCGCCGCGCAGCGTGAAGCCCGCCTTGCGGCACACCGCGTTCGACGCGCCGTGGCCCGTCGCCGGGAACGCGTGCAGGTGGGTGTGGCGACCCGCCGCCCTCGCCTCCTCGGCCACCAGGCGCGCCGCGGCCGCGGCGACGCCCATGCCCTGGAACTCGGGCAGGACGCCCCAACCGGTCTCCCAGACCGGCTCGCCCTGCCAGGTCGTCTCCCAGAAGCCGATCGAGCCTGCCGTCCGCCCGTCCACCGTGATGCGGAACATCCGGCCCTTGTTGTCGAGATTGTCGAGATCGGCGGGATCGGAGGGGCCGGCGGGATCGTTGAGCCGGAGATAGCGGCAGTGGCGGTCCTTCACCTTCTCGTGGGTCTCGGGGCCGCCCAGGTGCTCCGTCATCTCCGGAGCGTTGAGCCGCAGGAGCAGCGCGAGGCCGCCCTCGTCGGACCAGGGTTCGAGGTGGAGCGCCGGTGGCCGGTTCGGTGTCGCTGCCGTCGCTGCCGTCGCTGCCATCGCTGCCTGTGATCGGGATCGGGATCGGTCCATTGCCTCACCGTAGGTGTGGGGTCTGACAACGCCCCGAGACATGCGCCCCGACCGGCGCCCTCGCCCGGCGCCCCCGCCCGGGAATACCCGGTCGCGAACCCCCGTTCTGTGGGTATAGTTGAACCGTAAACAAAACGCGGACCCGCGGAGAGTGAGCAAGCCATGCAGTTCGGGATCTTCAGCGTCGGCGACGTGACCACCGACCCGACCACCGGCCGCACGCCGACCGAGGCCGAGCGGATCAAGGCCATGGTCGCCATCGCCCTCAAGGCCGAGGAGGTCGGCCTCGACGTCTTCGCGACCGGCGAGCACCACAACCCGCCCTTCGTGCCGTCGTCCCCGACCACGATGCTCGGCTACATCGCCGCCCGCACCGAGCGGCTCGTCCTCTCCACCTCCACCACCCTCATCACCACCAACGACCCGGTGAAGATCGCCGAGGACTTCGCGATGCTCCAGCACCTCGCGGACGGCCGGGTGGACGTGATGATGGGGCGCGGCAACACCGGGCCCGTCTATCCGTGGTTCGGCAAGGACATCCGCCAGGGCATCAACCTCGCCATCGAGAACTACGCGCTCCTGCGCCGGCTCTGGGACGAGGACGTGGTCACCTGGGAGGGCAAGTTCCGTACGCCGCTGCAGTCGTTCACCGCGACGCCCCGGCCCCTCGACGGTGTCGCGCCCTTCGTCTGGCACGGCTCGATCAGGTCCCCGGAGATCGCCGAGCAGGCCGCCTACTACGGCGACGGCTTCTTCCACAACAACATCTTCTGGCCCGCCGAACACACCGCGAAGATGGTCGAGCTGTACCGGTCGCGGTACGCGCACTACGGGCACGGCACGCCGGAGCAGGCGATCGTCGGGCTGGGCGGGCAGGTGTTCATGCGCAAGAACTCGCAGGACGCGGTCCGCGAGTTCCGGCCCTACTTCGACAACGCGCCGGTCTACGGCCACGGGCCCTCCCTGGAGGAGTTCACCGAGCAGACTCCGCTCACCGTGGGCTCCCCGCAGCAGGTGATCGAGCGGACGCTGTCCTTCCGCGACACCGTGGGCGACTACCAGCGGCAGCTGTTCCTGATGGACCACGCCGGACTGCCGCTGAAGACCGTCCTGGAGCAGCTCGACATCCTCGGCGAGGAGGTCGTGCCCGTGCTGCGCGAGGAGTTCGCGAAGAACCGCGCGGCCGGCGTCCCGGACGCCCCCACTCACGCCGCCCGCAAGAGCGAGAAGGACCACAAGGACCAGAAGGACCAGCACGGCCAGCAGGAGGTCAGCGCATGAAGCTCGTCGTCGTCTCCGCAGGGCTGAGCCAGCCGTCCTCCACGCGGCTGCTCGCCGACCGGCTCACGGCCGCCACGACACGCCACGCCGGCACCGGCGTCGACGTCGAGGTCGAAGTCGTCGAGCTGCGGGACCTGGCCACGGAGATCGCCCAGCACCTCGTCACCGGGTTCCCGCCCGCCCGGCTGGCCGCCGCGCTCGACGCGGTGGCCGGCGCGCACGGGCTGATCGCCGTCACGCCGGTGTTCTCGGGCTCGTACAGCGGGCTGTTCAAGTCGTTCTTCGACGTGCTCGACAAGGACGCGCTGACCGGGAAGCCGGTGCTGATCGGCGCGACCGGCGGCACCGCGCGGCACTCGCTGGTCACCGAGCACGCCCTGCGCCCGCTGTTCAGCTATCTGCGGGCGCTGGTCCTGCCGACCGCCGTGTACGCGGCGTCGGAGGACTGGGGCGAGGAGGGCCTCGCGGCGCGGATCACCCGTGCGGGCGCGGAGCTTGCGCGGTTCATGGCGCCCGAGGGTGAGGCCGCACCGGCAAAGGGCACGGCATCGGCAAAGGGCACGGCACCGGCGGAGGGCACGGCACCCGACACCGACACCGCCGCGGCGATCGCGCCCCGCTCGCTGACCGGTGCGATCACGTCGGTGGACCCGGCGGGCGGCTTCGAGGTCGTCCCCTTCGAGCAGCAACTCGCCGCCCTCAAGGTGGGCTGAGGGGGCGTCAGGGCCACACCAGGCAGTACGCCTGGTGGCCCGCGTCGTGCAGGCGGTGGCTGAAGTCCTGCCACTCGTGGAGGAGTTGGTACACGTTGAAGGCGTCGCGCGGGCCGCCGCGGTCCGGGACGGTGGACCAGATGAACGCCGCGGCGCCCACCGACTCCTCGCCGACGCCGCGCAGCGGGTCGACGACGGTCATGGGGAGCTTCACCACGGCGTAGTCGGGGTGGAGGACGACCAGTTCGAGCGGGGGGACCTTGTGCAGGGGTATGCCCTCGATGCCGGTCAGGACCATCGCGGCCATCGTCTCCGGCTTGATCTTCGTGAACATGCCGCCCATGCCGAGCTCGTCGCCGCCGAGCTCCTCGGGCCGCATCGAGATCGGCACGCGGGCGGCGGTGGCGCCGTCCGGGGCTCCGAAGTACTTGTACGTCACCCCCACCCCGCCACTCCTGCTGGTCACCCGGTCCCGCCTGGACTCGCCGGAAGCGCCGGGCGTCCGCTCGGACGCCTGCGCCGGTTCCGCTTCCGCCTCGCGACGGTGCTTGCCCCGCCGGGCACGCCGGGGGCCCAGGCCGTCGGTCCCCTCGCCCAGTCCGCCACCGCGATGCATATCTCCACCCGACTGCTTTTCCAGGGCGGCACGGCCCTGTCTTTTCTAGGCCTCGCGGCCCCCGCCACGCAACCCGATCATCGTGTCAGTGACCTCCCCCACGGTCACCCGCTAAAACGTGGAGTGAAACACCTGTCCGCAGGATGTCCGGACGCTCTGACACCATGGCTCGTGTGAGCTTCCCGTATAGCGCCCCAGTTTCGCAGACTCTTTTCGACCGTGCGGCGGCCGTGACGCCCGGCGGTGTGAACTCTCCCGTGCGCGCGTTCCGCGCTGTGGGTGGTACGCCCCGTTTCATGGTGTCCGGTACCGGTCCGTACCTGACTGACGCCGACGGCCGCGAGTACGTCGACCTCGTGTGTTCGTGGGGTCCGATGATCCTCGGGCACTCCCACCCCGAGGTGATCGCCGCCGTGCAGGAGGCCGTCTCGCACGGCACCTCCTTCGGCACGCCCGGCGAGGGCGAGGTCGCGCTCGCCGAGGAGATCGTGGCCCGCATCGAGCCCGTCGAGCAGGTCCGCCTCGTCTCCAGCGGCACCGAGGCGACCATGTCCGCCATCCGGCTCGCCCGCGGCTTCACCGGCCGCGCCAAGGTCATCAAGTTCGCCGGGTGCTACCACGGACATGTCGACGCGCTGCTCGCCTCCGCGGGTTCGGGCGTGGCCACCCTCGGCCTCCCCGACACGCCCGGCGTCACCGGCGCCCAGGCGGGCGACACCATCGTCGTGCCGTACAACGACCTCGAAGCGGTGCAGGAGGCGTTCCACAAGCACCCCGGTGAGATCGCGTGCGTCATCACCGAGGCGTCGCCCGGCAACATGGGCGTGGTGCCGCCGCGCCCGGGCTTCAACGAGGGCCTCAAGGCCGCCTGCGCCAAGAACGGCGCGCTGTACATCTCGGACGAGGTGATGACCGGCTTCCGTACGTCGAAGGCGGGCTGGTTCGGCGTGGACGGGGTGAAGCCCGACCTGATGACCTTCGGCAAGGTCATGGGCGGCGGCTTCCCGGCCGCGGCCTTCGGCGGCCGCGCGGACGTCATGGCGCACCTCGCCCCGGCCGGTCCCGTCTACCAGGCGGGCACGCTGTCCGGTAACCCGGTCGCGACGGCCGCGGGCCTCGCGCAGCTGCGGCTCCTCGACGACGCGGCGTACGACAAGGTCAATGCCGTCTCCGAGCAGCTGCGCGGTCTGGTGACCGAGGCGCTCGCCAAGGAGGGTGTCGCGCACCGGCTGCAGAACGCGTCGAACATGTTCTCCGTGTTCTTCACCGACCGCGAGGTGCGGAACTACGAGGACGCGAAGGCGCAGGAGTCCTTCCGCTTCACCGCGTTCTTCCACTCGATGCTGTCGCAGGGCGTGTATCTGCCGCCGTCGGCCTTCGAGTCGTGGTTCGTGTCGACCGCCCACGACGAGCGGGCGGTCGAGCGGATCGCCGCCGCCCTGCCGGGTGCCGCGCGCGCGGCCGCGGAAGCGACGGAGGCCACGGCATGAGCGGCACCCCGGCGGGCGACGAGCTGACCGTCGTCCACGTGATGCGCCACGGCGAGGTGCACAACCCGGACGGGATCCTGTACGGGCGGCTGCCCGACTACCACCTGTCCGAGCTCGGCCGGCAGATGGCCGACCGCGTCGCCGAGCACCTCTCCCACCGTGACGTGACGCATGTCGTCGCGTCGCCGCTGGACCGCGCCCAGGAGACGGCGACGCCGATCGCCAAGGCGCACGGCCTGGACCTGGCCACCGACGCCCGGCTCATCGAGGCGGCCAACGTCTTCGAGGGCAAGACGTTCGGGGTGGGCGACGGCGCGCTGAAGAACCCGGAGAACTGGAAGCACCTCGTCAACCCCTTCAAGCCGTCCTGGGGCGAGCCGTACGTCGAGCAGGTCGTGCGGATGATGGGCGCCCTGGACGCGGCGAAGGACGCGGCCCGCGGGCACGAGGCGGTGTGCGTCAGCCACCAGCTGCCGATCTGGATCGTGCGCAGCTTCGTGGAGAAGCGGCGGCTGTGGCACGACCCGCGCAAGCGGCAGTGCACGCTCGCGTCGCTGACGACGTTCACGTACCGCGGCGACAGGATCGTTTCGGTGGGTTACAGCGAACCGGCCCGGGATCTCGTGCCCACGCATCTCCTCGCGGGCGCGAAGCCGGTGAAGGGCAAGAGCAAGGCATTCGGAGCCTGACGGCTTCGAGTTCCCGGGCTGTTTTCCCCGTAAATATCGACGTCGCGTGATCGCGCGGCAACTGTAGGTCCATCTCCGGCAAAACGTCGTAAATTAACTGCGTCTTGCCGGAACCCCGGTGTTCGTCGCGCCCTCTAACGGGTCGTCCCGACCAAGGGCGCGACGAATGGGGATGGAATGCGCGACATCAGCCGCAGGGGAATGCTCGGACTGGGAGCGGGTACGGCCGCCGCTTTCGGGCTCGCGGCGTGCGGCTCCGGCGGCGGCGACGATTCGTCGAAGTCCGCGGGAAAGGCCGGGGACGGCTCCGGTGCAGAGAAGCACCCGGCCAAGCCGATCGGTGACGGGTCGACCGCCTACACCGGCAAGCAGCCCCGTCAGCCGGGCAAGCCCGTTCCGCTGGAGCCGGGCGAGACGCCCCCGCAGTTCGTGATCTTCTCCTGGGACGGTGCGGGCGAAGTGGGGAACGGTCTGTTCCCGCGCTTTCTGAAGCTCGCCGAGGAGCACGACGCGCACATGACGTTCTTCCTCTCCGGGCTTTATCTGCTGCCGGAATCGAAGAAGCGCATGTACCGGCCGCCGAACAACGCGGTCGGCGCGTCCGACATCGGTTATCTCACCGACGGTCACATCAAGGACACCCTGAAGTACGTGCGGCAGGCCTGGCTGGAGGGCCATGAAATCGGCACGCACTTCAATGGGCACTTCTGCACGGGCACGGGTTCCGTCGCCAACTGGACGTCCGCGCAATGGCAGGACGAGATAGACCAGGCCAAGTCCTTTGTGAAGAAGTGGCGTACGAACACCGGCTGGACCGATCTGCCGTCGCTGCCCTTCGACTACGACAAGGAACTCGTCGGCGGCCGCACGCCCTGTCTGCTCGGTCAGGACAACCTGCTGCCGACGGCGAAGAAGCTCGGCTGGCGCTATGACGCGTCCTCGCCGGGCGGCCGCCAGAAGTGGCCGCAGAAGAAGCTGGGCGTCTGGGATCTGCCGCTGCAGGCCGTGCCCTTCCCCGGGCACTCCTTCGAGGTCCTTTCGATGGACTACAACATCCTCGCCAACCAGTCGCAGAACTCGACGAAGGCGCCCGCGTACAACTACCCGGGCTGGCGCAAGCAGGCCACCGAGGCCTACATAGCCGGCTTCAAGCGGGCCTACGAGTCCAACCGCGCGCCGTTCTTCATCGGCAACCACTTCGAGGAGTGGAACGGCGGCATCTACATGGATGCCGTGGAGGAGGCGCTGAAGCACATCGCGGGCAAGAAGGACGTGCGGCTCGTCTCGTTCCGCCAGTTCGTGGACTGGCTCGACGTGCAGGACCCGAAGGTGCTCGCCAAGCTCCAGGGCCTGGAGGTCGGACAGCGGCCCGCCGGGGGCTGGAAGGGCCTCCGCTAGACGCCGGAGAGGGGTCCGGCGGGCGCCTGAAGTGGGCGATTCGTTCGGCGGAGGGGGTGCGGAAGATCCCCGAAATGGACATGCGAAACTTTTCACATGAGTGTTGCCTGCCGTGCCCCACACCGCGTCGATAGCAGCAGTCACCGTCGCAGCCGTGCCGCCCTGCTCACCGCAGGCGCCGCGGTCGCGGCGCTGGCGCTGACCGCTTGCAGCTCCGGCGGCGTGTCGGGCGGTTCCGGAAACACCAACTTCGTCGCCGGGTCCGACGGCATCGCCACCGTCAAGAAGGGCGACCGCAAGCCGAACCCGTCGCTCGACGGGGAGACCCTCGACGGCAAGAAGCTGGACATCACCGAGGCCTACAAGGGCAAGGTGGTCGTCATAAACGTCTGGGGCTCCTGGTGCGCCCCGTGCCGGGCCGAGGCGCCGAACTTCGTGAAGCTCGCCAAGGAGACCAAGTCCAAGGGCGTCGAGTTCGTCGGGATCAACACGCGTGACCCCGAGCGCAGCCCCGCGCTCTCGTTCGAGAAGCAGCACAAGGTTCCCTACCCGAGCCTGTACGACCCGATGGGGAAGCTGATGCTGCGCTTCCCCCAGGGTTCGCTCAACCCGAACGCCATCCCCTCCACGCTCGTCGTCGACCGGGACGGGAAGATCGCGGCCCGCGCGCAGCAGCCGCTGAGCGAGGAGAAGCTGCGGAAGATGATCGACCCCGTGCTCGCGGAGAAGTGATGTCGACGCTCGCGGCCGTCACCGGTACGAACCAGACCGTGATGAGCGGGGCCCTGCTCCTCGCGATCCCGGTCGCCCTGCTCGGCGGGCTCATCTCCTTCTTCTCGCCGTGCGTCCTGCCGCTGGTGCCCGGCTATCTGTCGTACGTCACCGGGGTCGGCGGCCAGGACCTCGGCGAGGCGCGGCGCGGCCGGATGGCCGCCGGGGCCGGTCTCTTCGTGGCCGGGTTCACCGTCGTCTTCGTCTCCGCGACCGTCTCCTTCGGTGCGTTCGGCCGCACGCTCAAGGAGCACCAGAGCACCATCAACACGACGCTCGGCGTGGTGATGATCGTGCTCGGACTCTTCTTCATGGGGCTCATGCCCTGGCTCACGCAGCGCGAGTTCCGCTTCCACAAGCGGCCCGCCGTCGGGCTGGCGGGCGCGCCCATCGTGGGCGCCCTCTTCGCCGTCGGCTGGACGCCGTGCATCGGGCCGACCCTCGCGTCGGTCATGGCCCTCTCCATCGACGGCGCCGACCCGCAGCGTGGTGCGATCCTCGGTGTCGCGTACTCCCTGGGGCTCGGCATTCCGTTCATCCTCGCGGCCGTCGCGTTCCGCAAGGCGCTCGGCGCGTTCGGCTGGGTGAAGCGGCACTACGCCTGGGTGATGCGCGTCGGCGGCATCATGATGATCGCGACGGGCCTGCTCCTCGTCACCGGTGTGTGGGACAGCATCGTGCAGGACATGCAGGTCTGGACCAGCAGCTACTCGGTGGGGATCTGATCGATGAGCAAGACCGAAGCTCCCGAAGGCAGGACCGGAACCCCCGACGAGCCGGGTGAGTTCGGTGCCGCCGGCGCGAGCATGTCCACCGCCCCGCGGGACCGGGACCGCGAGGACGCGGCGCCCAACCTGCCGAGGCTCGGCGTCATCGGCTGGCTGCGCTGGTTCTGGCGGCAGCTGACCTCGATGCGGGTCGCGCTGATCCTGCTCCTGCTGCTCTCCCTCGGCGCGATCCCGGGTTCGCTGATCCCGCAGAACAACGTCGACGAGCTCAAGGTCCAGGACTTCGCGGACCGGCACACCACGCTCGCCCCGATCTACGACAAGCTGCAGCTCTTCGACGTCTACAGCTCGGTGTGGTTCTCCGCGATCTACATCCTGCTGTTCGTCTCCCTCATCGGCTGCATCGTGCCCCGCAGCTGGCAGTTCGTCGGCCAGCTCCGCGGCCGCCCGCCGGGCGCGCCCAAGAAGCTGACGCGGCTGCCCGCCTACACGACGTGGCGCACCGAGGCCGAGCCCGAGCAGGTGCACGAGGCCGCACTCACCATGCTCAGGCAGCGCCGCTTCCGCGTGCACACCGCGGGCTCCGGCGCGGGCGCCTCGGTCGCCGCGGAGAAGGGCTATCTGCGCGAGGCCGGCAACCTCATGTTCCACATCGCGCTGATCGTGATGCTGATCGCGTTCGCCGCCGGACAGCTCTTCAAGTCCGAGGGCGGCAAGCTGATCATGGAGGGCGACGGCTTCGCCAACACCCTCAGCCAGTACGACGACTTCAAGTCCGGCAGCCTCTTCGACTCCTCGAACCTGGAGCCGTTCAGCTTCAAGCTCGACAAGTTCGTCGGTACGTACGAGAAGTCGGGCCCCAACCGCGGCACGGCCCGCACCTACCGGGCGGACGTCACCTACAGCGAGGGCGCCGACGGCCCCGAGAAGAAGAAGTCCATCGAGGTCAACAAGCCGTTGGAGATCGACGGCTCGAAGGTCTACCTCATCGGCCACGGCTTCGCCCCCGCGGTCACCGTCCGCGACGGCAAGGGCAAGGTCGTCTACAAGGCGTCGGTGCCGGTGCTGCCCATCGACCAGAACGGCACCGCGACCGGCGCCATCAAGGTCATGGACAACTACCGCGACAAGAACGGCAAGCCGGACCAGCTCGGGTTCAACGCCTTCTTCGTGCCGACCTTCGCGGGCGTCGGCAAGGGCCAGATGTTCTCGCAGTTCCCCGCCGCCGAATACCCGGTGCTCGCGCTGTCCGCCTACCACGGCAGCCTGGGCGTCGACGCCGGTGTCCCGCAGAACGTGTACCAGCTGGACACCCGCAAGATGAAGAAGTTCAAGGACGCCGACGGGCAGCTGTTCAAGCAGCGGCTGCGCCCCGGCGAGACCATGAAGCTCCCCGACGGCGCCGGCTCGATCACCTTCGAGAAGAACCTCAAGGAGTGGGCGACCTTCCAGATCTCGCAGCAGCCCGGCACCGGCTGGGCGCTGGGCGGCGCCATCGCCGCCGTCGCCGGTCTCGCGGGTTCGCTGTTCATCCAGCGCCGCCGCGTGTGGGTGCGGGCGGTCCGGGGCGCCGACGGCGTCACCGTCGTGGAGATGGCGGGCCTCGGCCGCAGCGAGTCCGCGAAGGTCCCCGAGGAGCTCTCCCAGCTCGCCGCGCACCTGCACGACCAGGCGCCGACCGCACCCGAGTCCGACCCGCAGCCGGAAGCCTCTTCCGACTCCGACCCCGATGTCGTACCTGCCGAAGGGGCTGAGAAGTGAATCTCGCCGCCACCCTGGCCGCCGAGCCCAACGAAAACCTCGCACACATCAGCAATGTGCTGATCTACTCCGCGATGGCTGTCTACCTCCTGGCCTTCTTCGCGCACATGGCGGAGTGGCTCTTCGGCAGCCGCAGCAAGGTCGCCCGCACCGCCGCGGCGCTCACCCCGAGCAAGACCGCCGCGGCCGCGGCGCCCGCGGTCACCGCCCAGGCGAAGGGCGGCACCGCCACCCTGGAGCGGCCGAAGGTCGTCACCCGGTCCGTGGCCGGCACCCGTGACGTGCCCGACGGACCCGGCGCCTCCGCGGGAGACGAGAAGGGCGACCTCTACGGCCGCATCGCCGTCTCCCTCACCGTGCTCGCCTTCCTCCTGGAGTTCGGCGGCGTCCTCACCCGCGCCCTGTCGGTGCAGCGCGCGCCGTGGGGCAACATGTACGAGTTCAGCATCACCTTCTCCACCGTCGCCGTCGCCGTGTACCTGGTGCTGCTCGCGCTGAAGAAGAACATCGCCTGGCTCGGCCTCCCGCTGGTCACGACGGTCCTGCTCGACCTCGGCCTCGCCGTCACCGTCCTGTACACCGACAGCGACCAGCTGGTCCCCGCCCTGCACTCGTACTGGCTGTGGATCCACGTCTCCACGGCGATCTTCTGCGGCGCGGTCTTCTACGTCGGCGGCGTCGGCACCCTGCTCTACCTCTTCCGGGACAGCTACGAGTCGAAGCTCGCGAGCGGCGGGCAGCCCGGCAAGTTCGCCACGTCCGTCCTTGAGCGGCTGCCGTCGGCGGCCTCGCTCGACAAGTTCTCGTACCGCCTGAACGCCGCGATCTTCCCGCTGTGGACGTTCACGATCATCGCGGGCGCGATCTGGGCGGGCGACGCCTGGGGCCGCTACTGGGGCTGGGACCCGAAGGAAGTCTGGTCCTTCATCACCTGGGTCGCCTACGCCTGCTACCTCCACGCACGCGCCACCGCGGGCTGGAAGGGCCGCAAGGCCGCCTACCTGGCCCTGATCGCCTTCGGCTGCTGGCTGTTCAACTACTACGGAGTGAACATCTTCGTCACCGGCAAGCACTCGTACGCCGGGGTCTGACCCGGCCGGCTACTCCACCGCGATCGCGTCCAGCTGACTCCGCAGATATACGTGGGAGTCCGTGCCCTTCACGTCCGTGCCCGGGTCGCACTCGTAGAAGTACACGAGTGACATCAGCTCCTCGGCGGGCCGGTCGGCGGGCGGGGGCAGGACGCGGTGGCGGCCGGACTGCCAGCGGCCGCCGGTCCAGCGGGCCATCAGGTCGCCGATGTTGACGGTGAACGCCGTCGGGTCGAAGGGGGCGTCCTCCCAGCCGCCCTCGTCCGTGAAGACCTGGAGGCCGCCCCGGCCCGCCTCCCGGTCGAGGACCGTGACCGTGCCGAAGTCCGTGTGCGGGCCGATGCGGAACTGGCCCGGCTCGGGCTCGCCGACGCGCTCCCGCCCCGGATACCAGTTGATGTTGAAGCCCCAGGTGGGGTGGCCGGTGTGGCGCGTGAAGAAGTCCTCGTCCCCGCCGAGCGCCACGCCGAGCAGTTCGAGGAGGCGGTCGGAGAGCGACCGCATCTCCCGCAGATAGGTCCGCACGAGCGCTCGCAGCTCGGGGGTCTCGTCCGGCCAGGTGTTGGGTGCGAACCACTCGGCGTCCACGGCCGGGTCGCCCGTCGGCTCGTCCGCCGCGAACGACAGTGACTCCTTCAGATCCGGGGGAGCGGGCGTGCCCTCCGCGTAGCTGTTCGCCTCGGCCCCGGGGCCGAGCCAGCCGCGGCCGCCGACCCGCACCGCGTACGGCTGCTTCGCCTCGGCGGGCAGGTGGAAGAAGCCGCGGGCCGACGACCTGATCGCCGCGCGCAGCGCCGGGTCGACGCCGTGCCCGGTGACGAGGAGAAATCCGGCGGTCCGCAGGGCCTCGTCGACGGTGCGGGCCGTCCGCGCGCGGGCTTCGGGGTCACCGGAAAGCCACGGCCGCAGGTCGACCGTCGGAATGCGGGATGCGCTGCTCATGCCTCCCATCGTGCCCCTCCGGGCCCCCGGTCAGGCCTCATCGACAGCGCCGATGGAGCCATCGGGAGGACGCCCCACTGGCGCGTGGACCAGCGCGCACGCCCGCTCGTAGCTTCGACGGCATGAACACCACCAAGTCTTCGGAGCGCACCGGCACGCTCCAGCTCACCGCCGCCATGGTGCTCTCCGGCACCCTCGGGATCTTCGTCGTCGAGTCCGGCGCGTCCGCCTTCAATGTCGTCTTCTTCCGTGTCCTGTTCGGCGCCCTCGCCCTCGGCGCGTACGCGTTCGCCCGCGGCTACTTCCGCGACCACGGGCTCACCCTCAAGAAGCTCGGACTCGCCGCGCTCGGCGGCGTGTTCATCGTCTTCAACTGGGTGTTCCTCTTCAAGGCGTACGAGGCCACCTCGATCTCGCTGGCCACCGTCGTCTACCACACACAGCCGTTCTTCCTGGTGCTGCTCAGCGCCGTCGTCCTGCGCGAGCGGCTGTCCCGGGCCCAACTGGGCTGGCTGGTCGCCGCGTTCGCGGGCCTCGTGCTGGTGTCCGGGGTGCGCCCGGGCGACGCGGGATCGCTCGCCGGCATCGGGCTCGCGCTCCTCGCCGCCGTCCTCTACGCCCTGTCGACCCTCGTCACCAAGCACGTCACCGGCGTACGGCCGCACCTGATCGCCCTGGTCCAAGTCGTCGTCGGCATCCCGCTGTTGCTGCCCTTCGCCGACTTCGGCGCGATGAGCGGCACGGGCGCCGGGTGGGCCTGGCTCGCGGGCCTCGGCGTGATCCACACCGGTCTGATGTACGTCCTGATGTACGCCGCGTACGCCAAGCTGCCCACCGCCAAGATCGCCGTGCTCGCCTTCACCTACCCGGCGGTCGCGATGGGCGCCGACTGGGCGGTCTACGGCCACCACATCGGGCTCGTCCAGGCCCTCGGCGTCCCGCTGATCGTCCTCGCCAGCCTCAGGGTCACGCTGGGCCGGGGGACGGGCCCTGCTCCCGCACGAGCCGCACGGCCTGCTCCACGAACAGCCGCACCTGCGGCGGCAGACGCTTCCCCGACCGCCACGCGAGCTGCGTCCACAGCGTGAACGGCGGCTCCCACGGCAGCCGTACGAGCGTGCCGTCCGCCAGCTCCCGCGCCACCGCCACGGCGGGCAGCAGCGCCACCCCGAGGCCGCCCGCCACGCCCTGCTTGGTCGCCTCGATGGTGCCGAACTCCATGAACGGGGGCGGCGTGCCGGTCCGTTCGCGCAGCTCCGCCTCGAAGAGGTCCCGGTACGGGCAGCCCGGCTCGGTGCCGACGAGCCGGGCGGACGCCAGGTCGTCCGTGCCGAGTCCGGCCGCCCCGCGCGCGGCCAGCGGATGGGCCGGGGCGCAGACCAGGACCAGCGGCTCCTCGGCGAGTACCTCGGTCTCCAGGCCCTGGTGCTCGGTCTCCGGTTCCATCAGGAAGCCCACGTCGTACGTGCCCCGGCGCAGCGCCTGCCGGGTCTCGTCGCCGAGGGTGGGGCGCAGCGACAGCCGCACCTTCGGGTAGCGGTGGTGGAAGAGTTCGAGGAGCGGCGGCAGGCGGTAGGACGTCAGCGACTCCATCGTGCCGACCGCGATGGTGCCGGACGGCTCCTCGGCGTCGACGACGGCGGCCCGTGCCTCGTCGGCGAGGTCGATGAGCTGCCGGGCGTAGGGCAGCAGCCGTGTCCCCGCCTCGGTCAGGCGGATGCGGCTGCCGAGCCGGTCGAAGAGCTGGGTGCCGAGGGAGGTCTCCAGGGCGCGGATCTGGCTGGTGACGCTGGACTGCGCGTACTTCAGCTCGGTGGCGGCGCGGGTGAAGCTGAGGACGGTGGCGACCTTCTCGAAGGTCACGAGGAGCCGCAGTTCCACGGAGTCTCAGCCCTCGTTGCCCTTGTCGCGCTTCTTCTCGTCCGGGTCCTCCTCCTTGAGGGACTTCAGGAACTCCGGGTTGTCGTCGGGCGCGACCCAGCGGGTCCTGCCGCCTCCGGCCCTGCCGGGCGCGTGCCGCTTCTTGCCGGTGACGAACCAGGCGACCGGGCCGAGCAGCACCTCTCCGAAGAGGAGCACGATGATGACCCACACCACCTTGGGCAGATGCCTGACCTCCTTCTCCGGAGTGTTCAGGACATCGATGAAGGCGTAGATCCACACCGCCAGGACCAGCAGGAACGGCAGATACCTGAGCATGGTGGCGGGGTCCCCCAAGCAGTGACGGCGGGAGGCGTGCGGGCCCCCGGTGACGGGGCCAGGGTAACCGGTGCCGGATACTGGAACGCATGGCTTACGACGATCTTCGCTCCCTGCTCCGGGCACTGGACCGCGAGGGCGATCTCAAGCGCATCAAGGCCGAGGTCGACCCTTATCTGGAGGTCGGCGAGATCGTCGACCGCGTCCAGAAGGCCGGCGGGCCCGCCCTCCTCTTCGAGAACGTCAAGGGCTCCTCGATGCCCCTGGCGATGAACGTGTACGGGACGGACCGCCGCCTCCTGAAGGCGCTGGGCCTGAAGTCGTACGGCGAGATCAGCGAGAAGATCGGCGGCCTGCTCAAGCCGGAGCTGCCGCAGGGCTTCGTCGGGGTGCGCGAGGCGTTCGGGAAGCTCGGCGCGATGACGCACGTACCGCCGAAGAAGGTGAAGTCGGACAGCGCGCCCGTCCAGGAGGTCGTACTCACCGGTGACGACGTCGACCTGGAGCAGCTGCCCGCGCTCTTCACCTGGCCAGAGGACGGCGGCTCCTTCTTCAACCTGGGCCTGACCCACACCAAGGACCCGGACACCGGGGTGCGCAACCTCGGTCTGTACCGCCTCCAGCGCCACGACAAGCGCACCATCGGCATGCACTGGCAGATCCACAAGGACAGCCGCAACCACTACCAGGTGGCCGCCCGCCGGGGCGAGAAGCTGCCGGTCGCGATCGCGTTCGGCTGCCCGCCCGCCGTGACGTACGCGTCGACGGCGCCGCTGCCCGGCGACATGGACGAGTACATGCTGGCCGGGTTCATCCAGGGCAAGCGTGTGGAGATGGTCGACTGCAAGACGGTCCCGCTCCAGGTGCCCGCGCACGCCGAGGTCGTCATCGAGGGCTGGCTGGAGCCGGGCGAGATGCTGCCGGAGGGCCCCTTCGGCGACCACACCGGCTTCTACACGCCGCAGGAGCCGTTCCCCGCGCTGAAGATCGACTGCGTGACCATGCGGAAGCGGCCGCTGCTCCAGTCCATCGTCGTGGGCCGCCCGCCGACGGAGGACGGCCCGCTGGGCCGCGCGACGGAGAGGTTCTTCCTCCCCCTTCTCAAGGTGATCGTCCCGGACATCGTCGACTACCACCTGCCGGAGTCGGGCGGCTTCCACAACTGCGCGATCGTCTCGATCGACAAGAAGTACCCGAAGCACGCGCAGAAGGTCATGCACGCCATCTGGGGCGCGCACATGATGTCCCTGACGAAGCTGATCATCATCGTCGACAAGGACTGCGACGTGCACAACCTGCACGAGGTGTCCTGGCGGGCGCTCGGCAACACCGACTACGCCCGCGACCTCACCGTCGTCGAGGGCCCGGTCGACCACCTCGACCACGCCTCCTACCAGCAGTTCTGGGGCGGCAAGGCGGGCATCGACGCGACGAAGAAGCTGCCCGAGGAGGGCTACACCCGGGACGGCGGCTGGCCGAACATGGTCGAGTCCGACCCGGAGACGGCGGCGAAGGTCGACCGTCGCTGGAAGGAGTACGGACTCTCGTGAGTTCAGCATCAGCCGCGATCCCGCAGCCGGGGCGCACCAAAGCATTCCTGCGGCTCGTCATGATCGAGCACTCCGTCTTCGCGCTGCCGTTCGCGTACATCGCCGCGCTGACCGCGATGTTCCAGCTCGACGAGAACATCCACTGGGGGCGGCTGCTCCTGGTGACCGTCTGCATGGTGGGCCTGCGCACGTTCGCGATGGCGGCGAACCGGATCATCGACCGCGAGATCGACGCCCGCAATCCGCGCACCGCCCACCGCGAGCTCGTCACGGGCGCGGTGTCGGTGAAGTCCGCGTGGACGGGCGCGCTCATCGCGCTCGCCGTGTTCCTCGCGTCGGCCGCGCTGCTCAACCCGCTCTGCCTGGCGCTCGCGCCGGTCGCCGTGGTCCCGATGGTCGTCTATCCGTACGGCAAGCGGTTCACGAACTTCCCGCAGGCCATCCTCGGCCTGGCCCAGGCGATGGGCCCGGTCGGCGCGTGGATCGCGGTCACCGGCGAGTGGTCGGGCCAGGCGGTGATCCTCGGGCTCGCGGTCGGCGTCTGGATCGGCGGCTTCGACCTGATCTACGCCTGCCAGGACGTGGAGACGGACCGCGAGGTCGGCGTGAAGTCGGTGCCCGCGCGCTTCGGCATCCCCGCCGCCATCTGGGGCGCGCGCGGCTGCCACCTCGTGACCACGGCGCTCTTCGTCTGGTACGCGGCGTCCACCGGCGCGGGCGTGTTCTTCTGGCTCGGCCTCGCGGTCGTCGCCGGTGCCTTCGTCTACGAGCACTCGATCGTGAAGCCGCACGACCTGTCCCGCCTCAACCGCGCCTTCTTCCAGGTGAACGGCTTCATCGGGATCGCCCTGTTCGCGTGCGCGCTGCTGGATCTGCTCGTACGCGGGCTCACCGTCTGACACGCCGACGGATAGGCTGCACAGCGTGAACCCAGGAGATACGCAGCGTAGGCCTTGGATCGTGGGGGTGTCGGGGGCCTCCGGGACGCCGTACGCCGCCGCGGTGCTGCGCGCGCTGCTCGCGGCGGGGGAGAGCGTGGACCTCGTCGTCTCGCGGGCCTCGCGGCTGACGCTGCTCGACGAGACGGGCATCGCGTTCCGGGACGCGCACTGGCGGGAGGACCTGCGGCAGTGGCTGGCGCGCGGCGCGGACGGCAAGCCGGGGGTGTTCGACCCCGACGTGTCCGACGTGCGGTACTGGGCCGCCGGTGACCTGGCGGCGGGCCCTTCCTCGGGGTCGTACGCGACGAAGGGCATGCTGATCGTGCCGGCGTCCACGGCGTGCGTGGCCGGGGTGGCGCTCGGGCTCTCGAAGGACCTGCTCCAGCGGTCGGCGAGCGTGACGCTGAAGGAAGGCCGACGGCTCGTGGTCTGCGTACGCGAGACGCCGCTGAACGGGCAGACGCTGAAGCACCTGGTGAGCCTGGACGACGCGGGCGCGATCGTGCTGCCCGCCTCTCCGGCGTTCTACGCGGGGGCGACGCACATCCAGGACCTGGTGGACTTCGTCGCCGGGCGGGTGCTGGACGCGGCACGGGTGCCGCACGGTCTGTACCGCCGGTGGGAAGGGGAGCTCGGTTCGGGCTCCCGGGGGGAGTAGCGCCTCCGGCTTCCTGGTGGTGCTTCCTCGCTGCGCGCTCCGAGATTTGCAGGGTTTAACCCCTGTTGCGCCTTAGATTCTGCACATAGACTCGCGGTATCGCTGAATAATGAAAGGCATCGCACCTATGGACGCCGTGGACAGGCAGCTCATCCAGGCCCTGCGGGAGAACGGCCGGGCCTCGTACGCCGAACTCGGACGGCTCGTGGGCCTCTCCGGGCCCAGCGTCACGGACCGGATCAACCGCCTTGAGGCGGCCGGTGTCATCACGGGCTACCGCGCGACCGTCGACTCCGCATCCCTCGGCCTCGGCGTCATCGCCCTCATCGGCATCTCGCTCTCCGACGCCGCCGACCACGAGGACGTGGCGCGGCGCCTGAAGGACCTGCACGAGATCGAGGACTGCTGGTTCATCGCGGGCGACGACTCGTACATGCTGAAGGTCAGGGCGAGCGACGTGGACGGCCTGGAGAAGACGATCCGCCGGCTCAGCGGCACGCGCGGGGTGTCCCGTACGCGTACGACCATCGTGCTCTCCACCAAGTGGGAGAACAGGGTCGGAGAGCTGCCCGAAGAGGAGTGAGCCGCGGGGCGTACGGTTGGCGGGAGTTTGTCGTAGGGCATGGGCCGTAGGCCGTAGGTTGCTGGAGAGGTAAGGGCGAGGGCATGGACGCAGGTCTCAAGCGCGAGCTGGAGCAGAAGGTCCGGGACGGCGAGCGGCTGTCCCGCGAGGACGGCATCGCGCTCTACGAGTCGGACGACCTGGCCTGGCTCGGCGGCCTCGCCCACGAGGTGCGCACCCGCAAGAACGGCGACGTCGTGCACTTCAACGTCAACCGCCACCTCAACATGACGAACGTGTGCACCGCGTCCTGCGCGTACTGCTCGTTCCAGCGGAAGCCGGGCGAGAAGGACGCGTACACGATGCGCATCGAGGAGGCCGTCCGCCTCGCCAAGGCGATGGAGGGCGAGAACCTCACCGAGCTGCACATCGTCAACGGCCTGCACCCGAACCTGCCGTGGCGCTACTACCCGCGTTCGCTGAGCGAGCTCAAGAAGGCCCTGCCGAACGTCTCCCTGAAGGCCTTCACCGCCACCGAGATCCACCACTTCGAGACGATCTCCGGCATGTCGGCCTCCGACATCCTGGACGAGCTGATCGAGGCGGGCCTGGAGTCGCTGACCGGCGGCGGCGCGGAGATCTTCGACTGGGAGGTGCGGCAGCACATCGTCGACCACCGCACCCACTGGGAGGACTGGTCGCGCATCCACCGCCTCGCGCACGAGAAGGGTCTGAAGACCCCGTGCACGATGCTGTACGGCCACATCGAGGAGCCGCGCCACCGCGTCGACCACGTGCTGCGCCTGCGTGAACTCCAGGACGAGACCGGCGGCTTCCAGGTCTTCATCCCGCTGCGCTACCAGCACGACTTCGTCGACATGAAGGACGGCAAGGTCAGGAACCGCCTCCAGGCGCGCACGACCATGGCGTCCGGCGCGGAGGCCCTGAAGACCTTCGCGGTCTCGCGGCTCCTCTTCGACAACGTCCCGCACGTCAAGGTCTTCTGGGTCATGCACGGCCTGCAGACCACGCAGCTCGCGCTGCAGCACGGCGCGGACGACATGGACGGCTCGGTCGTCGAGTACAAGATCACGCACGACGCGGACAACTTCGGTACGCCGAACAAGCTGACCCGCGAGGACCTCCTCGACCTGATCCGCGAGGCCGGCTTCCGCCCGGTCGAGCGGAACACGCGCTACGAGGCGATCCGTGAGTACGAGGGCCCCGACCCGCTGCTGCGCGAGACGCCGCAGGCGATGCGGGTCTGACGGGCTCACCCCCTTGCCGGTCGCGACCCCTCCCATGCTTCACTGGAGGGGCTCGTCCTGCTCGGGCCCATTTCGGAACGGAAGAGTGGATTGACATGCTCCGCTACACGCTGATGCGCCTCGGAATCTTCGTGGGTTGCTTCTTGGTCGTCTGGGGCCTCGTCTACTCCGAGATCCTGCCGCGAGGACTCGGCGACTCGAACCTGCTGTGGGTGCTGCTGCTCTCGCTGGTCGTCTCCGCGCCCATCAGCTTCGTCGCCCTCCGCAAGGAGCGCGACCGCGCCTCGATGGACGTCGTCGCGCGCGTGGACCGCGCCAAGGCCAACCTGGAGGCGAACCGCACCCAGGAGGACGAGGCGGACGACGTGGCGCGCGCCCAGCGTTCGTAACGTTCATCACTCTCACCGGAACCCCGGCGCTGCGGCGCCGGGGTTTCGTGCGTTCCGTGCGGTTCCGGGGCACTCGCGGACGACCGCTACCTCAAACAAGACCTTTGATGTTCTCAAAGCACAAGTGTTAACGTGTTTGTCATGAAGACAGCAGCAGCGCACCGTCACGCCATGAGCGTCCCGCTCGTGGCGCGCCTGCATGTCGATCTCTGCCGCTGCATGTCCGCGGCCTGTCACATCTGAACGTGACCCCCGCTGCAGCGGCGCTGCTGACCCTTCGCGGTCGCCGCTCCCGTACGTCCCCCTCACCCTGACTTTCCTCACCGGAGTGTGTCCGTGTCCGCGAATTCCGCGACGCCCGCCGACAAGGCAGGCAAGCCCGAGAAGCCCGAGAAGCCGGCGAACAGGGAGCCCAGCTTCCGGATATCCAAGTACCTCAAGATGCCGTTCTGGGCGCAGATCCTCGGCGGTCTGCTCCTCGGTGTCCTGCTCGGCTGGATCGCCCGCGACCAGGACGTCGACTGGCTCGTCACCACCCTCTCCAAGGTCGGCGACACCTTCATCGGCCTGCTGAAGCTGGCCGTCGCCCCGCTCGTCTTCTTCGCGATCCTGGTGTCGATCACCAACCTGCGGAAGGTCAACAACGCCGCACGGCTGGCCACCCGCACCCTGCTGTGGTTCATGATCACCTCGCTGATCGCGGTCGCCATCGGCCTCACCATCGGCCTGCTCACCAACCCCGGCTCCGGCACCGGCCTCACCCCCAAGGACGGCAAGGCTCCCGACCACGCCGGCTCCTGGATCGACTTCCTGACCGGGATCATCCCGACGGACGTCATCACGCCCTTCACCGAGCTGAACGTCCTGCAGATCGTCTTCATGGCCGCCGTCGCCGGCATCGCCGTACTGAAGATCGGCGACAAGGCCCAGCCGATCCTGGAGCTGAGCGAGTCCGTCCTCGCCCTCCTCCAGAAGGCCCTGTGGTGGGTCATCAAGCTCTCCCCGATCGGCACCGTCGGCCTCATCGGCTTCGCCATCGCGGACTACGGCTGGAACCTCATCAGCAAGTACGCGACGTTCACCGCCGACATCTACATCGGCTGCGCCCTGGTGATGTTCGGCGTCTACCCGCTGCTGCTCGCGTTCGTCGCCAAGGTCAATCCGCTCCAGTTCTTCAAGGGCGCCTGGCCCGCGATCCAGCTGGCGTTCGTCTCCCGCTCCTCGGTCGGCACCATGCCGGTCACCCAGAAGGTCACCGAGCGCCTCGGCGTCCCGAAGGAGTACACGTCCTTCGCCGTGCCCTTCGGCGCGACCACGAAGATGGACGGCTGCGCCGCGATCTACCCGTCGATCGCCGCGATCTTCGTCGCGCAGATCTTCGACGTGAACCTGGGCATCAAGGAGTACCTGCTCATCGCGTTCGTGTCGGTCGTCGGCTCGGCCGCGACGGCGGGCCTGACCGGCGCCACGGTCATGCTGACCCTGACGCTCTCCACGCTCGGCCTGCCGATGGAGGGCGTGGGCCTGCTCCTCGCCATCGACCCGGTCCTGGACATGATGCGCACCGCGACGAACGTCGCCGGCCAGGCACTGGTCCCCGTGATCGTCGCCGCCCGCGAGAAGATCCTCGACCGCGAGGCGTACGAGAGCGCGTCGGCGTCCCCGCTCGACGACTTCGACGAGTCGCCGTCGTCCCACGCGGTGCCCGCCACCGCCTGAGCCCCGGCCCAGTTCTCGGCCGGGTTCTCGGCCCAAGCCCCGTCCCGGGATTCCGGGGCGGGGCTTTCCGGTGATCGTGGACCGGTGTCCGTTGACCGTACGCTGACCTGTGGACGGACAGCGTGGGAAGGCGGGGGCCGGGGTGGGCGTGGGTGTGGGTGAGAAGCGGCGGCAGAAGAGGATGCCGCGGGCCGTGCGGGAGCAGCAGATGCTGGACGCGGCGGTGCGGACCTTCGGGCAGCGGGGGTACCGGGCCGCTTCCATGGACGAGATCGCGGAGCTCGCCGGGGTGTCCAAGCCGCTCGTGTATCTGTATCTGAACTCCAAGGAAGAGCTCTTCGGCGCGTGCATCCGGCGGGAGGCCGCCGCGCTCGTCGCCGCGGTGCGGAAGGGGGCCGGCGGGGCCGTGGGGGAGCCCGCCGACCGGCAGCTGTGGGACGGGCTGCGGGCGTTCTTCGCGCACACCGCCGAGCGGCCCGACGGCTGGTCGGTGCTGCACACCCAGGCGCGTACGCAGGGGGAGCCGTTCGCGGCCGAGGTCGCCGCGATGCGGGAGGAGATCGTCACCTTCGTGACGTCGCTGATCGCGGAGGCGGCCCGGTCGGCGCACGGTGACCCTTCGCTGCCCGAGCGGGAGGTGGCGGGGCTCGCCCAGGCGCTGGTGGGGGCGGCGGAGTCACTGGCGGGGTGGGCCAACACGGACGGGTCCGTCTCGGCGAGGGAGGCCGCGGGCACGCTCATGAACTTTGCCTGGGCGGGGCTCGGGGGGTTGATGGAGGGGCGACGGTGGTCATCCCCGGCGTGCCCGTAGCGCCCGCAGTGTCCGCAGTGTTCGGCGTGAGGTCACTTGTCGGTTGTGAGCTGTTCGAGGTAATGCGCGGTGTACGTCCTGAACGGGCGAGGCGCGCTTCCCGCGCTTAGGGTGATCGAGGGGCACACCCTGGGAGGTTGCCGTGCGCAAGGCTTGTGCAGTCGCCGGCGTCACCGTTCTGGTCGTCGCGGGAGCGGGCGTAACGGGGATACCGGGCGTGCCGGGTGCCGCCGTCGCCGCCGGTGGCGGTGGGCGGCCCGACCTGACGCGCTTCTATACGCAGAAGATCAAGTGGGCCGGCTGTGAGGGCGACACCGAGGCCGTGGCGGAGGCCACGGGCGGCGCCGACGACATCCGGTGCGGGCACGTGACGGTCCCCATCGACTACGCGAAGCCCGGCGCCGGAACCGTCGACCTCGCGATGATCCGCATGAAGTCCAGCACCGGCGGGAAGCCGCGCGGCTCCCTGCTGCTGAACTTCGGCGGTCCCGGCGGGCCCGGCGTCTCCGCGCTCGCGGGGGCGCAGAAGGAGTTCGGCTTCCTGAGCAAGGACTACGACATCGTCTCCTTCGACCCGCGCGGGGTCGGCCAGAGCGCCCCGGTCAGCTGCGGGGACGCCGACGAGAGCACCGATCCCACGGCCGGCGGGGCGGAGGACCCGGCCGCCGTGCTCAAGGAGATGCGCAAGGTCTCCAAGGAGTGCGCGGACAGGTCGGGGCCCGTCCTTCCGCACATGGGGACCGTCAACGTCTCCCGCGACATGGACGTCATGCGGCAGGCCCTCGGCGACAAGAAGCTGAACTACCTGGGGTTCTCGTACGGGACGCGGCTCGGCGCCGTCTATGCCGCCCAGTTCCCGAAGAAGGTCGGGCGGATGGCGCTCGACGGTGTCGACACGCTGACCGAGCCCGTCGCCGCACAGTCCCTCGCCACCGTCGAGGGACGGCAGACCGCCCTCGACAACTTCCTGGCCTGGTGCACGGGGAACGCGGGCTGCGTCTTCGGTACGGACGCGCGCAACGCGCGGCAGAGCATGGTCACGCTCATCCAGGAGATGGACGAGATGCCGCTGCAGTCCATGGACGGCGCCGAGTTCACCGGGCAGGACGTCGTCAGCGTGCTCGGGCAGGCGCTGTACAGCAGGCAGGCCTGGCCCGCGCTCTCGCAGGCCCTGGGGGCGCTGCTCGCGGACGGCGATCCGAGGGCGCTGATCCGGATGAGCGGCGGCCTCGCCCACGCGATGGGGGAGGAAGTGCCCGGGGACAACATGGCCGCCGCCCTCATGGCCGTGAACTGCGCCGACGATCCGGACCGGCCCGACGCCGCGCGCATAGAGAAGGAAGTCGGCAGGCTCCAGAAGGAGTTCGACGCCGCGTCGCCCGTCTTCGGCAAGTCGATGCTGATGCCCGTGCTGCTCTGCTTCGGGCGGCCTCCCGGGACGACGTACATCCGTGAGGACGTACGCGACGTGAAGACGCCCAAGCTGCTGCTCGTCGGCACGCGCGGCGACCCGGCCACGCCGTACCGGTGGACGGAGGAGACCGCGCGGCGGCTCGGGCCGCAGGCCGTCGTCCTCGACAACAAGGGTGACGGGCACACGGGTTACCTGGGGTCCGAGTGCGTGCAGGACAAGGTGAACGGATTCCTGCTGTACGGCGAGACGCCCAAGACGGGGAGTTCGTGCGCGGCGGAGTGAGCGCCGGGCGGGGCAGGGGCGGCCGGTGTCAGTCCGTCCTGGTCAGTCGGAGCATCGCCGTCTCGTCCGGCGTGCCCCGCGGGGCCTGGTAGACCACCATCCGCTGGCCGCCCGACCTCGCCAGCGCCATCACCTCGTACGTGAGCGTCATCGGGCCCACCTTCGGGTGCTCGAACGACTTGGTGCCGCCGCCGCGCTCGCTCACGTCGTACCGCTCCCAGATGCGGGCGAAGTCCGGTGACTTCAGGAGGAGTTCGCCGACCAGGTTCGTCAGCTGGGGCGAGTCGGTGTCGGTGCCGCCGATGGCGCGCAGGTGGGACACGGACTGGGCGACCGTCTCCTCCCACGGCCGGTACAGCCCGCGGCCGACGGGGTGCAGGAAGACGTAGCGGATCACGTTGCGCTGCTCGGCGGGCCACTCCCACAGGCCCGGGAACAGCGCCTTGCCGGGGGCGTTCGCGGCCAGCATGTAGCTGTGCCTGCTCACCACGTACGCGGGCAGCGGGGCCAGCGCCTCCAGGGTGCGCAGCGTGGAGTCGCGGACCGTGTGGTCGGCCGTCGGGTGCGGTTCCGTGAGGCGGCCCGAGGCGAGTTCGGCCAGGTCGCGGAGGCGGTCGTGGGCGTCGCCCGTGAGGCGCAGGGCGCGGGCGAGCGCGTCGATGACGGCGGGGGAGGGGTTCGTCTCGCGGCCGCGCTCCATCCGCGTGTAGTAGTCGACGCTCACCCCGGCGAGGGTGGCGAGCTCCTCGCGGCGCAGGCCCGGCGTACGGCGTATCCCCGCACCTGCGGGCAGGCCCGCCTCGGCCGGGGTCACCCGGGCGCGGCGGGCGCGCAGATACCGGCCCAGCTCCGTTCCGGTACGGGCGGCGGTTCCCGTGGCCGCGGGAGCGCTCGATGTGCTGTCCGTCATCGGCCCATTGTCCCTGGTGGGAGACGAGGGAGGGGAGTGACGTGGGGGGCTGTGTCAGGGCCAGGAACGCGGGACCCCGGTGAAGCGCGGCCTGCCACTGCGTGGGGCTTGGGCGGAGAGTGGTGACTGCTGCGGGGGGCTGGGCCACCTCGGCCCAGGGGGTGCATGGCGCCGGGCCGCGGTCTGGGTGGCCTGGCCTTCCGCGGCGCCGTTGCCCGTGCCCGGGACCGGGGCTGTGTCCGGGGCCGGGACTGTGTCCGTGCCCGGGAGCGGGGCCGTGTCCGTGTCCGTCGTGCCGTACGGCTTCGCGCCGGACCGTGCCCGGGACCGGGGCCAGGACCGTGACCGGGACCGTCGTGCCGTACGGCTTCGCGACGGTCTTTCCCATTTGCTGCCCCCGCGAGGGGGCGGTCTCACCGTAGGAGTGTCATGCCCACCGCAGTGCTAGCGTCCGGCACCACCGGGGCCGGTGCCCGTCCCGCCGAGACCGGCGCCCGCCCCACCCGCTCCCCTCACCTCGCGCTCGTCGCGGGCCTGCTCGGGTTCGCCGTCATCACCATCGACGTCACCGCCGTGAACATCGCGCTGCCCGACATCCGGGACACCCTGCACGGCGGCATGGCGGGCTTGCAGTGGGTCGTGGACGCGTACACGCTGATGTTCGCGGCGCTGATGCTGTCCGCCGGGGCGCTGGCCGACCGGGCGGGAGCGCGGCGGGCCTACGTGTGGGGTGTGGGGCTGTTCACCGTCGCGTCGCTGGCCTGCGCGCTCGCGCCCGGAATCGGCGCGCTGATCGCGGCCCGGGCCGTCCAGGGCGCGGGCGCGGCCGTCGTGATGCCCGCCTCGCTCGCGCTGATCCGGCAGGCGTACGACGATCCGCGCCGCCGCGCCCGCGCCATCGCGCTGTGGACGGTGGGCGGTTCCGCGTCCGTCGCGGTGGGGCCCGTGCTCGGCGGGGTGCTGACGGAGACCGCCGGGTGGCGGTCCGTGTTCCTCCTCAACCTGCCCGTGGGCGCGGTGATCCTCGCCCTCCTGGCCCGTGTCGCACGCTCCCCGCGCCGCCCGGCGCCGCTCGACCTCGCGGGGCAGGTGACGGCCGTACTCGCCCTGGCCGGGCTGGCGTTCGCGGTCATCGAGGGCGGGCACCTGGGCTGGGGGAGCGCGCCCGTGCTCACCGCGTTCGCCGTGGCCGTCGCCGCCGGGTTCGCCTTCCACCGCGCCGAGAAGCGCCACCCCGCCCCCATGGTCCCGCTCGGTCTGCTGCGGCAGCGGCCGGTCGCGGTCGCCCTCGCGGTCGGCTTCGCGGTGAACGCCGGGTTCTACGGCGTGACCTTCCTCCTCGGCCTCTACTACCAGCAGCTGCGCGGCATGTCGGGCGTCGGGGCGGGCCTGATGTTCGTGCCGCTCGCCGCGTTCATCACCGGGACGAACCTCGTCTCGCCGCGTGCCGCCGAACGGCTCGGGCGGCGGACGGTCATCGTCCTCGGGCAGGCGATCCTGGCCCTCGCCATGTTCGCGCTCGTCCCGCTGTCCGCCGATACGCCTCTGTGGCTCGTCCTCGTCCTGCTCGTCCCCACGGGTCTCGGCGGCGCCTTCGCGGTCCCCGCGCTGACCGCCCAACTCCTCGACAGCGTCCCCGCCGAACGCGCCGGCACCGCCTCGGGCCTCCTCAACTCCCTCCGCCAGACGGGCGGCGCGATGTCCGTCGCCCTCTTCGGAGCACTCCTCGCGGGCGGCGGAGGCGGTGTCGGTGCCTCGGGATTCTCGCTCTCCGGGATGCACACGGGGCTCGTCATCACGGGCGCCACACTGTGCGCGACGACGGCCCTCGCGGCGTGGCTGCTCCCGCGCGACTGACCCGCTTCCCCGCCGGGTCGCTGGTTCGCCGGTCTGCCGGGTTACCGGGTTACCGGGCGACCAGTCTCTGAAGCGTCGCCCGGCCCGCGCGGCCCCATGTCACCTTGCCGCCCGGCAGGCCGCGTTCGCCGTTCCGGCCGATGATGATGAGGACCAGGGCCTGCAGGAGCGCCCGCCCCCGGGCGCGCCGGATCGTCGCGTCGTCGGCCCGTCCGTACGCCTCGAAGAAGCGTGACGCCGCCCCGTTGGGCAGGAGCAGCCACGCCGCCGCGAGGTCCAGCGCCGGGTCGCCCGCGCAGAGTTCGCCGAAGTCGATGACGCCGGAGAGGGTGCCGTCGGTGACGACGGCGTTCGCGGGGTGCAGGTCGCCGTGCAACCAGACGGGGGTGCCTTGCCAGGGAGGTGCCGTGACGGCGTCCTGCCAGACGACGCGGAGAGCGGCTGTCTGGGTGCCTATGTCCTGTGCCAAGTCGCGGAGTTGCTCTTCGAAGACGTGGGTGAGGGTGGGGAGAGGCGCGCCTCGGTCCTGCGTGTGGGGTGCGTCCGCCGGTGCCTCCTTGTGCAGCGCCCGCAGGAACTCCGCCAGCGTCTCGGCCCCGTGGTCGGCCTGGCTGATCGGAGTGACGTCGGCCGGAGCCCCCGGCACCCAGGCAGTGATGGTCCACGGCTGCGGGAAGCGGGGCGTCGGCTCCACCAGGTGTACGGGGGTCGGTACGGGGAGGGGGAGCGTGGGCGCGAGCACCGGTAGCCAGCGGTGTTCCTTGCGGAGCAGGTCCGGGGCGCGTTCCGTGCGGGGGAGGCGGGCGGCCAGGTTCTGGCCGAGCCGCCAGAGTTCGTTGTCCCACCCCCTCACCGGGGAGTGGATCTCCAGCTCCGCGAGGTCGGGGTGCTGCTCCTGGAGGAGCGTGCGGAGCAGGGTGTGGGTGGTCCCCTCCACGTCAGGCCTTGGCGTAGGGGAGGAACTCGGACCAGGTGGTGGGGGTTATGGAGAGGGTGGGGCCGGTGGGATTCTTGGAGTCACGGATGTGGATGGCACGGGGGCAGGACGACAGCTCTACGCATTCGCCGCCCTCGCCGCCGCTGTGGCTGGACTTCCGCCAGTTGTAAGCGACTTCGAGGCATTCGCCACCCTCGCCTGTGCTGTAGCTGCTCTTGAACCAGCCGAGTTCCGTGTTGTTCATGGTTCTCCCAGCATCTTCTCGATCAGTGCCAGCGACTCGTGGGGCGTAAGAGCCTGAGCCCGGATGATCCCATAGCGTTCGCTGAAGATGCGGACTTCTTCTGGATCGGTGATCAGCCGGGGGTGGCTATAGCTCTCCGTGTACGCCACCTGATTTCGCCCCTTTGGGGTCATCAGAGTGAACGTGCCGTCCAGTGCCGGGTGTTCCGGCCGGTCGGTCGGCATCACTTGGATTTCTACGTTCCGCATGCGGCCCGCGCTGAGTAGACGGCGCAACTGCTCTTGTTGGACCGCCCGTCCGCCAGTGGGGCGTTGCAACACGGTCTCTTCCAGCACGTAGCTGAAGGTTGCCGCAGGCCAACGGTCGAAGACCTGCTGGCGCGCCAGACGATCCGCGAGTCGCTTCTCGATCGTGTCCTCGTCCAACAACGGACGCCGTTGCGTGAAGGTAGCCC
Organism: Streptomyces sp. NPDC050732; assembly: GCF_040654255.1. Taxonomy (NCBI): domain Bacteria; kingdom Bacillati; phylum Actinomycetota; class Actinomycetes; order Kitasatosporales; family Streptomycetaceae; genus Streptomyces; species Streptomyces sp. NPDC050732. The sequence goes on from NZ_JBFAHP010000030.1 coordinate 69,250, forward strand.
GAGCGTAAGCTTCGGTCTGCAGTAGTCCATGCACTGCCTGGGCACCGTAGTTGTGCAGTGCGACCGCTTCCGCTTCAGCGCATGCATAGTCCCGGAACCAATCCGGGTGCCGCGTCCGCGACTTGGCCTGCGCCTCCCGTACGTCATCAGCCGCAGCCGCCAGCACACCCCGCGCGTCAACCAACACATCGACGCGGATCAGGAAGTCCGGCTGCGGAGTCCGTACGCCGCGCTCCATCGAGGAGATCAGCGCCTCCCCGCAGTGCGCCGCCTTGGCCAGCTCCCGCTGGCTCATGCCCGCGTGTTCGCGCAGGACCTTGATCTGTTTGCCGAGGGCCCTGAAGAGATGGGCCGTGCCGTCGGCCTGGGACGGCCGCTCCGGTCGTTCCTCATGGTCTGTGTCCGCCATGCCCGTACCGTCCTCGCGTGGTCACGGTTGACGCCTCGTACAGCCGGGCCCCCGTACTCGTACATCTACCCGGCGTCATGGCGTCGTACCTGGTCAGCGTAGAACCGACCCACCACGCTAAGTGACATGAAGACGCAAATGCCCACCCAACGAGTCGAGTTCGAAGGCCCCGCCTTCCGCCAGCTGCTCAGCTCCACCCGGCGAGGCGCCCGCCTGGCCCGGCGCCTCGCCACCCACCAGCTGGACCTCTGGGGCATCCCGCACGGGAGCGAGCTGTCCGACGCCGTCGCGCACATCGTCGCCGAGCTCGCGGCGAACGCCGTCACGCACGGCCACGCGGCCGGCCGCGACTTCGAGCTGCGACTCGTCAGGACGAGGCCCGACACGCTCCGTATCGAAGTCGCCGACAGCCGGGGCGACCGGCGGCCCGAGGAGCAACGGGGCGCCCCCGACGCCGAGTCGGGGCGCGGGCTGCTGCTCGTCGAGGCGCTGGCCAGTGCCTGGGGCGTGACCGAGCGGGCCGTCGGCAAGACCGTCTGGGCGGAGCTGCGCCACGAGGGGCAGACCGGCGCTAACCCACCGTGAAGCGGACCTCGTGGACGGAGTTCCGGGCGCCCGGCGGCGGCTGGACGCGGCCCGTCGCGTCCGTCGCGCGGGAGCGGACCGTGTGCGGGCCGGGCCGGAGCGTGCGGCGGAGGGAGAAGCCCTGCCAGGTCGGCTCGGCGCCGAGGACGTCGAGGGTGGCGGGCTCCCACGGGCCGCCGTCGACGGACAGGTCGAGGCGGACGACCTCCGTCGTGCTCCAGGTGCGGCCCCGGAACACCACCTCACCCGGAAGGACCTGCGAACCGTTCGAGGGCGCGACGATCTTGCTGTTGACGTCCAGCGCGCGCACCGGCTGCGCGGTGCCGGAACCCGGCAGGACCCGCGTGTAGAACGTCGTCGTGAACATGTGCTGAGGGCGTTCCTCCGTGAGGACGATGCGGGTCAGCCACTTCACGGAGTTCGTGCCGAACATGCGGGGGACCACGGCCCGGAGTGGCCAACCGTGGCGGGCCCGCAGGGGCTCGCCGTTCATGCCGTGGGCGAGGAACACGTCACGGCGGGCGGTCTCCAGGGGGAGGTCCTTCACGTACGAGAGTCCGTCCTCACCCTGGAAGGAGCCCGTGTCGGCGCCCTCGAAGCGCACGTGCCGCGCGGCGGGCAGCGGGCGCGCGCGGTCCAGGAGCGCGGCGAGCGGCAGGCCCGTCCACTCGATGTTCGTCACCGCGCGCGTGGGCGTGTCGGGGCGGAAGGGGCTGCCGAAGCACTCGTGGACGGCGGTGAGCTGCTCGCGCGGGAGGGCGAGGACCGCCGGCAGACCGAGGCGCAGGGGGCGGGCCACCAGGCCCTCGACCGTCAGCGTCCAGGTCGCGGGGTCGATCTCGGGGAGGCCCAGATGGGTGCGTACGAAGACGTTGTCCACGGGGGTGACGAAGTCGGGGCCCGGCGCGGGGTCCGCCCGCGAGGGGTCGTCCGGCGGCGGCGTGAGCGGTGCCACGGGAGCGGACGTCACGGGAGCGGATGCCACGAGTGGCGTGGCCGGTGCGGTCATCGGGCGGCTTCCTTTCCGGGGCCCTCCGGATCGGCGCCCGGCTCCGTCGTGGGGCGGTGCGGCATCGTGTCGGACGCCTTCATCGCCAGGACGAAAAGGGCCAGCATGGCCAGGGACAGGGCCGTGGGTGCCAAGAGCATGACGAGAAATCCCCCCGGTTCTCGAAGTCGTGCAAACCTCAAGATCCTAGGGGGACTCCGCCGCGCTGCCCACTGGTTTTCACTGACGGCCCGCGGGGCCCGCGGGCCGCCTCAAGTGCCGTACTCCGCTCAGCAGTTGTCCCGCGCCTGCTTCCCCGCGAACCGGTCCGCCAGCCACGCGGCCGCGAGCGGCGACTGCGTGATCACACCGGTGACGTGCTCGCCGACCGGCACCTTGTGCCACTCCACGTTCGCGCCGCGCGCGCACCACTCCTCGCGGACCTCCTTGCCGACGCTGTACGGGATGAGCTCGTCGCCGACCGCGTGGTACTGGTACACGGGCGCGTCCGGCCTCACCGTGCCGACCCGCGACTCGTTCAGGCGCTGCCGCCAGTCGGGCTGGTCGAGGGGGTTCTTCGTGGTCACCGACGAGATCGGCTTGAACGAGCCGAGCACCGCGGCGTCCGCGACGCAGGCGTTCCGCAGGGCCGCGAAGAGCTTTTCGCCCTTCGGGTTGAGGTAGGAGGCGAGGTTCAGCTCGGGGAACGCCGCGTTCTGGCCGATCGCCGCCAGGAAGATCAGGCCCGAGCCGTACAAGCCGTCGTTGAATTTCGCCACCTTCAGCAGGTCGCCGGGAATGCCGCCGGTCACCGTGCCCTTGACGTCGAGGTCGGGGGCGTACGAGCCGCGCAGTTCGGCCGCCCACGACGAGGCCTGGCCACCCTGCGAGTAGCCCATGATGCCGACGGGCGTGTCCTTGCCGAGGCCCGCGCCGGGGAGCCGGATCGCGGCGCGGGCGGCGTCCAGCACGGCGTGGCCCTCGGCCCGGCCCACCGTGTACGTGTGGTCGCCCGGGGTGCCGAGGCCCTCGTAGTCGGTGACGACCACCGCCCAGCCGCGCAGAGTGAGCTGCTGGATGAGGTTGGCCTCCAGGGTCGTGCCCTTGGGGAAGCCCGCGCTGGGCGCGCAGTGGTCGCCGACACCGACGGTCCCGACGGCGTACGTGATCAGGGGGCGGGGCCCCTCGCGGCCGTCCTGGGGCACGATGACCGTGCCGGAGACGATGTTCGGCCCGCCCTTGGCCGTGGTCGAGCGGTAGTGGATCTTCCAGGCCCTGGTCTTGGTGGGCTGGCCCGGCAGCGGGTGGAAGCTGCTCGGCTCGGAGCGCACGATGTCACCGGGGGAGCCGGGCGCGCCGGACGCGCCGAGCAGTCCGAGGGGGCCGGAGGGGCCGAGGGGTCCGGCGGGGCCCAGCGGGCCGGAGGAGCTGAGAGGGGCGGCGGAGCTGAGAGGGCCGGCGGAGCCGAGGGGGCCCGTCGATCCCGGGTGTCCGGACTCCTCTGCGTGCGCGGCGGTGAGCGGGGTGACGGCCGACAGACCGAGCGCGGCCACGACGGCCCACGCTCTGACGCTGGTACGTGTGTGCATGCGGCTCTCCCAACTGTCCTCAGGGGCGGAGGGGTGTTCTGGCAACGACCGTAATGACCGGCGAGTAATCCATGGATGACCCGGACGCTCACCTTCGTTGACTTCGGCTCACAGGCATCCGGTCGGCCGCTTCGACGCTACGGTCGCCCCTCGGGGCTGGGGCTGGGGCTGGGGCCGAGGCCGAGGCGGGGGCCGGGGCCGGGGCTGAGGCTAGGGCCGGAGCCGAGGCCGGAACCGGGGCCCGGGGCGCAGGTCCGTACCGTCTCCGTCCGGTACGCCCCGGGAGTCGTCCCCGTCCACCGGCGGAACGCCCGGTGGAAGGCCGTGTCCTCGGAGAAGCCGAGCCGCGCCGCGAGCTCCGCGATCGGCTCCCGCCCCTCCACCAGACCGGCGATCGCCGCGTCCCGCCGCACCGCGTCCTTCAGCTGCTGGTACGACGTGGACTCCTCGGCCAGGCGGCGGCGCAGCGTCGCCGGGCTCACCGCGAGCCGCGCCGCGATCTCGCCGAGCGACGGCAGCCGCGGCGACGTGCGCAGGGCGCGGGCGAGGACGCGGCGCACCTGCTCGGCGACCGTCGTGCCGTACTCGCGCCGGGAGAGCAGCTCGAAGGGCGCCCGGCGCAGCATCTCGTCCAGCGCCGCCTCGTCCCTGATCAGCGGCGCGTCCAGCCAGTGCGGGTCGAAGCCGGCACCGGTGCGCGCGGCGCCGAACCGCACGGCACAGCCGAAGAGCAGCCCGTACTCGTCCTTGTGCGGGGGCGGCGGGTGCCCGAACTCGGCCCAGCGCAGCGGGATGCGGCGGCCGATCAGCCAGCTGCACAGGCGGTGCCAGATGATGACGAGGCACTCGGCGAGGAAGTAGTCCTGTTCGAGGTCGTCGCGGACGCCGAACACCGCCTCGTCGGCGCGGCGTTCGAGGACGAGGTCGGGGCCGCCGGGGAACAGGCCGTAGAAGGCGACGCCGCGCCGCACGGCGGAGCCGAGGTCGCCGCAGCCCAGCGACGCCCGGCACATCATCGCGAACGTGCCGGGCCTGCTGACGGCGGAGCCGAGGCCGAGGAACTCGTCCTGCGTAACGCGGTACAGCTCCCGGAAGAGCCGGACGAACTGGGGCGCGGTGACCCGGGCCCGGTCGTCACCGAGGAGGAGCGGCGGGATCTGCGCCCCCCGCAGCAGCGGCACGGTGTCCACGCCGCGCCGCTCGGCGCCGCGCAGCACGGCCCGTACATGGTGCACGGTGATCGTCCGCCTGGCCATGTCACGACGTTAGTGACGGCTGAGCGCACCGGCCAGTGCTGCTGACGTTTCGCGTCATCCCGGGAGCCGGGCGCGGTCCCTAGCGTCGTACGCATGCAGCAGACGCGGAAGGACAAGGGCCAGGACGAGGACAGAGGCCAGGACCAGGGCCAGGGCCCACTGAAGTCGTCCGAACTGCCCGCCACCCTGGCGCTCCTGGCGGAGTGGGCGGCGGAGCGGCACGGGGAGCCGGCGGGGGAGTCGCCGCGGGTGTCGCCGGGGGTGTCGCCGGGGGAACTGCCCGCCCTGCGCTTCCGGCGCGACGGGGCGTGGACCGAGATGTCGTACGGGGAACTGCGGGACGCCGCCCGGCGGGTGGGCCGGGGCCTGCTCGCGCTCGGCGTCCGCCCGGACGACCGCGTGGCGGTCCTCGCCGAGACCCGCCCCGAGTGGACCTGCACCCACTTCGGCGTGCTCGCGGCGGGCGCCGTCGTGGTCCCGGTCTATCCGACGGCGGGGGACGACGAGGTCGCCTGGGTCGTGGGGGACTCGGGCGCGACGGTGGTGATCTGCGAGGACGAGGCGCAGGCGGCGAAGATCGAGCGGCTGCGGGAGCGGGGGAGGCTGCCGGGTGTGCGGCACGTGCCCCTCATGACGGACGACCCCGCCGAACTGGCCCCGCTGGACGCCCTCTTGCTGCGCGCGGAGGGCCGCCGGGGCGACGACCTGGCCACCATCATCTACACCTCCGGCACGACAGGACCGCCCAAGGGCTGTCTGCTCACGCACGGCAACCTGCTCGCCGTGCAGACCGCCGCCGTGCCGCTCGTCGACGGCGGCCCCGGCGACACGACGTACCTCTACCTTCCGCTCGCCCATCTCCTCGCCCAGCTCATCGAGTTCACGACCCTCATCGGGGGCGGCACGCTCACCTTCTTCGGCGGACGCATCGAGGACGTGGTCTCCGAGCTGGCCGAGGCACGCCCCACCCATCTGCCGTCCGTGCCCCGGCTGTTCGAGAAGGTGCGGTCCGTGGTGCTGTCGCTCGCCGAGGCGCAGGAGGGCGGGCGCGAACGGTTCGAGGAGGCCGTCCGCATCGGGGTCCTCGCCGCCGACGGCGAACTGCCCGCCGAGCTACGGGAGGCGTACGAAGCGGCCGACAAGTCCCTCTACAGCCTGGTCCGGCAGGCGCTCGGCGGCCGCGTCCGGTGGGCGCTGACCGGCGGCGCGCCCATCGCGCCCGACACCGTCGACTTCCTGCGGGCCTGCGGCATCGCGGTCTACGAGGGGTACGGGATGACGGAGTCGGCGGGCGTCCTCACCCTCAACCACCCGGGCGCGGTGCGGTACGGCACGGTCGGCCGCGCCGTGGACGGCGTCGAGCTGCGCATCGCGGACGACGGGGAGGTGCTCGCGCGGGGCGCCATGGTCTTCCTCGGCTACCACAACAACCCGCAGGCCACGCGGGAAGTCATCGACGAGGAGGGGTGGCTGCACACCGGGGACCTGGGCGCCCTCGACGAGGACGGGTTCCTCACGATCACGGGCCGCAAGAAGGACCTCATCATCACCTCGGGCGGCAAGAACCTCACCCCGTCACTGACCGAACTGGCCCTCCAGACCACCCGCTTCGTCTCCCGGGCCGTCATGGTCGGCGACCACCGCCCCTACCCGGTCGCGCTCATCACGCTGGACGAGGAGGAGATCACGGCGTGGGCCGACCGCGAGGGCGTGCGTCTGACGGTCCCCCCGTCCCGCGACCCACGCGTCCGCGAGCTGATCCAGAAAGCGGTGGACGCCACCAACGCCACGGCTTCCCGCCCCGCCCGCATCCGGGCGTTCGCCCTCCTCGACGAGGACTTCACCGTGGAGACCGGCCTCCTCACCCCAAGCCTGAAGGTCCGCAGAAAGGCGGTGACGGAGCGGTACGCGGGGGTGGTGGAGGGGTTGTACGAGCAGGGGGGCGGCGTCGCGGAGCGGGGTGCTGTCCCGGAGCCGGGGGCGCCGTAGCCGGGCGCCGGCCCGGGGCCGGGGCCGGGGGCGCCGTAGTCGCGGCGTTCCTGCCCGAGGGGGTGGCCCGCCGTGCCGACGCCGCGTGCTGTGCGCGGGTGTGCGGGTCCGGAGGCCCGGCCCTGGTGAACCCCCACCGCTGTCGCCGCCGTACGGGCCACGCCCACCCGGGGCGGGCGGGTTACTGGACCCCCGCCAGGCGCAGCAGTGCCGTCGTCGCCGCCGCGGCTACCACGACCACGGCGAACGGTGCCCTGCGCCAGGCCAGGACGCCGCCCAGCAGGACGCCCGCGGGTCTCGCCCACCCCGCGAAGTCATGGCCCTCGGTGAGGGCGCCGGTGGCGAGCAGGGCGACCAGGAGGACCGTGGCGGCGACCGCCAGCAACTCCTGCGCGCGAGCCGGGAGTTCCACACGGCCGTGCAGGACGGGACCGGCCAGGCGGAAGACGTACGTGCCCGCGGCGAGGGCGAGGACACAGGCGAGTGTGGCGTTCATGAGGTGCTCCTCGAAGAGGCGGGGCGGGGGCGGCGCGCCGCGAGCAGGCCGAGCAGGGCGAGCAGCACCGGAACCCCCGCGGGCAGTAGCGGCGCCGCGACGACCGCGATGACGGCACCCGCCGCCGCGGCCCGCCGCGCCCGGCGGTCACTCCGCAGCGCGGGCAGCACCAGCGCGAGCAGCACCGCGGGAAACGCGGCGTCGAGGCCGAACCGGTCCGTGTCGCCGAGCGCGGACCCGGCGAGGGCGCCCGCCAGCACGCTGAGGTTCCAGGCGACGAACAGGCCGACACCGGATATCCAGAAGGCGGCCCTGCGCTGCTCGCGCCCCCGCTGGGCCAGCACGAACGCCGCGGTCTCGTCCGTGACGAGGTGCGCGCCGATCAGCCGCGCCGCCCAGGACCGGCCGAGGTCGTCGGCGAGCGCCAGACTGAACGCCGCCGTACGGGAGTTGAGCAGCAGCCCGGTCGCCGCCGCGGCCACCGGGCCGCCGCCCGCCGTGAGGATGCCGACCGCGCTGAACTGGGCGGAGCCCGCGTACACGAGCAGCGACATGAGCACCGGCACCCACACGGGAAGCCCGCCGCCGACGGCGATGGCGCCGAAGGAGACGCCGACGACGGCGTCGGCGAGCCAGACGAGCGCGATGTCGCGCAGGACGCCGGGCGGGAGGTCGGACACCCGGACGAGGCCCTGGGGTGGTTCCGCGGATTCCGCGGATATCGATATGTCGCCCGTTCGGTCCGACGGGTCATCTGTTCGGTGTGGCGAACGCATACGTCGTAGGATGGTGGGAGTGAGCCGCGTTCGTCAAGGCGAACGAATGGTCCGCTGCACCGAACGGCCGGGGTGGGTCGGGGCGGTCGGGGCGGTCGGGCCAGGAAGGCGCCGGAGGAGTGCCGCGAGAGCGCCGCGAGGGCGCCGGAAGAGCGCCCGTAGAGTACCGGGGGAGCGCCAGGAGAGGACCAGGAGAGGACCAGGAGCAACTGTGATGACCGACGGGCCCCGCATGCCGCGCGAGTGGGTCGCCGCCGCCCTGCGCCGGGAGCGCACGAGGGCCGGCCTCTCCCTCTCCGAGCTGGCCAAACGCGCCGGCATCGCGAAGTCCACGCTCTCCCAGCTGGAGGCGGCCACGGGCAACCCCGGCATCGAGACGCTCTGGTCGCTGGCCGTCGCGCTGGGCGTGCCGTTCAGCGTGCTCGTGGAGTCGCCCGCGCCCGCCGTGACGGTGATCCGCGCGGGCGAGGGCCCGACCATGCACGCCGAGAACTCGTCCTACGCGGGCACACTGCTCTCCGCCGGGCCGACCGGCGTGCGGCGCGACATCTACCACGGCGCCCTGGAGCCGGGCGCCGCCCGTGAGTCCGACCCGCACATCCCGGGGTCGGTGGAGCACCTCGTCATCAGCACGGGGCGGCTGCTCGCGGGCCCGTGCGGCGAGGCGGTGGAGCTGGCTCCGGGCGACTACATGTCGTACCGCGGGGACGTCGCGCACTCCTACGAGGCGCTGGAACCCGGCACCACCTTCGTGATGATCATGCAGCACACCTAGACGCCCCGTGCGGGGGCCGGGACGAAGAAGCCGCCAGGAAAGGCACCGGGAAGGCGCCGGGAAGGTGGCCGGGAAGGCGCCGGAAAAGGCAGGAGCCCCGCTTCCCCCGCTCGCGCGGAGGAGCAGGGCTCCTTGGGTACTGCATCCATGTCCGGATCAAGTCACCGGAGGAATCACACACCTCACTCGCGTGAGGCGTCCGATTACTGGGGGGTGACGTTCTCCGCCTGCGGACCCTTCGGGCCCTGCGTCACGTCGAAGGAAACGGCCTGGTTCTCCTCAAGGGAGCGGAAGCCGTTCGCGTTGATCGCGGAGTAGTGGACGAAGACGTCCGGGCCGCCGCCTTCCTGGGCGATGAAGCCAAAGCCCTTTTCAGCGTTGAACCACTTCACGGTTCCGGTAGCCATAAGCCCTCCTTGGGCCAAAGGGTTGCCCTGCTCCAGAACCAGCGATTGTTTAAACAACTGCATAAGTCTGAAAACGACGAGAGCCTGCGGGTTACATGCTCCGCAGGCTCTGTACTGCAAGGGAAACCAAACTGCAACTTGCGGCGAGCTTAGCACGCAGACCCGGGAATGCAATAGGGGGCAAGATCACGTCACCCGGATGTTTGAAGGGGCTCCCGACGGGGTTGACGGAAGGGTTGCGAGGGGCGCGTCGGGCCCCGGCGCCCGAACCCTCCCGCACGAGGGCTAGCCTCGCCGATGTGGACAATTCTCCCCTGAACGCCTTCGCGGGGGCAGGCGCCGAACAGACGCACGACTCCCGTCGCATTCCCCGGCCCCGCGTCGGGCACATCCAGTTCCTGAACTGCCTGCCCCTGTACTGGGGGCTCGCCCGGACCGGAACGCTCCTCGACTTCGAGCTCACCAAGGACACCCCGGAGAAGCTCAGCGAGCAGCTGGTCAGGGGCGAGCTCGACATCGCGCCCGTGACGCTCGTCGAGTTCCTGAAGAACGCCGACGACCTGATCGCCTTCCCCGACCTCGCGGTCGGCTGCGACGGTCCTGTCATGTCGTGCGTGATCGTCTCGCAGGTGCCGCTGGACCGGCTGGACGGCGCCCGGGTGGCGCTCGGCTCCACCTCTCGCACCTCTGTGCGACTCGCGCAGCTGCTGCTCGCCGAGCGGTACGGGGTGCGGCCCGACTACTACACGTGCCCGCCCGACCTGGGGCTGATGATGCGGGAGGCGGACGCCGCCGTCCTCATCGGCGACGCGGCGCTGCGCGCGAACCTCATCGACGGGCCGCGGCTCGGCCTGGACGTGTACGACCTCGGGCAGCTGTGGAAGGAGTGGACGGGCCTCCCCTTCGTCTTCGCCGTCTGGGCCGCCCGACGCGACTACGCGGCGCGCGAACCGGACGTCGTACGCGCCGTCCACAAGGCCTTCCTCGCCTCCCGCGACCTCTCCCTTGAGGAGGTCGGAAAGGTCGCCGAGCAGGCCGCGCGCTGGGAGTCCTTCGACGCGGAGATCCTGGAGCGGTACTTCACGACGCTCGACTTCCGCTTCGGCACCGAGCAACTGAAGGGCGTCACCGAGTTCGCCCACCGGGTCGGCCCGACGACGGGCTTCCCCGCGGACGTGCATGTGGAGCTCTTGAAGCCGTAGCGACGGGGGTCGGTGCCGCCCGCCCGGAGCCGGGGCTCGCCGGGGCGGCCGCATGCCCGGGTCGGCCGCATGCCCGGGGCTGGCGCTTGGCCGGGACCGGCGCATGTCCAGGGCCGGCGCTTGCCCGGGACGGCCGCCCGTACGGGGGCGGCGCTTGCCCGGGACAGCCGCGCGTCCGGGACCGCCGCTCGCCGGCGCCCGCCGCTCGTCCGGGTCGGCGCACGTCTGGAACGGCCGCACATCCGGGCCCGCCGGTCGTCGGGACCGGTGCTCGCCCGGGGCGGCCGCTCGCGCAGGGGTGCCGGACGTTCGGGCCGGCTTGCCTGGGGTTGGCGTTTGCCCGGGACGGCCGCCCGTCCGGCCCCGCCGCCCGTCCGGGCCGGGCGCCTGCCCAGGACCGCCGCCCGCGTGTGCCCGGCCGAGCCGGAGGTGGCCGGCCGAGACCGGTGTTTACCCGGGACGGCTGCTCGCCCGGGGCAGCCGCTGGCCCGGGGGCGCCGCACGTCCGGGACCGCTTGCCTGGGGTTGGCGCGTGCCCGGGTCGGCGCACGTCCGGGCCCGCCGATCGTCGGGACCGGTGCTCGCCCAGGACCGCTGCTTGTCCGGGCCCGCCGGCCGTCCGGGCCGGGCGCATGCCCCGGACCGCCGCCCGCGCGTGCCCGGCCGAGCCGGAGGTGGCCGGCCGAGACCGGTGCTTGCCCGGGACGGCCGCACGTCCGGGCCCGCCATCCGTCGGGGCCGGTGCTTGCCCGGGCCGGCTGGCCGTCCGGGCCGGGCGTACGCCCGGGACCGGCCCGCTCGTGCCCGGCTGAGGCGGAGGTGGCCGGCCGAGACCGGTGCTTGCCCGGGACGGCCGCACGTCCGGGCCCGCCATCCGTCGGGGTCCCCGGCCGTCCGGGGCCGCCGTCCGCTCAGGACCGCCGCCCGCGCCTGCGCGGCCGAGCCGGAGGCGGCCGGCTCAGGGGTGGTCCGGCGGCGGGTCGGGTTCTCTGCGGGAATTCGCTTCGGCGATATCAGGACGTCGCCCGGCATCTGCCCGACATCCATGTGCCCTTTCCGTGCCGCCACGGAATATCGCCGCCGCCGTATAACCCCTCAACCGGTAACCCCTCATCCGGCAATTGCCGGGATAGCCGTTGCCGACGGGCGGCGCGGGGAGGGGTGGGGCTTGGATGGGCATACCCGTACCTTGCCGGTGAATCCGGACTTCTGGTGCGGAGAGGGGAATGCGGGCGGTGCGTTCCCGCGCCCGCTTCCGCACTACGCTGATCCGAAGTGCTGAAGTGCGACGTGTCCGGACAGCACGCCTGGGGGAGGCCACGGTCATGCATCCGCTCGAAGCCGGCGAACCCGCCACGATCGGGCCCTACCGGCTGCTCGGCCGGCTCGGCTCGGGCGGTATGGGCCGCGTCTATCTGGGGCGCAGCGCGGGCGGCCGCACCGTCGCGGTCAAGGTCGTACACCCGCACTTCGCGCTCGACGAGGAGTTCCGCGCCCGCTTCCGCCGCGAGGTCGACGCGGCCCGCCGGGTCGGCGGCGACTGGACGGCGCCCGTCCTGGACGCGGACCCGGACGCGTCGGTGCCGTGGGTCGCGACGGGGTACGCGGCGGGTCCGTCGCTGACGGAGGCGGTGCGGGAGGGCGGGCCGCTCCCCGAGCACTCCGTACGGGTCCTGGGGGCCGGCCTCGCCGAGGCCTTGGCGCACGTGCACGCCCTGGGGCTCGTCCACCGCGACGTGAAGCCGTCGAACGTCCTGCTGACGCTCGACGGGCCGCGCCTGATCGACTTCGGCATCGCGCGCGCCACCGACGGTACGGCGTCGCTCACCTCCACCGGCGTCTCCATCGGCTCGCCCGGCTACATGTCGCCCGAGCAGATCCTCGGCAAGGGCGTCACGGGTGCGGCGGACGTCTTCTCGCTCGGCGCGGTCCTGGTGTACGGGGCGACGGGGGAGTCACCCTTCCCGGGTGACTCGTCGGCCGCGCTGCTGTACAAGGTCGTCCACGAGGAGCCCGAACTGGGCGCGCTCACCGGCGACTTGCGGGAGCTCGCCGCCGCCTGCCTGGCCAAGGAGGCGGCCGCCCGGCCCGCCCCGGAGGAGCTCGCCCGCCGCCTCGCCCCCGCGGGCGCGGCGGCGCTGGTGGCGGCTGGCTGGCTGCCCGGCCCTGTCGTGGAGCGTGTGAGCAGGAGCGCGGTGCGGCTGCTGGACCTGGACACGGGGGCAGGCGCGGAGGCGGGAGCGGGGGCGGGGGCGGGTGTCGCCGCGGGTGCGGCGTCGGTGGACGCTTCCTCCGGCCCCGTCCCGTTCAACACCCCTTCCGTGGAGGGCACCTTCGGCCCGCCCGACCCGTCGTACGCCTCGTCCGCAGCCCCCGCAGGCCCTGCGGCCCCCGTAAGCCCCGCGACCCCCACGCATCCCCCACACGCCGACCGCGCGCCGGAACCCCGCCCCGAGCCCCCGCCCGGCAAGTTCTCCGTCTCCGTGGCCGCGACCTCCGTACCGGAGGGGCCGAACGGACGCGGCCGCAAGGTGAGTTGTACGGTCGCGCTCGCCGTGGCCGGAGCGCTGGCCGCCGTCACGGTCGGCTCGGTGTTCGTCTTCGAGATGCTGCCGAAGGGCGAGGACGAGTCGGGAGGCGGGGGACCGCAGCCTCCGGCGGCGACCGCCCCACCCGGCACGCCCAGCGACTCCGCGGGCTCCGGGAAGGTCCCCGAGGCCTACCTCGGCAAGTGGCGCGGCCGGGCCGACGCGAGCGGCGGCACGATCCCTCTCGGCACGTTCACGGTCACCCTGCGCCAGGCGAAGCCGGGCGAACGCCTCGGCACGGTCCTCCAACGCGACCCGATCGGCAACACCTGCACGGACGTCCTGACCCTCAAGTCGGTCACGCCCGAGCGGCTCGTGGCGACGGGCAAGGGCGCGGAGGGCAACGGCGGCCAGTGCTCGCAGACGTCCCACACGGTCCAGCTGCGCCCCGACGGCAAGAAGCTCGTGTACACGTCGGACGACCCGGGCGCGGGTGATCCGAAGGCGCGGCTGTCCCGGGTGAAGTGAGCCGGGCCCTGCGGCGTAGCGGTAGGGAGCCGGTAGCCGAGTCCGGTGCTCAGCAGAGTGGCGGCGATCCCGGGCGCCCGAAGAAGCTCATGTACACGTCGGACGACCCGGGCGCGGGGGATCCGAAGGCGCGGCTGTCCCGGGTGAAGTGAGCCGGGCCCTGCGGCGTGCGGCGTAGCGGTACGCGAGCCAGCAGCCGAGACCGGCGCTCAGCAGGGCGGCGGCGATCCCGGGTGCCCACAGGTAGGGGTACTGCTCGTGGATCCAGCAGGGTTGGCCGTGGTCGTAGCACTCCGGGCCGCGGCGGCGGCGCTTGGGCCGGCTCGCGCCGAAGCAGAGCAGCAGGAGCAGGCACGACAGCGCCACGCCGGGCAGCGCGGCGAGTGCCAGGGCGAGCGAACGGGCCTTCTCCTTGCGCCAGTTCGCTCGCATCAGCGGGGCGATGATCCCGGCCGCGGCGGGCGGGGCGAGCAAACCGATGGTGATCGCGAAGCCGTAGCCTCCGCCGGGCCAGGCGGGTGCCACCTCCCCCCACAGCGTCGCGCCCCAGGCCATGTCGGCCAGGGCGAACAGCACGATGACGACGGTCACCGTGAGGAACAGCAGCGAGCCGAAGAGCCAGTCGCCCCGCTCACGCCCCTCGGACCGCTGCCCCGCCCGGGGCGACCTCCGCGCCCCCGCCACGTGCTCGTACCGCAGCGCGGGCCCCGACGCCCGCCGCCGGGCCTTCTTCGCCGAACCACCCACGAGTGCCCCCGGGCTACAACGGCGTGGTCAGCGTGGCGAGTTCGCCGTTGCCGAGGTGCAGCATGCCCTTGCCGGGCGCCACCGGGCCGCCGACCACGCTGCGCGAGATCCTGAGCCCGATCAGGTCGCCGCTCGAACTGTCCTGCGGCGACAGCAGGATGCCGCGGCGGCCCTTCTTCGCGTCGACCTGCCAGCCCGAGAAGCCGCTGCACACGTCCTCCTCGTCACCGGCGAGGACCAGGGCGAGGCCCAGGTCGGCGCCGCGCTGGATGATCCGCTTGAACTGGCTCGCGGCGTCCGCGTCCTCCAGGATCTCGGCGTCGTCGATCAGTACGACGACCGGCTCGTCCGGTGACGCGTCCGCCTCGTCGATGAGCTCCTCGAACTCGTCCTCGTCGATGTCGTCGCCGGTGAACACCTTCAACACGCCCTCGGAGCCTTCCAGTTCACGCAGCGGTGACTGGCGCGGGGCGGCGACGACGAGACGTACACCCTGCGCGCGGAAGGAACGCGCCATGTTCATCAGGACCGTCGAGCGCCCCGACTTGGCCGGGCCCGCGATGACGAACGCCGGCACGCCCTGCGCCAGGTCGGGCCCGTACCCCATGACCTCGTCGCCGCCGATGCCCACCAGCGCCCACAGCTTCGAGCGCGAGGCGTCCGGGTCGCGGAGCTCCCACGCCTCCTCGAAGGTGATGCGGCTCGGCAGGGTGTCGACGCGGAACGGGCGGCGGTGGCGCGGCACGTCGGCGTCGCGGGCCGCGGCCCGCTCGCCGATGGCGGCGATCGCCGCCGCCTGCCCCTGACCCGTGGAGTCCTCGGAGAGCAGCGCGAACTGCGTCTCCGTACCGCTCTCGTTCCGGAAGGCGCGGCCCGGCGCGATCTCCTCGGGGACCTTGCGGGCCGGGATGCCGAGCATCGAGAAGTCGGAGCGGTCCGCGAGGCGCAGACCGTACTTGTCCTCGGTGAGGGAGGAGATGCGGCCCACCAGGATCTGCCGGTCGCCCGTCATCACCATGTGGATGCCGACGCTCGCGCCCTCCCGCATGATCGTCGTGATCTCGTCGGTGAGCGAGCCGTGGTCGATCTCGCCGAGCGTGGGCAGCCAGCCCTCCCACCGGTCGAGCAGTACGACGAGGTGCGGCAGGCGCTCGTCCTCGGCGGCGTCGGCCCGCTGCTCGCCGATGTCCGCGTACCCCTTGTCGGCCAACAGGTCCTGGCGCCGGGTGAGTTCGCCCTTGAGCCGGTTGATGAGGCGGACCACGCGCTCGGTCTGGTTGCGGCCGACGACGGCGCCGCAGTGCGGCAGCCGCGTCAGCGCGTTGAGCGCGCCGTTGCCGCAGTCGATGCCGTACAGGTGGACGTCGGCGCAGGAGTGCGTGCGCGCGAGGGAGCCCGCGATCGTACGGAGCACCTGCGAGCGGCCGGAGCGCGGGGCGCCGCCGATCATCAGGTGGCCGAAGCTCGCGAAGTCCACGACGACCGGGCGGCGCGCCTGGTCGGCGGGCAGGTCCTCGACGCCGTACGGGGCGGGCGTGAGCGCCCCGGGTGCCGTGCGCGGCGCGGGCGCGGGGATCTCGTCGAGCAGCACGGTCTCGCCGAGCGCGGGCAGCCACGGGCTGTGCTGGGCGGGGATGCCCATGACCCGGTTGGCCTCGATGATCTCGTCGACAAGGACCTTCAGGTCGGTGATCTCCTCCTCCTCGCGGGCCTGCGCCTTCGGCTTCACCAGCGAGGCGCGGCCGAGCGCCGACCAGTCCAGGGCGTCGACCCAGGGCGCGAGCAGCGTCGGGTCGGCGGCGCCGGGCCTGCGGCCACCGACGCGCCCCGACTGGAAGGGCACGAGTGAGGCGTGCCCGAGGCGGACGTAGGCGCGGCCGGGTGTGTTCTTGCTGATGTGCCCGGCCTCGGGGGAGTCGATGACGTCGGTGGACTCGCCGCCGTCCGTCACGCGCAGCGCGATGCGTAGGTTGGTGTTGGCGCGGATCTCGGGGGACACGACACCGGAGGGCCGCTGGGTGGCGAGGAGCAGGTGAATGCCGAGCGAACGACCGCGCTGGGCGATGTTCACGAGCCCCGTCACGAAGTCCGGCAGGTCGCGCACCATCGACGCGAACTCGTCGATGACGATGAGGAGCCGGGGCACGGGCGCGTGCGACGGGTCGCGCCGCACGAGGTCCTGGTAGTCCTCGATGTCCTTGGCGTCGGCGTCGGCGAGGATGTGCTCGCGCCGCTTCAGCTCGGCGCCGAGGGACTCCAGGGCCCTCTCCACGAGATGTGCGTCGAGGTCGGTGACCATGCCGACGGTGTGCGGCAGCTTCACACAGTCCTTGAACGCGGACCCGCCCTTGTAGTCGACGAGGACGAAGGTCATGTTCTCGGGCGTATTGGCCACGGCGAGTGCGGCCACGATGGTCTGCAGCAGCTCCGACTTACCGGAACCGGTCGTACCGGCGATGAGACCGTGCGGCCCGTCCTTGCGCATGTCGATGCCGAACGGACCGTCGTACGACTCACCGATGACGGCCATCGTCGACTGCCCGCCCGCCTGCCACCTGGCGGTGATCGCACCGGACGTCGGCGGCTCCAGCTGCAGCACGTCGAGCAGCCGGCTGGACCCGGGAAGCGCCGAGTCCTCGGTCTCGCCGCTGATGTCGCGCAGCGGCGAGATGGACCGCGCCAGACGCAGACACCAGGCGGGCGTCACGAAGTCGGGCCGTACGTCCTTGAGCCGCTCGGCGCCGGACATCTCGACGCGCAGCCGCAGCTCACGCGGGGCGTTGGCCTGCTGCGGGTCGGGCGCTGCGGTGTGCCAGGCCTGGAAGGAGGGGAAACCGCCGGGGGCGTGCGGGGGCGGGGCGGGCGCGTTCACGGGACGCTGATGGGCCTGGCCGTAGGCGCTCGGGTCCGGCTCCGGGTCCGGCTTCGGCTCGGCGACCACGAAGGCCTGGCACTCGCCGGGCAGGAACCGTTCCTCGGTGTCGAGGCAGAGCGCGTACATGTGCGCGGCGGGGCCCTCGCGCAGCAGCCGCACGACACCCGGCAGCGACCGCAGCCGCCGCGACCCGTCCCACACCACGACGATGTCCGGATCGGCGAAGTTCGCGCCCTGACCCTTGTTCTCCTCCATGGCCTTCACGCGCGCGTCGAGGATCTGGGTCAGCTCACCTATGCGGGCGCCGACGGTCTCGGCGTCCGTCCCGATGAGTACGTTGATGTCCTGACCGCCCGAAGGACGGGCGTGCGGCAGCCACCGCACCCAGTCCCAGCTCTCCTTCGACGTGGCCTCGGTCAGCACGTAGAACTGCACGTCCATCGGGCTGTGCAGCGTCGCGGTCTGCGCGACCGCCCAGCGGCCGAGAGCGGTCGCGGAGTCGTCGGGCCCCGCGATGCCGATCACGCCGAGCCCCTTCAGCGGCAGGGCGACGGGCGCGTCCTCGATGTGCCAGGTCACCTGCCGCCGGTGCTCGTCCTTCTCCGGGTCGTCGAGGACGACCTCGGAGGGCAGCCGCCCGGTCCCGAAGCGCATGAGGAGGTGATCGGCGTCGGTGCGCCGCCGCTCCCACAGCCGGGTACGGGGGCCGGTGCTCAGCGCGAGGACGGCGGCCGGGTCGGGAACGGCGTTGCGCCGGTCGAGCCGCTCGGCGACGAGGGCGTCCTGGGCGTCCTTCTCGATCCGCGCCTTGGTCTCCTTGTACTCCTTGACCTGCTTCGCATGGGACTTGCGCCCGTGCTTCTTGTCCATGAAGTAGTTGCCGAAGAGCATGATGGGGCTCAGCCCCGCCATGATCAGGTAGTACCAGCGATTGAAGATCATCGCCGCGACGACGGCACCGACCAGCGGAAACAGCGCCATCAACCAGGGCAGCGGCCGCGCCTCGAACTCCCGGGGCGGGCTGGGCAGCCGGAAGGTGGTCTGCCGCTCGGGCGGACGCAGCCGCGGGGGCCGGTTGTAGTCGAGCCCGGCACCGTCCTCGGACCACTTGAGGGCGGCGTTCGGAGGCGTGTACCGGACGAGTTCGAGGAGTGTATTGCCCACGGCGATCTGCGCGCCCAGAGGCCAGGCGACGGTATCGAGCCGCCCTTTCGCCCGCGCCTTCGCCCGCGCCTCCCGGCGCTCCTTCCACTCCTTGCGCGCCTGCTTCTCGCGCTTCTCCCGCGCCTTCCTGTCCTTCCTGGACTCCCCCTCGGGCGGGGTGGCCCCGGCCGGCTCGGGCTCCTCCTTCTCCACGCCGAAGGGCTCCCCGTCGAGAGTGACGCCCTCCTTGTCCTTCTCCTCCCCGTGCAGGGTGACGTGGCAGGTCCCGTCGGTTGCAACTGACAACGTGAGAGCGCGCGCGGGCATCTCCGGGTCGTCCACCCGGACATACGAGGCAGGCCCGCTCCCGATGTCGTACCGCCCGATCCCGAGCCGGTGCACGGCGCCGGCGGCGGCCCCGCTCGCGACGCGCAGCTCGACGAGCCCGGACGGCTCACCCGGCAGACACCCGGCGGGATCGTCGAGGCTCACGATGGCGCCCTCGCGCAGCGGCGAGGTGACGACGGTGGCGGTGGGATCGACGGCGTACCCGTCGACGTAGATCATCGGAGCGCCGCCGCCGGGGGCCTGCTGCCCCTGCCCGAACGGAATGATCTGCGCACCGCTGTGGCCGACCTGCCGGGCCAGTTCCACCGCGATGTCCCGCACGGTGGACTCGGGATCGGCGTCGAGAACCACGTCGGCGGAGCCCCCGCCGAACGGATCGACGACGGTCAGAGTCAGGCGCACGATCGTCCTCCCCGGAGCTGAACAATGCGCCTGACGATATCCGCTCCCCCCTTCCCACAGGCAACGGCCTGCATGCAGCCACACCCCGGCCCCATACCGGAACCGCGCCCACCACTTCGCACTCGCTCATAGCAGAGCTGTGACTCAACCGGGCTGCGTTCCCAGCAACCTCACCCGTAAGCTGCTGCCGCACAAGCGGAAGATCGCACCATCCGCACAGAGGAGCCACGGGGGTTGGCCCTGCGGCCAGTTGATAGGAGAGAGCCTCATGGCCAAGGACCTTGATGTCACATATCAGGACATGCGTGACGCGGCGAAGCACGTCGTCAAGGAGAAGGACAAGCTCAACGAGAAGCTGGACGGCCTGAAGAAGTACATCAAGAACCTCGTCGAGACGGGCTTCGTCACGAAGAGCGCCTCGAAGGCGTTCGACGAGAACTTCGACGAGTTCGTCGAGGGCGCGAAGAAGACCCTTGAGGGCCTGGACGGCATGGGCGACTACCTGACGAACGCCGCCGACAAGTACGAGCAGATCGATGATGAGCTGGGGCGGGCTGCGCGGAAGTAGCGGCGCGCTTCACGGCTACGGGGAGCGGGGTGTCGGAGCTTGGCTCCGACGCCCCCTGCCCGTGTGCCGAGCGTGCCCAGCTTGTCAGTTGTCGGTCCTGAGCTGCCGGATCGCGTGCATGTGCAGTTCGCTGCGAAACTCCTCCGTCGTGAGCCGGATCCAGGACCCGTCACGGAACTTCAGCAGCAGCAACTGGGATCGGAACTCGCCGTGGAACGGGTCGACGAGTTGGGCGGTGCTGTCGGTCCCGGAGGTGCTGTCGGTCCCTGCGGGCAGACGGGCGACGATCTCCATGTGCTTCTCCCGGCCCACCGAAACGCGCCGGGGCGGGGCCGCCAGGACGATCTCGTTCTCCGTTGCGACGACGAAACGCTGATGGTGAGAGGAATGGCTGTACCAGCGCAGCAGGAACTGCCCTGCCTCGCCGCTCCAGTTGCCGTCGAAGACGCGGTCGAGTCCCTGCTTGTCGACGAGTATCTTGAGCCGCGCCTCGTCCTCGCGCGCTCGCCGATTCTCGTCTCCGTTGTTCTCGAACAACACCTCGCGGAGACGGT
Source organism: Streptomyces sp. NPDC050732 (assembly GCF_040654255.1). Taxonomy (NCBI): domain Bacteria; kingdom Bacillati; phylum Actinomycetota; class Actinomycetes; order Kitasatosporales; family Streptomycetaceae; genus Streptomyces; species Streptomyces sp. NPDC050732. The sequence continues at coordinate 89,415 of NZ_JBFAHP010000030.1, forward strand.
CCAGCAGGGACAGCAGCGTGACGAACGGCAGGAGGGGCACGGCCAGCGCGGTGCCGAGCATGCCCAACGGAGGCATGGCCGCCGGGCGCAGCGGCGGCTCACCGGCTGCCCGGAGCACCTCGGCCGGCGGATCGGGGATCTTGCCGATCGTGCACCATCCCGCTGCCTCGGCCCGGATGCCGAGGCGGTCGGTGATCATGCGCTGGTTGCCCCTGGATGTCACGTCAAGACTCTCCTCGTCGGCACGGAACAGACTTGCTGCAATCGAGAGGGTATCGGGTGGCGGATGGCACCCGGGAGGAAGAAATCGGCTGGCGCGACCGCCGTTGTCAGGCGCTCGGCCCGCCTCAGTCGGAAGGGGGGTGGTCCTCATGGGGGACCACACAAAAGCGGATCTCGCCGCTATAAAGAAGTGTTCGCGGGACCTGGGAAAGATTCACAGCGAGTTCGAGCGGAACGGTAATCCCGCTGACGAGTATGGGCATGCGGTAGGTCATGGCGGCCTGAAAGATGCCTTCTCGGAATTCGGGGACACCTGGAAGAAGACGCGGAAGAAACTCATGAAGGAACTTGAGCAGTTGGCCGAGTTCACTTCTACGGCCGCCAAGACGTACGACGAGATCGATCACGCGTTGGCCGAGGCGATACGGGGTGCCAAGGCGCAGAGCAAGGGGAAGAAATGAGCAGGACGGACAGTGACTGGCCGCCGCTGTGGCATGACGACCCGACTCCGGGCGATCCGGAGGAAGTGGCCGAACTCGGCCGCAGGCTCCGCAAGATGGCCGACATGATCGATGAACAGTCCCGGGTCATCAAGGCCCTCTCCTCGGTGGAGGGCTGGGACAGTGAAGCCGGCAGGGGCTTCCACGAGATGGCGGGCGGTACCGCGGACAAGCTCAAGAAGGCGTACGAGCGGTACGACGAGGCTGCCAAGGCCATCGGGGAGGAAGTCCGCGAGGGAAGCTCGGACGAGTTCGCCAGCGAGATGCGCAGGGCGCAGAAGAAGGCGGACAAGGCGCTGAGAGACTACCGCGAGGCCAAGGCGGACCACGACATCGCCGAACGCGAGGTCAAGAAGTTCACCGACAAGTACCCCATGAACAACATTCCCGAGAAGGACAGAGACGAGTACAACCGCTGGGTCGAGAAGGAAGCCGATTCCCTCTCCCGCATCGGTGGCGCCCGGAAGCTGGTGAGCGAAGCCCGCGAGATCTACGACGACGCGGGAGACAAGGCCGCCAAGCACATCAAGAACGTGGTGCACCATGATGCAGTGCGTGACCCCGGCGGGTTCATGAATCTTCTCGCGGACTGGGCGGACGCACTGTCGAACATATCGGCCGTTCTATCTGTTCTGGCCGTCATCTGTGCGTTCGTGCCGCCGCTGCAGTTCCTGGTTCCTCTCTTCACGGCCCTCGCCGTACTGGCCAGCGCCGGCGCGCTTGCGGGCCATGCGTACGACATGACGGCACGCGGAGGGAAGCTCGACTGGATGAAGTTGGGTACCGACGTACTGGGAGTGATGCCTGGACTGGGTGCGCTGCAGGGATTCAAAGCACTCAAAGGCCTGAAGGGCCTGTCAAAAATCAAGGGCTTGGGATCCTTCAGCGGAGGCGCCGCCGCCAGTGGTGTAGCGCACAAGTTCATGAACGGCCTCGGCGTCACCATCGTCAACGGTACCCGCGCGCGCTTCGGGAAAGACGCCATCGAAGGCTTGAAGATCACATCGGTTATCAAGGGGGCTGGCCTCGCGAGCGCCCTGAATCGGATGATGAATGGGGAGAACGGCGGGACGACCGGATACCAGGAGCCAAAGCCGCCCCGGTCCACACCCACACCCACACCCACTCCTGCGCCCTCTCCTCAACCTTCACCCACACCCAGTGCTTCGCCGAAGCCGTTCAACGCGGCCCTGGCGGCTTAGGTCATGTTCGGCAGCATGCCGACCGAGAGTAGGTTCCGCAGTTGACTACCGACACCATCGAAGACAGCCGACGCAGCCTCACAGGAAGCGACGGCATAGAAGTTCGCTGGGTCATGCCCGAAGGGTTCCTTGAGCTGCCCTTTGAGGCGGACGATCTGGACGAACTCATCCACAAGCTACTGGAGTTGGCGCGGCGCGCGCTGCCGGGTGGTAGCGAGGAAGTTCAGCAGGAGTGGGCTGCCATGTGTGGGGCGCACTATGACGAGTTCGTTGAGGCGGGAATTCAGTACGCCGGCTTCGTCGTGACGGAGGTCGATGGTGTCCGCTGTACTGCCACGGTGAACGTCAGCCTCCTGGATCTGGATGAACAAGCCGGGGCCAAGCCGGCGGGTTTCATCGCGACCACGCTGCGGCACTTGGAGATCGGGCAGGTAGATGAGGTGCAGTTGCCTTGTGGCCCGGCAGTGACCTGCATCGGCACCCGGCAGGCCGACGTGGACGGCAGCCTCACGGAGTCGGGGAAGGACGAAGCCATCTGGACGTCGTTCATCCAGGTCCAGATTCCGCTGAGCAACCAGACCGTGCTGGTGCTTGAGATGGGAACACCGACCGCCGAAGGATGGGACACCTTCTCTGCCATGTTCGCCGGTGTCGTGAAGAGTGTCCGATTCTTCGACGAGCAGGGATCGCCCCTGGTGATGCCGGGGTGAACGGATCTCCGAATGCGGCAGCCTCGCCGCGCGCCGCGGCGCCCAAGGACTACCGATTGCTGGTCCCCCGCGAGTGGTTTCGCATCGATCTCACGCAGGATCGCTGGCGCGGCCAGCTCAAGACTTTCGTGGACTGTCAGGCTCAGGGGCGAAGCGTCTCCCCGGACCTCGCACGGAACGTATGGACGACCCTGCGCAATACCGCTGAGGCCGGCCTGGCGCGTGGAGCCATGGAGTTCTTCCTCCTGACGACTTCACAGAGCGGCGGCCTGCCCGCCTCACTGTTGGTGTCCCTGGTGCCGTTGGGAGAGACGTCCGCCGACCCACGGAAGTACGCGACGTGGCTCGAAGCGAGAGAGCCCGAAGGAAGCGAGGGGCGGCAGGTGTCCGTGGTGGAACTCGCTGCGGGCACCGCTGTGCGCACGCTGGGCGCCACAAGTATGGACATCCATGTCTACATGCCGGGCGGCGTCGGTTACTTGGTGCTCTCGTTCTCGGCTCCCCTCACAGGGATGTCCGGCCCCATGGAGCAGCTGTGCGACGCCATGGCCGGCTCGCTGCGCTGGGTGATGTGACAGGGCCCTTCCTGCACGGAGCAGCTGTCAGTAGTCCTCAGAACCTGTTCTTCTCCGGAAGGTCGAGCTCGGCGGCATCGGAATGGAAATTCGCGGCGAAGGGGTACGGGCCGTAGTGCGGGTAGAAGGTCGGTACGTCGCCGCCGTTCTCGGCTGCGATGTGCGCGATCTTCCGGTACGCGGCTGCCCTGGCCCGGACTTTCTGGCGGGGGCGATTACTCCATTGCCGGATCGCCTTGATGACGAAGAACGCGAGGGTGCACGCGACGACGACTCCGGCCCCGATATAGAAGAGGGACTGGTTTCTGGAGGACTCCCAGTACTGGACGTAGGCGCCCCAGTAGACGAAGAGTCCGAAGAGGATCAATGCTGTGGGGACTCCTGCTTTCACTCCGGAGCTGCGCAGTTGTACGTCGTCAATATGGCGAAGGCGAAGCATCTTCAGGACCGCGTCGTCGTCGAAGAAGTCAAACTGCAGCCTGCGCCCCTCGGCTTCGGCTGCCTCTCGGGCCGCTGGTACAGCAGCGATGACATCACCGGGAATCATCTTCCTGATGGTGCCCGCGTGTGCCCTGTATTCCCAGGGGCCGAGTTCACGATCTTCGCCGTTCGACATGTGAGAGGTGGTCCTTTCTAGGGGAGGCGCCGATACCTCCGCAGGCCGTCGGTGGACGCTGCGGTTGCGCCCGGCGCGGTAGCAACCGGCAACCGACGTTATCGGGGCGGCCGCCGGTTTCACCAGAGCGGGCTTCTCCCGCAGGAGGCTGCGAGGAGTGGCGCGTTCAGAGCCCGTCTCGGGGGGTCATGGTGCGCGACTCACCTTCTCCACCCCGAGGGAAGGTGGTGCTGGCGCCAAAGGTGGTGGAACTCTTCGACGCGGTGGCCGACCGGGGGTGGGCGATTACCCAGGCCAGTCCGTCACCGGTTGATGGACTGCACTTCCTCCACGGTGATGTTCTGGGTGGTGCCGAAGCTGCCGTCAGGGAGCCTGCCGCCGGGCACTCCTGTTCCCTTCCAGGTGACTTCCCACGTGATGGTCGCCTTGAGGTCGTACGACCCGTTGCCGGAGGAGCGCAGGTACTTGATGCCGCAAGGCGGAGTCTGGTCACTCTTGCCGCGAGCCCACGGTTCGCCGATCGATCCGTCCTCGTTGATCCCGCATTCGCCGGAGGACGGGAAGGTTTCGGCGTCCGCTGTCCCCGGCTCCAGTTTCAGAGCGACGGGCCTGGCCGTGGTCGTGGCTTCTATGTTGATGCCCTGGGCATTCAACGCGGCGGTCACTGAGACTTTCTTGAACTTCGCTTTGTCGAGCCAGGCCCAGGTGGGGAGATTGACCTTGGTCTTGTCCTCGGGGGCCAGGGTGACATGGGTGTCGGGCAGTTTGATCTTGTTGTATGCGAGTCCGGCGAGGATCTCCGGGTCGACAGCGTTCGGGTCATTGACCGGCTCGCCGTTCTTGACCCAGAAAGGTTCCTTGTCGCACTTCTGGGCGGCGTCTTCCATCCAGCGATCAGGGTCCCGCTGGGCGACCCACCAACTGCCTTCGCCCGCCTTGTCCTTGTTGTAGTTCTTGTACTTTCCATCCTTGTAGGTGTTTCGGAATTCGTACACCGACTTTCTGGCGTACGGCGGCTGCTTGGGGTCATCGGCGACCATGTGATAGCCGCGCTCGGTGTCTTTCGCGAACTGGTCTGCGGAATAGGGCTCGTACCAGCAGGCGGGTGGCGTCCAATCGCCCACAGGCGCCATGCTTCCTGGCGCGTCGGAAGAGCCGGCCATGGCGCCTTTGAAGGTGATGCGAGAGGAGAGAGACTGATTCTCCTGCTTGCTTTCCTGCTGTACCTCGCCATTTGATCCGCCTGGCTTTCCCCACTCCGCCATCGCTACGCTTGGCGTGAGTACGCAAACCCCTGTCAGCGCCCCGACCATGAGCCAGTTTCTGCATGCGGTTACGGCGTGCACGTTGCGTCTCCCCGCTTCGATTCCAGCCTCGTCGTCTGCCAGACACCCTGCTCATTCTTGTCCAAGCGGGTGCTGTAGGTCACATAGGACTGGTCAGACGCAGGGGTTTTGGTGACCTTCTTCGTCTTGCGATTCTTGTTGAACGCTTTGCTTTCGTCGGAGCAGTAGACAACAGCGGCCGAGCCCTTGTCGAGCATCGAAACCTTGGGCGCGAAATAGCGCACATTGCCGGAGAAGGTCGATCCCGAGTCGACGATCGACTTGACCCACCGAGCGCTGCCGACGAGGGCCTGACCGTCTTGGTAGAAGCCCAGCGCGGGCTCGTTGGCATCGCCCTGGGTAACTGCGTATGTGACGGCGGTCTGGGCTCGGCCGGCGTCGGCCAGCACTGCGTCCTTCAGTGAGTCGCCCGTCTTCCATCCGACGAACGTCTCCGTCACGTCCTGTGGGAGCTTCATGTCGGGCCGAGTGGCCTCAGTGCCTGTACTCGGCGCGGGCGACGCTGACTTGTCCTTCTTCGATCCCTGGTCGGCCCCTGCGATTCTGTCTTCGGCCTTGGGCTTGTCGTCGTCCCCGCTGCCGCAGGCCGTCAGAAGCAAGGCTGCGGTCGCGGCGAGCGCGGCGGTGACGGGCATGGTGCGGCGTTTCACGGTCGGCTCCTGATGGGGCGAGGATGTCTCCAACGGGCTGACGCTATCCGTGGGGTTGGAGGTTTCACCAGAGTAGATAGCAGGGCAAGCCGGCCCATTTTGGCGGACTGTCATCGTGCTGTGACGCGAAGCCGGGGGGGCAGACGGCAGGTCGGCACAGGGGCAGAGTCATTGGCACTTCTTCGCCTTCGTCTCGACGAACACCTTGGACGCCTGCCAGTGACCCCTGCCCGTGGGGTACTTCACCATGGCGATCTTGTAGAAGCCGAAATCCTTGGCGCTGGCTTTGGTTTTCAGGATCTTCCCCGTCTTGATTTCCTTGCCATAGAACTTCCCGGTGTCCGCACAGAAAGCGACCTCCACGGAGTTGCCGTTGGGGCCGGTCCGTGTGGTGGCCTGGTAGTGGCGTCGTGTCCCGGTCGCGGTCCAGCCACCCTTGATCCACTCATTGATCTGCACCTCGGCGTAGTGCAGTCCTTCGCCGGTTCCGTAGGCGGTCACGGCGTCGTCCTTGGCCGACCGCTTGTCGACGCCCCGGTAAATAGCGCGCATGAAGTTTGCGGCGTCACTCATCGCCGCCGCCTCGTTCTCGTCCTTCGGCTTGTCCCAGTCGAAGACCAGGTTCATGCTCTCCGGCAGTGAGACGTCCACCCCGTCCGACTGGTCGGCGGCCGGAGCACCTGATGGGTCCGCGGACTTCTTCGGTTTAGCCGAGCCCTCGTCGGCTCCGGCGGTCTTGTCCTTGTCCTTCGAGCCACCGTCACCGTCGCCCCCGCTGCCGCATGCTGTCAGGAGCAGGGCAGCGGTCGCGGCGAGCGCGGTGGTGACGGGCATGGTGCGGCGTTTCACGGTCGGCTCCCGGTGGGGCGAGGGGCATTCCCAACGGGGTGAAGTTACCCAGGAGACCTCCGGTTTTCCAGGGGCGTTATCCAGGCAAGTCGCTCTATTTCATGGGAACGTCATTGTGTTGCGACGCAAAGACGAGGCGCTTTGGCAGACTCAAAGGGGCGGGTGCTGCTGGGAACCTTGAGACGCCGCCGGGATTCGCTGCTGCTATCAGGGTGGGGGTGCCGAGCCCTCCCTTCGCCACGGTTCTTGACCGGGTCGGACCCGTAGATGTCTCCCCGTTCTCGCTGTCCTGCCACGCTTCTTAAAGTGATGGCATGTACATCTCACCCCGCGCCCTAGGCGGCAGTCGCCGGCACCGTCTCGCCGTCGGCACGATGCTCTTCCTGTTGACGCTGATGCTCGGGACGGGGCTGACCTTCGGCGCGTTCGGCGACGGCGTCGGGTGGGTGATGCGGGTGGGACTCGGGGCCGGGGCGGTGTCTGTCTGGACGGTGGCCTGGTGGTGTGTGCGGTACTGGTACGCGGCGTACTGCGAGGGCCGCCGCGAGGAGCCGGTCCCCGAGCCCGGCTTCTGGCCGTGGTTGCTGCCCTGGGCCGTGATGGTGACGTCGTTCGCCGTCACCGGCATCCGCGATCTGTACGCCGGCGACAGCCAGGGCTGGTTCTCGATCGGCGTCGCCGGGCTCTTCGGAATGCCCGCGGTCGGCGGGCTGATCGGCCTGCTGTACGGCCTGGTGAGCGATGCGCGGTCCGGGCGGCGGCGTACGGCTGCTCCCGCGAGGGGGACCGCGGAGGAGGTCGAGCGGCCGCGGAGGGACTGGGGGTCGATTGGTTGAGTGGGGGGAGCGGGAGGGGAGGCTGGCGAGAAGCGGAGTGCGCGTCCCTACCTCAGCTTCGCGCTCTGCGCGTCCACGACTGCCTTGCCGATTTTCGCGTTGCCGGGCCGTGCCTGGGTGAAGGCCATGCCGTCGACCGCGTAGTAGACCGCGAGGATGTCGCCGTGGCGGGCCGCCTGGGCGCGCATGGTGTGGGTGACGCCCTCGTGCTTCGTCGTGACCCTGAAGGCGACCGACTCGTCGGCACCGCTCGGTGTGGCGGCGGGTTCGGGGGTGACGGAGGAGTACGAGCCCGTGTTGCCGTCCGCCTTGGCCGTGAGGCCCGCACCGCAGGAGCGGATCGCCTTGGAGAGGCCGGCCAGGGTGGTCTTCGCCTCGCCGTTCGAGTAGGCGGCGAGCGTGATGTACGTGTAGTCGCCGGGGCCCTTCGCTCCCGTGGCGAGGCGGACCAGGTCGGCCTTCGGGGGGCCGAGGGGAAGTTGGTTCGTCGCGTAGGCGATCGGGGCGCAGACGGCCTTGTCGACCTTGACCTGGCCCTGGGACGTGGCGAACGCGTACTCGGCGTCGGGCTTCTTGACCGTGAAACCCTTGGCGTCGCTCTTGGCGAGGGCGGCGCGGTTGAGCTCGGCGGTGGGGTCCGCGGGCTTCTCCGAGGCACCCTTCGCCTTGTCGGCGGAACCGTTCGAGGCATCAGAGGAATCCGAGGCGGAAGAACCGGAGCCAGAGTCTCCGCACCCGCTGAGGGCCGTGACGGACAAGAGGGCGAGAGCGGTTGCGGCGAGGGCAGTTCGGGTCCGCTTCATGGGGGGCTTAGGCTCCTGTCAGTGGCGGGCGTTCGCGGGTGACCACGGGCTTCGGCGGGCGTCCGCGGCACTTTACTGGGCCGCGCCGTAAGGAGGTCACCATGGACGTCACCTCCGCACTCTCCGAGCGTCCCGGGGTCGCCCCACTCCCCGGTATGGAAGCCGCTTGGCGGTGGTCTCCCCACCCATCGTTCAGCTTCGCCGCCGCGCTCAGCGCGGACCGTGGATACCTGCTTCAGGTCACTGTCCGGGGAGCGAACGACGAGGGTCTCGTCCGGGAGATTCTCCAATTCGGACGCGAGCGCAGTTCTGAATTCGTCGGCGCCGCGTCCCACTTGGCCTCCCTCGAAGGTTTCCAGCACGAAGGGAGCTCATTCGACGCCGTGGGCGTTGCGGCGCCCACCGTGCACGGCTACCACGCGAATGACAATCCCGAACTGAGTACGTTGACTTATGCGCTCTTCCCCGCCTACCGGGTCGAGTTCTCCGGCAGGGAAACAGAGGAAGAGGCCTGGGCAAGATTCCGCAAGATGCTCCGGCCGACCCAGCTCGACCGGGACGCCGTGCCTTTCGTGAAGATGCGGTACGACAACACAAGGACGCGGAGCCGCAGCATCGGCAGTGAGCTCCGGTTCGCCCACTACGCGACACTGGAGCGGGAGTTGGGGCTGCTGGACAGTGCGGAGGGCAGTTTCGTCGAGTGGGAGAACCGGCACGGTCAGGTGCGGCGTGCGGAGTGGGCCGGCGATGGCTGCACGGTGATCCTCCGCGGTGGAGAGCGGCGTGAGGGTATGACGATCGCCGGGCTTCAGGAGTTGGGCCGGGCCGACGTGCACAGGTGAACGCCCGTCCCCCAAGACAGCGCCGCCCTGATCCGGCGATGATGACCTGATGCCCGACAAGATCCCCGCTCACACCGCAGCCCCTGCCACCGCCCCCACCCCCCGCACCGAACCCCCGCACGCCCCCGCCGACGAACGCGCCTCCCTCACCGCCTTCCTTCAGTACCAGCGCGAGACCCTCGCGATGAAGTGCGCGGGGCTGACCGGCGAGCAGCTCAAGGAGCGGGCCGTGCCGCCGTCCGACATGTCGCTGCTCGGGCTGGTGCGGCACCTCGCCGAGGTCGAGCGGAGTTGGTTCCGCAACGTCCTGAACGGCGAGGCGCTCCGTGCCAACTGGCAGGGCCGGCTCCCCGGCGAGCACGCCGACTTCGACGTGGCGGACGCCGACCCCGACGAGGCGTTCGAGGTCTGGCACGCGGAGTGCGCCCGCTCCCGCGCCATCGTGGACGCCCTGGCCGACGAGGGCTCCCTCGACGTCACCGTCGACTTCCGCGGCGACACGTATTCGTTGCGCTACATCCTCACCCACATGATCGAGGAGTACGCCCGCCACAACGGCCACGCCGACCTGCTCAGGGAGCGGATCGACGGGGCCACCGGGGAGTAGCCACCGGAGAGCAGCTCCGGGCGGCGCCCCCGTAGGCTGGCGGCCGGAAACAGTCGGAGCCGGGGGACGGGGAGAGTGCCAGCCATGGCCCGCTACACAGCACCGCAGACCATCGCGCGCGGCGGATTCAGCATCAAGGTGCCGGAGACGTGGTGGGAGTTCGACGTGCGGCCCGAGTCGCGTGACGCCGCCATCCGGCAGATGATCAACGACCGCGTCCGGGCCCGCCCGGAGCTGGCCCCGCACCGGGAGACCTTCGAGGCGTTCCTGCGCAAGGCGTCGAAGGACGCCTGGCAGTCCGGCGCGCTGTACTGCGGCTGCATGGCGGAGAGCTTCGGCGGCGATACGCCGGTCACGGGCTCGGTCACCGTCTCCCTGGTCGGCGCCCGCACCCCGAACGGCGACGTGCTCCCCACCGACCCCGACCGCATCGTCGCCCAGCTCGGCGTGCGCGAGGCCAAGCGGGAGGGCGACGCGTGGCGGAAGGTCACGACGGTCGACATCCCGGGCGTCGGCCTCGCGGCCCGGACGTACGGCATCGAGGACATCTCCGTGGACGGCGACGACCGTACGATCCGCGTCGTCCTGATGCAGACCTTCATCCCGGTCCCCGGCCAGGAGGGCAAGGTCGCCCTGGTCTCGGGCAGCAGCCAGGTGCTCGGCCTCGCGGACTCGTTCTTCGACATCTTCGACGCGGTGACCTCTACGTTCCGCTTTGCGGAGTAGCGGAGTAGCGGAATAGTGGAGTCCGACCGTGTACTGCGGGCGGCCGGCCGGCACCCCGGGCGGGCCGTGCCCACAGCCGAGTGGGAGAGAGTCCTGCACGAACACGGCGGCTTCGAGATCCACGAGGCGGCTCGGGTCTTCCTCGCGGAATTCGGCGGCCTGGCGTCCGAGGAGCGGGGGCCGGGCAGGACGATGGCCCGCATGGGCTTCCGGCTCGACCCTCTCGCGGCCGAATGGGAGGACGAGATCTTCGACGTGCTCAGCGAGGAGGCGGGCGCGTATCTGTATCCCGTCGGCGAGGCCGACCGCCGCAACAGCTATCTGGGCATCGCGCCGGACGGCAAGGTCTATATCGGCATGGACAGTGTCACGCTGCTCGCCGACACCGGCGACGAGGCACTGGAGAAACTCATCGAGGGCATTCGCTGAACCGGGGCTTTCGGGAAGGGCGGCCCGGGATGCGATTGTCGGTCCCGGGACCGCTGTCCGACCCCGAGGACGGGCCCGGCCTCGCGTAGTACACCCGGACCATTCCCCGGCTATTACGGCAACAACTGGGACGCCCTGGTGGACTGCCTGGACTGCCTGGACGACTTGTGCGGGGCGGTCACGCGGGGCGTGCGCTCGACCCCGCCGAATGGCGCTGAGTTCGCCGGCACGCCGGTGGATGCCGAGCGGCCCGGGGCCGTGGAAATTCATGCCCCGGGCCGCCCATCCGCGTCAGCCGAGTGTCAGCGGCGGTTCAACGCCCGCTTGATCTTCTTGCCCGAGCGCGACTCGTCCAGCGTCTTCCACAGCTTCGACGAGCTCAGCGACGTGTAGACGCCGGGTGCGCCCTGCGCGCCGCAGCCGTCGCCGTAGGAGACGACGCCGATCAGGATCGGGGCCTCGCGGCCGGGGACCTTGCGGAAGATGGGGCCGCCGCTGTCGCCCTGGCAGGAGTCCTTCGTCTCCACGCCGGCGCAGAAGTTGACCTTCGCGTCGTACTCCTTGTAGCTCGTCCCGCACTCCGCGTGGGAGAGGATCGGGACCCTCACCTGGCGCAGGCGGTCAGGCGTGTGGGTCAGCTCCGTGTCCGTGTTGCCCCAGCCCGCGACCGTCGCCTTCTGGCCCGGGCGGATCAGCGCGTCGGTGCCCTGCGTGGGGAGCGCCACGGCGGAGATGCCGCGGACCGGCTTCGCCAGCTGGAGGAAGGCGACGTCGTACGCCTCCTTGCCCTTGAGGTAGCGCGGGTGCACGGCCACGCCGTCCTTGGCGATGTTGCGTATCTGGCCCTGCCGGGAGGACAGGACGGTACGGCCCACCGCCACCTGGAGGGACTTCGCCTCGACCGGCTCGCCCGCGTCGTCGACCAGGCAGTGCGCCGCCGTCACGACCAGGTCCGGCGAGACCAGACTGGCCCCGCAGAACTGACGGTCGCGCGCGCTGCCCGGGCCCTTCTCCAGGACCGCCGTCATGAACGGGTAGGCGTCGTTCGGGACTTCGGTGCCGCCGATGATCGCGTGCGCGGCGGGAGCGGAGGTGGCGACCATCGCGAGGGCGGCGGTGGTCGCGGCGAGACCCGCGGCGACGGAGGCCTTACGGGTGCGGAAGGGGGTGCGGAAGTGGGTGCGGGTCCTCGGGGTGCTTCTCGTGGGGGTGTTCACGGGGGCGCTCACGGGGGTGATCGTGGGGGTGTTCATGGGGGGTTGCTTCTCTTTCTTGCGTCCGTGCGGCAGGAACTGCCGAATTCGTTCTGTCCGACTCGGCGCGCGAAAGGTCCGTACCAGAAAGCGTCAACCGCCGTGGTCAGTACGGCATTTACTCAGCCGTTCAACCATCTCGCACGGTTCCCCTCGCGCCGCATGGTGAGAGGGGGAATGGGCGGTGCTGGTTCACCCCCGGCCGGAGTTGCGCGGGTCGTCCGGAGTTGCGTGGGTCGTGGGGAGGAGTGCGGGGCGTTCGGTGGAGGCGCCCTGGGGGTGCGGCAAGTGGATCGGCAAGTGAATCGGCAACTAGCGCGGCGCCTGGTGCGGCGGCTGGTGCGGGCCGGGAACCGGAGGCGCCCCTTGGCGCGTCACCCCTGAGGTCGACGGATCATGGCGCGGCGCGCGGCGCGCGGCGCGTGGTGCGGTGCCGCCGCGCGCGGTGCCACCCTGCGCGGCGCCGTACTTCGCGTACGCACACATATCCACCTGCCAAAAGAGAGGGAAACTCCGCGCGGTCCAAGTAGGAACCAGGCAGCGCGGATTGCGCGTGCGTAACGATGAGAGCTGTGAGGTTCGCGATCTTTAACGCGCCTTGAGGGGCTTATGTGCTGCTGATACGGTGCGATGACTTGACACTGGGCCTGGGGCTGAATGGGCTGGACAGCCCGTCCGAGGCGGCGGCGACAAAGCCGCGAGTGTCACAAATGACGGAAATTGACCGAATCTTCTTGGGTGTGCGGGGAGCAGTTGCGTGAAGATCCAGGAGCGTACGGGGGCGGGCAGCGGCCGTTCTGCCGCACCGGTTCAGCCGGGAGTCGGTGAGCGCATTCCCGCGCCGCCTCGCGAGCGCAAACCGGCACTCGCCGCGCTGGCCGTCCTCCTCATCCTCGTCGGCGCGCTCGGCGCCACCGTGCTGGTGCTGCGCGCCGGTGACCGCATCGAGGTCGTGAAGGTCACGGCGGACATCCCCGCCGGCGAGGCCATCCGCGACGGCAATTACACGACCGTGATGGTCAACGACGACAGCTCCGCCCACTTCGTCGAGAAGTCCCAGATCGCCGGGCTCAAGAAGCTGAAGGCCAAGAGCACCATCCACAAGGGCACGGTCGTCGTCGGCGAGATGTTCGGAGCCAAGGCCGCCCTCCCCGCAGGCAAGGCGTCGGTGGGCCTCTCCCTCAAGGAGGGCCAGTACCCCTCCGACGTGAAGTCCGGTGACACCGTCGCCGCCTACCCCGTCCTCTCCAGCACCTCCACCGGCAAGGGCTCGACCGGAAGCGGCAACTCCGCCAGCGGTACGCCCCTGGTCGCCAACGCCAAGGTGAACACCGTCAACGACAAGAGCGACGCCACCGTGAGCACCGGCAACCTCAACCTCACGCTCCTCGTCCCGCAGGAGGAGGTCGCTGCCCTGGCCAGCGCCGCCTCCGAGGGCAAGGTCGTCATCGTCCGCGTCCCGTCCAACGGCAACTAAAGGCGAGTAACAGAGACATGGCGCTCATCGCTCTCGCCGCCGACAAGGGATCGCCCGGCGTCACCACCGCCGCGGTCGCGCTCGCCGCCGTCTGGCCGCGCCGCGTCCTCGTGGCGGAGACCGACCCCGCCGGCGGCGACCTGGTCTACCGCAGCGCCGCCGCGCACGGCGGACCGCTCAACCCCAACACCGGCATGCTGTCCATCGCGGCCACCGCCCGCCGCGGCCTCGTGCCCGACCAACTCTGGGACCACGTGCAGCCGTTGAGCGGTGGGCTCGAAGTCCTCGTCGGGCTCGGCGTGGCCGAGCAGGCCGCCGGGCTCGCCGGGCTCTGGCCCACGCTCGGGCGCGCCTTCTCGCAGCTCGCCGACTCGCCGCACGCGCCCGCCGACGTCATAGCCGACTGCGGGCGGATCAGCGGTGACGGCCCGGCCGTCGAGCTGTTCCCGCACGCGGCGCTCGTGCTGCTCGTCTCGCGCACCGAGCCCGAGGCGATCGCCCGCGTCCGCGACCGCGCCGCGGCCCTCGCCGCCAAGCTGCACGGCGGCCCGCGCGGCGCCGCGTCCCTGGCGCAGCCCCTCATCGGCGTACTCCTGATCGCGGACCCGTCGACGTCGGCCAAGCTCGTCCACCAGGTCAACGACATGCTGATGGCCGCGCAGACCGGCGCCCGCGTCGTGGGCACGCTCGCCGACGACCCCGCGGGCTCCGACCAGTTGGCCGGGCGCCGCCGCGGACGGCTCGACAAGTCGCTGCTCATCCGCTCCGCCCGCAAGGTGACCGTCGACCTGTACCAGCAGTACGGCGCCGCCTGGGCCAACCCCGTCGCGCAGCAGCCGGGGACGGGCCGATGAGCGCAGCCGTCGATCACCAGCTCGTCAAGCGGTTCCGGCAGGACGCCGGTGACCGCATCGCCGAGCAGCGCCGTCTCGACCAGGTATCCGGTGTCACCCCGATGTCGGGCGAGGACGAGCGGCACTACGCCCGCGCCGTCATCGCGCAGATCCTGGAGGAGTACGCGCGCGCGGAGATCAACGCCGGACGCACCCCCCTCGACGCGGAGACCGAGGAGCAGTACGCGGCCGCCGTGCACGCCGCGCTCTTCGGCGTCGGCCGGCTCCAGCCGCTGCTCGACGACCCCGAGGTCGAGAACATCGACATCAACGGCTGCGACCAGGTCTTCGTCGGATACGCCGACGGCCGCGAGACCAAGGCCGACCCGGTCGCCGAGACCGACGAGGAGCTCGTCGAGCTGATCCAGGTGCTCGGCGCGTACTCCGGTCTGTCGTCGCGTCCCTTCGACTCCGCCAACCCGCAGCTCGACCTGCGCCTCCCCGACGGTTCGCGTCTGTCGGCCGTCATGGACGTCACGCGCCGCCCCGCGCTCTCCATCCGCCGCGCCCGCATGGGCAAGGTCTTCATGTCGGACCTGGTGGGGAACGGCACGCTGACGCCCGAGATCGGCCACTTCCTGGCCTGCGCCGTCCGCGCCCGCAAGAACATCATGATCGCGGGCGCGACCAACGCCGGAAAGACGACGCTGCTGCGCGCCCTCGCCAACGAGATCCCGCCGCACGAGCGCCTCGTGACCGTCGAGCGGGCCCTGGAGCTCGGCCTCGACCAGTTCGCCGACCTGCACCCGAACGTCGTCGCGTTCGAGGAGAGGCTGCCCAACTCCGAGGGCCAGGGCGAGATCACCATGGCCGAGCTGGTCCGCCGGTCCCTCCGCATGAACCCCTCCCGCGTCATCGTCGGCGAGGTGCTCGGCGACGAGATCGTGACGATGCTCAACGCGATGTCGCAGGGCAACGACGGCTCGCTCTCCACGATCCACGCCAACAGCTCCAGCGAGGTCTTCAACCGCATCTCGACGTACGCGCTGCAGGCCTCCGAGCGGCTCCCCATCGAGGCGAGCCAGATGCTCGTCGCGGGAGCCGTCAACTTCGTCGTCTTCATCCAGCGGCGCAACAACTACCAGTCCGGCGGCAAGCTCCAGCGCATGGTGACCTCGGTCCGCGAGGTCAACGGCGTCGACGGCCGCGTCCTGTCCAGCGAGGTCTTCGCGGAGGCCCCCGACGGACGGGTCGTCGCGCACGCGCCGATCTCCTGCATGGACGACCTGGCCGCGTTCGGCTACCGCCCCGCCGGGCAGTGGGGGTGAGCACGACATGAACACACTCGCCGCTCAGGGCGGCCTCGGCTCCATGGGCGGGCTGTTCTCGCTGCCCGTCCTGTACGCGCTCGGCTGCGGCGTCGCCGCCGGCGGCGGCATCGCGCTGCTCGTCGTCGCGATCCGCGGCCTGCCGCCCAAGCCCGCCCACGAGAAGCACCGCGCCAGCGAACGCGCGAGCGAACTGGTCCGCTTCGTGGGCCGGCGCGGCTCGGCGGCCATCGGCGTGGGCCTGGTCGTCCTCCTCCTCACCCGCTGGGCCGTGGCCGGCATCGCCTCCGGCATCCTCGTCTTCTTCTGGGACAAGCTGTTCGGCGGCGCCGCCGAGGAGCGCGCCCAGATGAAGCGCGTCGAGGCCCTCGCCGCCTGGACGGAGTCGCTGCGCGACACGATCGCGGGAGCGGTCGGTCTGGAGCAGGCCATCCCCGCGTCCGCGCGGGCCGCCGCCCCGGTGCTCCGCCCCCACCTGGACGCCCTGGTGGACCGCCTCCGCGCCCGCACCCCGCTCCCGGAGGCGCTGCAGATACTGGCCGACGAGATCGACGACGCGTCCGCGGACATCATCGTCGCGGCCCTCATCCTCAACGCCAAGCTGCGCGGCCCCGGCCTGCGCCAGGTCCTCGGCGCCCTCGCCAAGTCGGCGCGCGAAGAGGTCGACATGCGCCAGCGCGTCATGGCGCAGCGCGCCTCGACCCGCCGTTCCGTCCAGATCGTGGTGGCCGTCTCGATCGCGTTCGTCCTCGGCCTGTCCATCTTCAACCGCGAGTTCGTCGAGCCGTACGGCACGCCCGTCGGCCAGCTCGTGCTCGCCATGGTCTGCGCCCTGTTCGCGCTGGGCTTCTGGTGGCTGCGGAAGCTGTCGACGGTGGAGACGCCGGACCGCTTCCTGGTCAAGGACGAGCCGGGCGTGCAGTTCGTACGTCCCCGGGGCCCCGGCGGCACGCCCGTGCCAGGCGGCCCCGAGCAGGCCCCGCAGTTCGGCCGCCCGGGCTCGGCCCCGCAGGTCGTGCCCGGCTACACCAACCCGTCCGAGGGGGTACGCCGATGAGTCTGACGATGCCTGTGGTGATCGGCGCGGTCTTCGGCCTCGGCGTCTTCGCCCTCGTACGCGCCCTGATGCCGTCGAAGCGGAGCGCCGTCGCGACGGTCGCCCGCATCGACGCGATGCGGGCGCGCGGCGCGGCGTACGAGTCGCATCGGGCGACGTCGGACGTGGAGAGCCCCGGCCGCTTCGGCACGATGCGGGGCCGCGTGGGCCAGCGGGTCGCCGACTTCTACCTCCAGCAGGGCTGGGAGCAGCGGTCGTTGCGGGCCGACCTCGCGGTCCTCGACCGCAGCTGGGAGAAGTTCCTCGCGACGAAGGTGCTGCTCGCCGCGGCCGGTGTGTTCTTCGGCCCGTTCCTCTTCGCCGTGGTCTACACGCTCGGCATCGGACGCAGCCCGATCATCCCGGTCTGGCTCGCGCTGATGTTCGGCGCGCTCTTCTTCTTCCTGCCGGACCTCGAAGTACGCAGGGACGCGGCAGAAAAGCGGCGCGACCTGCGCCGCGTCATCGGCGCCTATCTCGACCTGGTGTCGATGAGCCTCGCGGGCGGCCGCGGCCTCCCCGAGGCGCTCATGGCGGCGGCGGAAGTCTCCGACGGATGGGCGACGCAACGCATCCGAAGCGCGCTGGCCGACGCCCGCATCACCGGCGTCAGCCAGTGGCAGGCCCTCGGCTCGCTCGGCGAGGAACTGGGCGTGGAAGAGCTGAAGGACCTGTCGGCGTCCCTGGCGCTGGTGGCGGACGACGGCGCGAAGGTGCGCGAGTCGCTCGCCTCCCGCGCGGAGACGATGCGGCACCGCGAACTGGCCGAGATCGAGGGCAGTGCGGGCGAGAAATCCCAGTCGATGCTGGTCGCGCAGCTGCTCCTGTGCGCGGGATTCCTGGTCTTCCTCATCTTCCCGGCGGCGATGCGCGTGTTCCAGGTCTAGACGGCGTCGGCGACAACGGGGGCCGGCGCTTCTTCCCCCCACCACATCTGAGAGGACAACTCACCATGGACAGCCAGAACGGACGTAACTTCAGCACCGGTGTCCCGGGGCTCGACTTCATGATCACCTTCCTCCAGGGGCGCGTCCAGCGCGCCCGCTCCGGGGAGCTGGACCGGGGCGCGTCCGCGGTCGAGTGGGTCATCATCTCGGCGGTCGTCGTGGCGATCGTCGGCGTGGTGGCCGCCGTCATCAACGCCGCGCTGAAGGGCGGCGCCGACAAGGTGAGCGACTGCATCGAGGGCGCGGACGCCGGCAGCACCTGCTGACGGGCTGCTCTCGGGGCGCGAGGGGATCGCGGGGGATCGCGGGGATCGCATGGTGAAAGGCGACGGGGTGCGGGGAGTGCGCGGACTGCGGGGATTCGTACGCCGCAGGGTGGAGGCCGCCTCCACCCGCGGCGAGTCCGGCATGACCGCGATCGAGTTCGTGCTGCTCACCCCGGTGCTGTTCTTCATGATCTTCGCGACGGTGCAGTTCGCGCTGTACTTCTTCGCGGACCACGTCGCCCAGGCGGCGGCCCAGGCGGGCGCCCGCAAGGCGCGTGCCACCGCCGACGAGAACGCGGGCGGCTGGCGGGGCGAGGCGCGCGACACGGCCGACGCGTACATCCGCCAGCTCGGCCCGAAGCTGGTGCTCGGCCCCGACGTGAAGACGATCCAGCCGGAGCAGAACACGGTCGGCGTGGAGATCACGGCCCGGGTCCCCACGGTCTTCCCGGGGCTCGACCTGAACGTGCACGCGCGGTCGGCGGGGCCCGTGGAGCGGTTCGTGGAGGAGAACGGCTGATGGGGAAGTTCCGTGCCGACCGGGGCTTGCGCGACGATCCGGGCTTGCGCGACGACCGGGGCCTGCGCGACGACCGGGGCCTGTCGACCGTCGAAGTCGTGATCCTCGCCCCGGTGATGATCCTCTTCATCCTGGTCCTGGTCGCCTTCGGGCAGCTCGTCGACGGCCGGGGCGCCATCGACGGCGCGGCCCGCGACGCGGCGCGCGCGGGATCGATCCAGAAGGAACACGGCACCGCGCTCGCCGAGGCGCGCAAGGCGGCGCGGGCGAACCTCGCCGACGTCTGCTCGGGCCCGGTCTCGGTCGTCCAGAAGAGCACCGGCTTCGACGAGAAGGTCGACCCGTTCTTCACGGTGGAAGTCAGCTGTGAGGTCAGGGGCCTCGCCATGCTCGGCCTGGACATCCCGACGACGCTGGAGGCCACCTTCAGCTCACCGCTGGACCCGTACCGGAGGTCGGCGTGAGAGGCCACGCCGCGGCGAGCACCGCCGTCCGCCGCGCCCTGTGCGACTGGGCCGCGTCCCGGCGCGCGCGCCTCGACGACCGGGGCTCGGGCGCCGGAGCCGTCATCATCTTCGGCCTCGTCTTCCTCGCGCTCGCGGCGTTCGTCATCGACGGCGGCCTCTCCATCTCCAAGCGCGAGCGCGCCGCGGACATCGCGGAACAGGCCGCGCGCTACGCCGCGCAGGACCTCCGGCTGGAGGACATCTACGAGGGCGCGAAGGGCGCGCCGATCAACTTCGAGAACTGCGGCGCCCGCGTCAAGGCCTTCGTCGAGGAGGCGGGCCTGGAGGGCGCGGACGTGGCCAACACCCACTGCGTCACCGCGAACCCGCAACAGGTCGAGGTCGAGGTCCAGATGACGTACAGCCCCGTGTTCACCGGCATGTTCTACGGCGGGGACGTCACGGTGAAGGGGCGCGCGGTGGCGGAGAACGAGGTCGGCTGACGCCGACGGCATCGGTATCCGACGGCAGAACGACTCAGGGGGACAGCGGAAATGGGCGGCAAGGGCAAGAGCGACCTCTCGATCCCACTCACCGACCTGGAGGACTACGGCAGCCGGCTGCGCTCCATCAAGACCCGCATGAACCGTACGAAGAAGACCTTCGAGTCCTACAAGGACGACATCGGCGACGGCGGCGTCTACGACGCCCTGGAGGACTTCGAGTCCAACTGGGAGGACGGCCGCGAAGACATCGGCCAACAGCTGGACCAGCTCGCCGACCTGTCCGACGCGGTCGTCCGCGAGTTCAAGAAGCTGGACGACGACCTGACCAAGAAGGTGAACGACGCGGTGAAGGAAGGAAAGTCCGGCAAGGGCGGCGCCAAGGGTGGTCCCAAGGGCGACGGAAAAGGCAAGGCCTCCGGCACTGACTGACCTCCGGCCCCTTCCGTACCATCACCTCATAGTTTTCCCCGATCCTCCTCTCCCCGATCCTTCTTACCTCGATCCTTCTTTCCCCGGTCCCTCCTTTTCCCGATCCCACTGCCCATCCACTCCTCCCCACAGGACACCAGGACACCTGCCATGGCGCGCACCACTTCACGCTCGACGAGCCCGCCGGACCCGCAGTCTCCGCGGAACCGGACGCCGCAGCCGTTGCCGCGGCGTCGGCGCAGCTTCGGGGACTTCGTCAAGGCCTTCCTCGCGTTCGTAGCGCTGCTCGTGCTGCTCGTCGGTGTGCCCGGGGCCCTCGTCGTCTTCGTGGGGTGGCCGCTGCCGGGCGGTGCGCCGTCGGTGAGCTGGCTGCAGCAGGAGATCACGGTCAGTACGTTCATCAACGTACTGACGGTCGTCGTCTGGTTCGCCTGGGCGCAGTTCACCGCTTGCGTGCTCGTCGAGATGAAGGCCGCGCTCTCCGGAGTCGGCATTCCGGGCCGGGTGCCGGGCGCCGGCGGCAGTCAGATGCTCGCGCGGCAGCTGGTCGCCACCGTGCTGCTCGTGGGCGCCACCGCCGCCAGCTTCGCCCCGGGACTCTCGCAGTTCGGGCAGTCGCTGGAAGGGAACCAGAAGCCCGCCTCCGCCGCGAGCGCCCAGCAGACCCCCGGGCTCTTCGGGCAGGAGCGGCAGGCCGCGGCGCTCGCCGCCGACGCGCTCGCCGCGCAGGCCGACCGGGCCGCCGCGCACGCCGACGGCGGCGGCACCGCCAAGGACGGCGACACGAAGTACTACCGGATCCAGCCGCCCGAGGGGCGCCACCACGACTCCCTCTGGGAGATCGCCGAGCGGCACCTGGGCGACGGCCGCCGGTACAAGGAGATCTACCAGCTCAACAAGGACCGTGAGCAGCCCGACGGTTCGAAGCTCTCCGAGGCCAGCCTCATCCGGCCCGGCTGGATCATGGAGATGCCCGCGGACGCGCACGGCGGCGAGCTCGTCGAGATGCCCGACGAGGCGCCCAAGGTCTCCGAGGACGTCAAGGAGCAGATCTCCGACTACTCCAAGACCGGTGAAAGCGGCGGGGCCGGCGGGGCCGGTGAGGCCGGTGGCGCCGGTGGCCAGGAGCAGGGCGGCGGCTCCTCCGTCGACCGCGACACCGCGCACATCGCCGTCCCCGAACAGCGGCCCGCGACACCCGCCACCCCCGCCATGCCGGAGGCTCCGGCCACTCCCGGCACCCCCGAGGCGCCCGCCGCCACCGACGGCGGCGCCGACTCCGAAGGCCTCGGCGACGTCGACTTCGGGCTGCCCGAGGCGCTCCTCGGCGCGCCCCTCCTCGCCGCAGGACTGCTCGGCGCGCTCGGCCGCCGTCGCCGGCACGCCCTGTGGCAGTCGGCCATGGGCGCGGTCGGCGGGCGCGGCGGCATGCAGCCGCCGACGCCGACCGGTGCCGCCGCCGACGTGCAGGACGCGCTGCTCGTGGGCGCCGACCCCGAGGGCGTACGGCTGCTCGATCTGTCGCTGCGCGGGCTCGCCGCGTCGCTCGCCGAGGAGAACCGCGCCCTGCCCACCGTGTACGCGGCCTGGCTGACCAACGGCGACCTGCACCTCCAGCTCGCCCAGCCCGCAGGGCGGCCGCCCGCGCCCTGGCAGTTGGGGCAGGACCAGACGTTCTGGGTGCTGTCGCGCGCCGACGCCGAGCGGTACGAGCCCGTGGACACCGCGGCGCCCTACCCCGGCCTCGTCTGCCTGGGTACCCTGGACGACTCGCGGCTGCTCCTCAACCTGGAGGCCGTGCCCGGCATCGTCTCGCTGAGCGGCAGCCGGGCCGACCGCGCCGCCGTCTTCGCCTCCGTCGCCGCCGAACTCGCCACCAACGGCTGGTCGGACCGCATGACCATCACCGTCGTCGGCTTCGGCCAGGACCTCACCCCGCTCGCGCCCAACCGCCTTCGGCACCTGGAGGACGTCGAGGCCCTCATCGAGACGATGGAGGCCGAGACGCGGCAGCGGCGCGGCGCGCTCGGCGCCGCCGGACACGACTCCGTCCTCACCGGCCGCACCGGCCCCGCCCAGCACACCCGTTGGGCCCCGCACCTCGTGCTGCTCGCCGCCGAGCCGAGCGCCGAGGACGCGGTCAAGCTCGCCGAACTCGCCGCGGACGCGAGTCGCCTCGGCATCGGCTACCTGGTCGGCACGGAGTCCGGGGACCTGCCCGGCGCCGCCTGGGAGATGGAGATCACCCGCGACGGCAAGCTGCTCGCGCCGCTGCTCGGGCTCGAACTGGCCGCGCAGGCGCTGCCCGAGGCCCAGCAGCGGGCCGTCGTGCAGCTGTTCACGGAGGCCGACCCGGCGGGCTCCGGCCACCCCACGGGACCGGACGACGGCCCCACGGGCGCCGCACCGCCGTTCCTCGTCGACGTCACCGAGCAGGGGCGGCCCGCGGTCTACGCCCGCCTCGTCGGCACGTACGAGATCATCGGCCTGGAGACCCCCGACGGGGAACGCAGTCCGCTCATGCACGAGGCGCTCGCGCTGCTGCTGCTGCACCGCGAGGGGGTGCACCCGCGCGTGCTCGCCTCCGCGCTGTGGCCGCGCGGCGTCACCGAGGACGTGCGGGACGCGCTCGTCGAGCGGCTCCGCGAGTGGCTCGGCACCGACCCCGACGGGGCGCCCCGGCTGCGCGCCGACCGGGCCGGGCGGCTCACGCTCGCGAAGTCCGTCGTGTCCGACCTGGACGTGCTGCGGTCGCTGTACCACGAGGCCACGCAGGGACGCGGCGCCGGCAACCGCGCGGTGCGCGGCCGGATGCTCACCGACGCGCTGGTCCTGGTGCGCGGTCCGCTGCTCGCCGACCGGCCGCAGGGGCGGTACGGCTGGCTCACGCACGAGATCATCGACGCCCAGCTGCCGCTGCTCGTCGCCGACATCGGGCTCGCGCTCTCCGAATTCCACCTGGAGAAGCAGCGCGCGGAGAAGGCGATCGAGGCGCTCAACGCGGCGCTGGGCTCGGCACCCGGCGACGAGCGGCTCTGGAACGAGCTGCTCCGCGCCACGCACGCGACGGAGGACCCGGCCCGGCTCCAGCAGGTGGCGGCCGACCTGGTCGCCCGGAGCGGCGCACGCGGGCTGCCCCCGCGCACGGAGGCACTCCTGGACGAGCTGCTTCCGGCCTGGCGCAGCGGCGTCACGGCAGCCGGCTGACGCCGTGGCCGACGCGGAGATGGGAAGTCGTAGCCCTTGTTGCTGATCCTCATCCTCGGTGGCGCCCTCTGGGGCGCCTTCGTCGGGCTGTTCGTGCCGCGTGTCGCCTACCGGCTCTCCGTGCGGCCCGACGAGGCGTGGCGCGCCGAGTGTCCCGAGGGGCACCCGCTCACCTCATGGCTCGGGCTCGCCCGGTGCCCGCGGAGCGGGGGATACGGGCCGCGGACGTCCGGCGTCGCCACCACCGCGGCCCTCGTCTGCGCCGCGCTCGCCGCGACCACCGGCGCGCGGCCCGAGCTGGCCGTCTGGCTGCTGCTCGCCCCCGTCGGCGTGCTGCTCGCGCTCGTCGACTTCACCGTGCACCGGCTGCCGGACGTGCTCACGCTGCCGCTGGCGGGCGCCGCGCTCGCGCTGCTCGGGGGCGCCGCGCTGCTGCCCGAGCGGGGCGGCTCGTGGACCGGTGCCCTCTACGGGGCGCTCGCCCTCGCCGGCGCCTTCTTCGTGCTCTTCCTCATCAACCCCAACGGCATGGGCTTCGGCGACGTGAAGCTGGCCCTTTGCCTGGGGACGGTGCTCGGCTGGTACGGGTGGGGCGTGCTGCTGCTCGGCACCTTCGCCGGATTCCTGCTGGCCTCGCTGTACGGGGCCGGGCTCGTCGTCGCCCGCCGGGCCGGGCGCAAGACGGCGATCCCGTTCGGCCCCTTCCTGATCGGCGGCGCGTTCGTGGGGCTGCTGCTCGGCTCGTACACGGCCTGAGCAGCGTCGGCACCCAGCAGCCCGCGTCGGGCGCCGGAGGGGGCTGGCGTACGCTGGCAGCGTCCGTCCACAACCCTTACGAAACTTACGAAAGGGACGCCCCGGTGACCGAGAAGGCCGACCTTCAGTCCGTCCTCGACCGCGCCGCCGCAGGTGGGCGGATCACCCCGGAAGAGGCGCTCGACCTCTACCGGGACGCCCCGCTGCACGCGCTGGGAGCCGCCGCCGACGCGGTGCGCCGCCGCCGCTACGCAGGTACGGAGCACATCGCGACGTACATCATCGAGCGCAACATCAACTACACGAACGTCTGCGTGACCGCCTGCAAGTTCTGCGCGTTCTACGCCGCCCCGAAGGACACGAAGAAGGGCTGGAGCCGCGACCTCGACGACATCCTGCGCCGCTGCGCGGAGACCGTCGAGCTGGGCGGCACCCAGATCATGTTCCAGGGCGGGCACCACCCGGACTACGGCGTCGAGTACTACGAAGAGCACTTCTCCGCCATCAAGAAGAACTTCCCGCAGCTGGTCATCCACTCCCTCGGCGCGTCCGAGGTCGAGCACATGGCCCGCATCTCCAAGGTCTCGGTCGAAGAGGCCATCCAGCGGATCAACGCCGCGGGCCTCGACTCCTTCGCGGGCGCGGGCGCCGAGCTGCTCCCCGAGCGCCCCCGCAAGGCCATCGCGCCCCTCAAGGAGAGCGGCGAGCGCTGGCTGGAGATCATGGAGACCGCCCACAACCTGGGCGTGGAGTCGACCTCCACCATGCTCATGGGTACGGGCGAGACCAACGCCGAGCGCATCGAGCACCTGCGGATGATCCGCGACGTACAGGACCGGACGGGAGGCTTCCGGGCCTTCATCCCGTACACGTACCAGCCCGAGAACAACCACCTCAAGGGCCGTACGCAGGCGACGATCTTCGAGTACATCCGCATGATCGCGATCGCCCGGATCTTCCTCGACAACGTCGCGCACATCCAGGGCTCCTGGCTGACGACGGGCAAGGAGGCGGGCCAGCTGACGCTGCACTACGGAGCGGACGATCTGGGCTCCGTCATGCTGGAGGAGAACGTCGTCTCGTCGGCCGGCGCCAAGCACCGCTCGAACCTCCGCGAGATGATCGACATGATCCGCACGGCGGACCGGGTGCCGGCGCAGCGCGCCACCACGTACGAGCACCTGGTCGTGCACGACGACCCGGCGAACGACCCGGTCGACGACCGCGTCGCCTCGCACATCTCGTCCACGGCGATCGAGGGCGGCACGGCGCACCCCGAGCTGAAGCTCCTCGCCACGAACTGAGGCCCTGTTGCTCACCCTGCACGTCGCCGAACACTCACCGGAGGCGGCGGTCCTGGCCGACGGGGCGCGGATCGCCGCCGTCGGCCCGTACGAGGAGCTGGCCGCGGCGCACCCGGCCGCCCGCGTCCGCCGCTGGCCCGGCATCCTCACGCCGGGCCTGCTCAACCCGTACGCGCCCGAACTCCTCGAAGCCACCTACCACCCGGATCCGCGCGAGGCCGACCGCCTCGGCACGGAGCCCATCGGCGGGGAGCGGGCCCGGGCGATCTTCCGCGCCGACCCGTCGCTCCTGGGCGCGAGCGCACGCCGCGGGGTGCAGCGGATGCTGGCGCACGGGACGGTGGCGGTGGCGGGCGAACTCCGTGCCCGCCCCGCCCTGGACGCCGTCCGCAGGGCGACCCTCGCGGTAGGCCAACGCCCACCCCGTCTCCCCGGCCCGCCCGCCCTTTCCCCGACCCCCCTGATCCTGCTCCCGCCCCTGACCCCTGGCGCCCCCGCCCGCTTCGCGGCCTTCGACGTACCCGACCGCGGGGAACTGGTGCGACGGGGCGCGGGGACGTGCGTGGCGACGGTGGTCGGCGGCCGATTGGTCTACCGCGCCCGCTAGCCCGTCTGCCCTCGTCTGCCGTCCGGCGCCCGCGGGCGCGTCGTGGTCGCTCGCGCAGTTCCCCGCGCCCCCGGGAGGGGGGGCCGGCGGGCCGGGGTGGGGGGGGGGGGGGGCGCGCGCCGGCCCGCCGCGGCCC
>NZ_JBFAHP010000031.1:0-111375 GCF_040654255.1 Streptomyces sp. NPDC050732
ACGGGTGACGCGGACGGTGCTCCCGGAGACGGCGCCACCGGGGGTGATGCCGCCGGGCGCGCGCGGCGCGCCGCGCGGGCGGGGGCGGGGGCGGGGCGGGGGCGGCGCGCCCGCCGGGGGGGGGGGGGCGCGGGGGCGGGGGGCGCCCGCCGGGGGGGCCCCGCCACGGACGGGGTCAGCAGCCTGCGCGCCTCGTGCGACGGAGCATCGCGGCGGCTTCTTCGGTGCGCGCGGCGGCGGACAGGGCGGCATGTAGCAGCAGCTCGGCCAGGTCCTCCGCGGTGATCTGCGCGAGGATGTCGGCGAGGCTCAGGTGGCGTTGGTGGCGCGCGCGGAACGGGTATCCGGTGGCCAGCATGAGCACGATGCCCGCCACGAGCTGGTCGGTCTGCTCGTCGCCGAGGCCGAGTTGGCGGCCGATGCGGTGAATCGCGTCGGGGTTGCCCACGAGGACGGTCGCTGGGACGGCCTGGTGGGCGCGCTTCGCCGCTTCCATCTCTCGCTGCATGTGCGCCTCCCAGCTCAGGCGGGCGTCGGTTTCCCGGCCGTCGGCCATCAGGGCGCTGGCTATGAGGGTGGCCCTGAAGCGGGGCGTGGGCAGGGCCGCTTCCATGTATTCGTCGGGCGTGAGTCCGGCCCGGCGGACGGCAGGGTTGTGGGACTGGGTGCGGAAGTGCTCCAGAGTGGCGAGCAGCGCGCTTTCGGCGGCTGCGGGGTGGACGCCCAGTTGGCTGACCAGGCTCGCGCAGAGAATCTGCGATCCGATGGTGTGCATGTCCGTCTCCAAGGGGGTCTAGTTGGTGCGGTGGTTGGCGGCGTTGTGAGCGTTGGCGGCGGCCAGTCGCGCCGGGTTGGCGACGAGTTCTTCCGCCCAGATGCGCAGGGCGATGTCGCTCGCGGCGTCGGCGTCGGGCGCGGTGATGACGTAGGCGTGCTGTCCGGCCGCGGTGAGCTCGGCGCACCGGGCGTCCTGGGCGTCGGCGTCGGTGGGCGCGGGCTCGACGGCCTCGACACGCATCTCGGCAGGGTTGGGCTCTCGGTAGATGACCCACCACGTGGGAATCGGGCTGCTCACGGATCTCTCCTTTGGTTGCGGTGCCGTCGGGCGGGGTTCAGTCCTGCGCCTTCGGCGGGGCGTAGTGGATGAGGAGTTCGGCGATCTCCCGGGCGATGTGATCCATGAGGGTGCGGATCTGCTTCGTGTCGCCGCCCAGGTACAGGGCCAGGTCGAGGACTTGGGGGGCGGCGGCGTAGTCGAGGAGCTGCCGGTACTGGTGTCGGCCGAGCGTGCTGAGGTCGCCGGGGCGCAGCGCCCAGGCCGCGATCGCGGCGCTGTCCACGAGGTGTGCGGCGGCACGGAGGGTTGCGTCGTCGGGTGCGCGGGTGAGGATGACGAGGGACATGGCGCCGAGGTGGTGTTCCGGGGTGTTGATGACCGGCGTCGTGTGGTGGGTGGGCATGGGTGCCTCCGGGTCGGGGCGACCCCCAAATGCTTCTTTTCTATGGGCATTCGGGGTGTGGTGCGCCCTTGGTCAAGACGGGAGCGAACTAGTGGGGGGGCGCGCCAGAGCCGTGGCGCCGCCGAGCCCCCGGCCCGGCCGGACGGCCTTCACGCGCCGCTGATGCAGAGCGCGAGGGTTGCAGCGATCGCTGGAGCGTTCCGATCGTGCGCGGGGCGAGACCCCGCGGGTTGGAGGGCAGCGGTATCGCGATGCCGCGGGGGTCCGGTAGGGGGTGGACGTAGAAGTAACCGGGCGGGTGGGTGCGGAGGTTGGCCAGTCGGGCGAGGAAGGACACGTCCCCGGAGAGGGAGTCCCATGCCGCGCCCGGCTTCTTGAGCGGGTCGAACTGGAGGAGGAGTCGCCCGTCGTCGCCGTGCAGTCGCCACAGGGTGCACTTCCCGCTGTCAGTCTGCGTGGCGACGATCGTCCTGATGCGCGGCTCGATCCCGGCTGCGGTCACGCTGAGGCGTCTCAGAACCGCCCGCGAGAGGTCGCGGGTGGCCAGGCAGACCTGGCGGTCCGCGAGCGGACAGGGGTCGACCGGTGTCACGTGTGTCCTCCTTGGCGTAGGACCGCCCGGCGGCCGGGGTGTGATGTCACCGGCTGCCGGGCGGAGTTCGGGTGGGGGCTTCGACTTCCCCCTCTTTCGCGGTTCTATTCTATATGCATTATGGGGGTTTGCAATATTTCGGGTGAATTTTCTTTCTGGGGCGGTGAGCTATTTCCTCAGCTCAGGTGCCGATTCGCCCGGTGGCAGCTCTCGTACGTGAAGGACGAGGCGCGACCCGCTCACCACGTGTCCGATCCTCATATCCGGCCCGACGACCCGCGTGTGGTCGTCGTCCTCCAGGACACCCTGGTCCACGAGGCCGTCGACGCACGCCTTGAAGCTGGGGTACCAGTTCGCCGGGTCGCGGCGCTGCCGGTCCTCGGGGTGCAGTACGCCGATGATGTGGGCTCGCTCCAGCGACGGGAGTCCTCGCGACGCCGCCCAGGCCGCTCGCCTCAGAACCCTGGTGATGTCGGCGCGACGGTGGTGGAGCCGTTGGTTGGAGTTCAGCAGCAGCAGCCGCGGGGGCAGGGCCACTCGGAACCGTCGCCCCGGCATCCCGTCGAACCAGTCCGTCACCTCGGCGGCGGGTTCCTGGAGCTGGGGCGGCGCCGGCGGGCCGGTGGCCGGGGGTGCGTCCTCGGGCGCGTATCCGCTCTTGCGCCTGTTTCCCGTCCCGGTCACGGCTGTGGGGTGCAGGCTGGAGACGAGGATGAGGCGCTGGTGAGCTCCGGTGGCCGCGTCAGCGACCAGGGCGCGCATGTCCCCTTCCTCGTACCGAACGATGCGGATGCGGGCAGGGTCCTGCGGGTGGCAGGCCGCGAAGATGCGGCCGTTGCGTATGTGGTTCATAGGCGTTCCCGGTTGACCAGGGTGTCGAGCGTCCTGGCGGCGACGGCTGCGGGCCAGAAGACGATGACGACAGCGAAGAAGAGCGCGGCAGCAACGGGCCTCCGCTCGGCGGCCATGCGCAGCAGTGGTTCGTCAGCGACCACCGCGGTGACGCAGGCGGCCAAGAAGATGATCCCGACGAGCCAGGTGACGAGCACGAGCGCGCAGAGCAGTCCGGTCACGACCCGCTCTCCTCGTCCGGCCGTACGGGGACGATCCTCAGCACGCCAGCTCGGGCGAGGCGGAGCGCGAGGGAAGCCACCCGTCCTCTCGGGTGGGCGGCGAAACCCGCGCAGATCGCGGGAGCCTGGGTCCCCAGTGTCTGGTGGCAGACGATGTGTCCTTCCTCTGCCACGGCCTTCTTGAGCATGCTCGCGACGCGGCCCGGTTCCAGGTGCATGAGGTTGCCCGGCCGGAAGATGCACGTCGTACAGCGGTCGCCGCACACTCGGACGCTCCAGGTCTCCGGGTCGGCGACGTCATGGCGTAGCCCGTCGGCCGAGTACGTGTCGGCACGGTTCACCGGTCGGCTCCGCCGGTAGCAGCGATCACGGCTTCGCCGGTCGCCGCGAGGAGCGTGTGCATGCACACGGGCCACAACTCCGGGTCGCTGGAGGTGTAGGCGGCCTGGAAGAGCGCCAGGGCGGTGTCCGTGTCGTTGTTGAGGTAGGCGGCGATGAAGCGCGCCGCGAACAGATGGTGCGGCGGGACGACGTCCTCCGGCCGCAAGCCGCCGACGGTCCGGATGCCCCAGAAGCAGTCGTGGCAGTGGGAGCCGTGCATCTTCGTCAGAGCCGCCTTGGCGACGGTGGCGATGCCGCAGGCAACCCCGTACATCATCGACGGCGTCTGCGTGGCCGCCAGTCTGGCGAGGATCTGCGCGGACTCCTCGTGGCTCCCCTCCACCCAGCGTCCGACCGCTTCCCAGACTTCGTCCGCTATCTCGTCGTGCATCTGCGCACCTCTTCGTTCGTCTTCTCGTCGCGGTCGGCCGCGGTCGTCTCTCGTTCGTCGGGCAGCATGGGGGCCGCCCCGGGTCGTTCCCGGGGCGGCTGCGGCGGACAGGTCAGGCACGGGGCGTCTTCGGGGCCTTCTTGATGGCGCTGCCCTCTTCCGGGAGCGCCTTGGTGCCGTCGACCAGGGCCTTGAAGGACGCTCCGGGGCGGAAGCGGACCGCGCGGGTGGCGTCCACCTTCACGAGCATGCCCGTCTGCGGGTTGCGCGCGATTCGCGCCGGACGGTCCACGGGCTCTATCGAGCCGAAGCCGGTCACACGGACCCGCTTGCCCTCGGTCACCGCGCGGACGATGGAGTCGAAGACCGCCTCCACCGCTTCTGCGGCCAGAGTGCGGGAGCCGATCTTGGCGGCGACGTCCTCGATGAGAAGGTTCTTGTTCATGACTTCCTTGCTGCGAGTTGGGAGATGTGTTCGGTCGGAGGTCAGGCGGCGGGCTCACCGAGCGCCAGGGCCCAGTGGTGGGCGGCCTGCGGCACGTAGGCGACGGCCTCCACAGGGATGTCCGCGTACGAGCCGTAGGTGCGACGGCACAGGTAGCCCTGGGCCGTCGTGGCCGGACTGGTGTGCGAGTCCGGGTCGCTGCTGCCGATCAGGTGCGCCCACCGCTCGTAGACGCCTTCCTGTGGCTGGTGCATGTGCAGCCGCACGCCCATGCCGTACTCCACGCCGTCGTGGAAGATGGCGGCGAACTCGATGCTGGGCGCGGGCAGATCGGGGTTGAGCTGCGCGATGAGCGCCACGGCCGCGACCGGGCCGAGCAGTTCGCGCATTGATCGGTTCTGGGGCATGTGTCCTACTCCTGCAGATCAGGCGACGTCGGGGAATTCGAGCTGCTGAGCGTCGGAGTCGTCCTCGTCGTCCAGCGGGTTGGGCCCGGGGCGGTAGAAGGGCTCGCACTGCGGGCACTGCTGCTCGACGGCGCGGCGGTGTGCGCGCGACCCGGCAGCGGTACCGCACGACTTGCGGATGACCGCCGGCGGCAGCTCAGACAGGTCGGCGTCGGGGAGTGCGTGGATGATCACTCCGTTGAGCCAGATTCGGCCGCCGCACACGCCGTCGAAGTCGTTCTTGGCCGGCAGGACCTGCCGAATGCAGGCGGCTCGGTAGTGGCAGCCGCCGCAGACGTAAAGGACGGGTTCGCAGATGGCCACCAGGTCCTTGCCCGTCTTCCAGCGGTTGTCGGCCACGGCGAAGTCGGGATCGCCCCAGCAGGGGGCGTGGTCGGTGACGTGCGTCCCGGGCAGGGCGCTGCGAGATCCGGTCACAGGACGGGCTCCAATCGCTGGCCTATCCACCGCGCGACGTTGACGGAGACCGCGTTGCCTGCCTGCATGGTCTGTTCCGCCTGGTTGCCGTAGACGACGTACTTCGCGGGGAACCGCTGCCCTTCGAGCTGTTCGCGGGGCTTGAGCATGCGGAAGAAGCAGTCGTTGATGTCCGGGGCGGAGCGGACCAGTGCGGCTGAGTCACGGGTGGACAGGGTGTGGACAGGTTCGGCGGCCGTCTTCACCGCGCTCTTGCGGTACGGCACGACGAGGGTGTTCCGCGCCCGCTCGGGCACCCGGCCCGCGTGAGTGACCAGGCCGTGGTGGTTGCCCTGGGCGGTCACTCCGCTCAGCGGGTTGCTCGCTGGGCTGGCGGTGGCGTGGTTGCGGAATTCGACGATGAACGGGTCCACGGTCAGGAGGGCTTCGCTCTCGCGGGTGGTGCGGGTGCGCAGCGGCACGTCGACGGGAACCGCGTCGGTGTTCCATGAGCCGCCGGTCGGCACCAGGAGGGCGTCCCCCTGCTTGGCCGTGCGGGTCGGAAGCGGCCGGTCCTCGACGGCGTAGGCGCGGTCGCCGCCGTCCTTGCCGTGGGTGAGGGTGATCGAGCTGGGGCGGTAGGGGTATTTGGCGAGTCCCGCGCGGATGCGGTCCATCGTGGTGTCCACGAGGGGCTTCTTGCGGTCGCCGATGCGAGTGCCGAGGTCGTCCCAGTTGATGATGTCGCTGGCCGGGCGGACGTACGGCTCGACCATGGCGTGACGGCAGCGGCTGTTGGGGCAGCGATAGATGTAGTCCCGCCGGTACTTCCCGATCCGTACGCCCTCGACGTTCCACGACTGGACGGCGTACACGTCCTCTCCGCAGTCCACGCAGGGCGCGAGCGGCCTGGGCTCCAGGTCCGGCTTGCGCATGGTCTTGCGAGTGAAGACCACGTACATCCGGTCGCGCCACTGCGGGGCGCGCAGGTTGACGTCGTCACCGATGTGGGCGCTGCTGACGCACACGATCTGGTACTGGTATCCGAGCAGTTCCATCGCTTCGAGCCACTTCGGGAACAGGATCCAGTCCAGACCGAACTCGACCACGTTTTCCACGACGATGGCCTTGAACCGCTTGGCCTCGGCTGCCCGGACGACGCACCAGCCGGTGACCCTGGTCCGTTCGAAGGCGTCCTTGGTCAGGGCCTCCCAGTCCTCTCCGCCGTCCTCGATGAGGTCGAGCAGATCCATCTGGTTGGTCTCACGCCGCCGCCCGCCCGCGGGGCTGATCTCGGTGCAGATGACCGATGCCCACAGGACATCGGCGTTGGGCAGGTAGCGCATCGGGAAGCCTGAGATGTCGATGCAGGCGTGGTCGGCGGTGCGGTGGTTGGCGGCGTGTGTGTCGATGGCGAGCTGCCAGTGGTTGATCCCGAGGATCAGTTCGTAGCCGGCTTCCACGAGTCCGGTGCTGCTGCCTCCTGCGCCGCACAGCAGGTCGATGACTTTGGCCATGGTGTTGGTCGTTCTCCCAAGAGGTCTGCGAATGTCCGGCCCGGGGTGAGCGGGCCGGACAGGTTCAGCGGTGGGCGGCGTGGCGGTGGTGTTGCTCGCCGCAGGTGGTGCACCTGGGAAGCCGATTGCGGGCCTCCCAGCGCAGGTCGTCGACGACGAGCACGGCGAGGCCGGCGGCGGTGCCGATGGCGAACGCGAGCAGCGCGAGGAGGACTGTCATCGCGTCACCAGCTCGTCGCGGGCCGGGCAGGGCTGCATGAGCTGCAAGCAGGCGACCAGCACGGCGTGGGCGTCGTTGTTCTTCAGCGCGTTGTCCAGACCGGCTTGTACGCGGACTCGCTCCTCGTCGTTCTGCACGTGGGCGATCACGCAGGCGCAGGAAGGCTTGGAGGTGTCGGCCGCGCTCGGCTGGGTCGCCTCCGCACCGGGCATCAGGCGCTCACCTGGCCGACGTGGGCGAGGTAGAGGGTGATGATCTCGCCGTTCAGCTCCCAGACGGTCAGCGGCCAGTCGGTTCCGCCCTGCTCATGGATGCGCCGCCAGCCGCGCTTCGACAGCTCGTGGGTGAAGTAGCCGTACTCCTTGACTGCCGCGTTCCGGTCATCGAAGGGTCCGTTCACGAGCTTGCTGATACGCCTGTGCTTCGCCGTCACGCCGTCGAGCTGGACGGACATGAGGTCGATCAGCGTGGGGGCAAGACGGCGCTCGGTGACGAAGTTGGTGATCGCCTGGATGAGGGGGGCGACGTTGTTGCCGTGCTGGGAGTGCTCGCCGTCGACGGTGGAGTCGTAGACCTGCTCGTCGACGGTCGGGGTGTCCTCGTGGGCGCGCCTGACCTGCCAGCCCTCGACCTCCGTGGGGTCGAGAGGCAGTTCCTCCACCGAGGAGATCCACAGGTGCGATCCGTCGGTGAGCTGCGCGGTGATACCGAACATGCCGCCGCTGATCTCGACGTCGGCGACGAGCGGAATCCGCCGCAGCGCGGTGATGACCGGCTCGTAGGCGTTCCACAGCTTGCGCCACAGCGGGTCGTCGGTGTTGCCGTGCACGGGCATCGGGGCCATCTGCGCGAGGTCGTTGCTCACGGGGTTTCTCTCCAAGAGGTCTAGTGCGGCCCAACAGTACAGAGTTGGGATCTATTTCGGAACCGATTGAAACGCCTGCTTTAGCAGACGGGGGGCCTCCTGCGCTGCTCGCGCGCACCGCGGGCGACGGCGGTCAGGATCGCCAGCTCGTCGGCGCGCTGCTGGGCCGCGTCGGCGATGCACCGGGCCTGGTAGGCGAGGCTGCGCGCCTGCATGAGGGCGTGGTGGTTGTCGCGGGGGTCGAGGTGGATCTCCGCGCCGCCGATCTCGTTGAGGAGTTCTGTGATGATGTCGTCCCGCATGTGCTCGGCGTGCCCGAGTCCGTCGAGGTCGCGCTCCCGCTCAGCCTGGTCCTTGAGGTCGGCGATCTGGATGAGCATGTCACCGACGCCTTCGGGGTCGTCGCGATAGAGGTCGGCGAGGATGCGGATCTGCTCCTGCGCGGCGGCGCTGCTGTCGAGCACGATCGCGCCCTTGCGTGCGCGGCGGAGGGTGGGCAGGTAGCTCATGTCGTCCTTTCGGCCGGAGGGGCTTTCCCCCTCGTTCTGGTTCTATTCTATATGCAATACCAGGGATGTCCAGATTCCTGGCGAAATAATTGTTCGGGAGCCTAAGTTTTCTGCTGCCTGCGCGCCTTGGACCCGCGCAAGGCTTCACGCGCGGCCCTTCGCGCTGCCTCCACCGACTCCGGGCGCTCCTCGACCCGTTGACGGCGGCTGGCTGCCTCCTCGCGCCACTCGTCCCAGAAGCGCCCATGCTCCTGGTGCTCAGCAGCCTTGGCCTCCTCCCGCTCTCTCTCGCGCCCTGCGCGCGGGTTGGTGCCGCATCCACGGCAGGAAGCAGCAGGACAGCCACGGTGGCGTGCGCAGCCCTTCTGCGGCACCTCGCGGTCAGGCGTCGGGGTCTCTGCCGGAGCGTTCGCGGACTCCCCTACGGCGTCAGCCGTGGGGGCAGGGGGGAAAGGAAGGACAGAGGAAGGACCAGGAAAGGAAGGGGTTCCACCGCTGGAACCCAGTGGGTTCCCCCCGTGAAACTCATCGGGTTCCACCGGTGGAACCCGGCCCTCTTCTGCCTTCGGGTTCCCCCCGTGGAACCCTGCCTCTCCCTCTGGGTTCCCCTGGTGGAACCCTGCCTCCACCTGCGGCTTCTCAGCCCTTTGTTGCCGTTCTGCCTCACGCGCTTCGACGTCCTGGTACGTCATGGCGGGTTTGGCCGGAGCCGAACGCACCAAACCGGAGCGGGCCTTACGGGGGTTCTTGGGAGCTGCCTTACGGGCCTCCGCAGCCGCCTTGAGATCCGGCGTGGTCGGCGTGGGAGGTACACCGAGCGGGAAGACGCGGTAGACGGCGGTCCGACCCGCCTTGCCGGTCTCGACTCGTTCGACGAGGCCCTTGGCTATCAGCTCCGTGACGATGGTGATGGCGCGCTTGTCGGTCACGCCGACCCAGGCGGCAAGGCGGGTCAGGCCGGGACGCGCGAGACGCGTCTCATCGTCGGCGCTGTCCGCGATCTTCATAAGGGCGAGTTTCTGGCTCTGGCTGAGCACGTCAGGCGGCAGATACGCCGCGGCGATCATCAGTTGGATGGACACGGTTCCCCTTGGGCGGTACGGGCATGGCGGCAGGACGGGGCGCCCCGCCCGTGGTTCACGGGCGGGGCTGAGGAGTCAGGGGGTTCCGGGTCAGGCCGGCCCGACGTTGATGACCGGGGCCGTCTTCTTCCCGGTCTTGCGTCGAGGGACGGGCAGCCCGGCCGCCTTGAGGTTCTTCACCATGCGATCCGCGTCCGGCTTCATCGGCACGGGGATGCCAGCGACCTCATGAAGGTCGACCATCGCCTCCACGTCGTCCTTCTCCTCGTCGTTCCCGCCGCGCCAGGAGAGCTTGTTGGGCCCGTAGATCCCGGCTGGGGACTGGTCCAGCTTCTTGCGTGCGAAGGTCTTGATCCGGTTGCCTTCGCTCGCGAGTTCGTGACCCTTCACGTAGTCGATCAGCGCCTGTTCGCGGTCGGCGTCGTTGTGGATGAGCGCCGTCTGCTCCGGTACGCCTGGGGCCGTCCCAGGCCAGCACAGGGAGCGGAAGGGGCAGTAGTCGCAGATGGCGTCGAGGCCCGGCCCGTTGAAGTCACGCGGCATCTCTTCGGGGTCGCTGGTCTCGCGCACGCGCTCCACCCACCACTGGGCCTCAGCGGCCCGCTGGGGGTCGAAGTCGATCTCCTGAATGTGCTCTGCGCCGCTGTCGCGGTTGATGAACCGGAAGCGGATGCGCCCGATGTCCAGCGGTCCGAGTCGGGACAGGTACCGCTGGCCCGGCACGTTCTCGAATCCGACCTCGTGCAGCGCGCCCGCGTACAGGTGGACCTGGCGCAGCTCGGCGGCCGTGGCACCGTAGCGCAGGACGCGGTCCCACATGTACGTGGACTTCGTCTTCACGTCCTCCACGGTGAGCACGTCGGCGGGTATCACCGGTCTGTGTCGCGCAGGCAGGCGGGCGGCGGTTGCCGCGTCGAGCTGGACGACGTCGACGTGCCCCCTGATCAGGTCGTCCTGGACGCTGCGCTCGACCAGCCATCCGAATTCCGTGCGCGCCGACTCCAGCAGGCCGTAGTGGATGAACGTGCCCAGGATCGCGGCGCGCTTGTCGGCGTGGTCGGTCGGGGTGACGCCGTGGAGGATGTAGGCGGCCCGTCGGCCGCATACGGTGTCGGATGCCCCGAGCTGGGTCTGAAGAGAGCGGGGGCGACGGGCGTCGACGTCGTGGGCCGCGTTCCAGATGGACGGCGCGATGCCGTCGGCGATGGTGGCTACGGACATGGGAATGCTCCAAGAGGTGAGTGTGGGCCGGTCACTGCTCGGCGTCCGAGTCCTGCTCGGCGGCCTTCCGCTTGGCGGCGGCGCGGAGCTTGTCGGCGTCGGTCAGTGGGCCTTCGCCCATCTCCGAGCGGGGGTTGTCCAGCTCGGCCGCCCTTTGCTCGGCGGCGGCCCGAACGGTGGCGATCTCCTCCCGGCCGAGGCGGTTGGCCGGGTCCGGGACGGAGCGCCACAGCGCGCCGAGGGCTTCTTTGTCCTTGAGTTCGGCGATGCGGTTCAGCCACGGCTGGACCAGGTCACCGGTGAGCGCGGGCATGATGCGCGGCTGGGATTCGACGGAGCAGCCGAGCTTGTTGAAGACCAGGTCCTCGATGCTGAAGTCCCGCAGGCTCAGCGGCTTCCTCTGCTCGACGCGCATCCGCAGGGACCGGACCTTGATGATCTGCGGGTCGGCGTTGCGCTTCATCCGCACCCAGCAGGTGGAGTCGAAGCCCAGGTCCTTCTGGGCCGACACCTTCCACTCGCTCTTTCCCTGGATCGGCTGGCCGTTGTCGTCCGTGGCACTGACCTGCTTACCGCGGGCCAGCACGATGGAGATGCCGGGCAGGGTGCGCAGCAGGTAGACGATCCGGTTCCACCGTTCCAGCGCGTCGTTCCACAGGTTCCGGCCGATGTCGTATGCAGCGTCCGGGTCCTCCTGGAGCAGCGCACGGTTCTTCCGTGTCCTGCGGCCCCGCTCGTACGTCCAGTTGGTGAGCATCCTCCACAGGGCTGACCCCGAGTCGATGGTCAGGACGACCGGCGGCTCTCCGGCTGCCGCCGCGCGCCGCGCCTCTGCGTGCACGGCCTCGACCTGTTCGAGGATGTCCCGGTAGGTCCCGTCGTGTTCGATGATCAGGTAGTTCGCGCCCTCGATGGCCGCGTACTCGTCGGCCGATCCCTCATCGAGGTCGATCCAGTACATCTGGCCGATGCGCTCACTGCTGGAGAACTGGGCCGCCGAGTAGGTCTTGCCGGCCCCCTCCTCCCCCTCGATCAGGAGGAGAGGCCACGGGACGATGCCCGTGGGCTTGCGAGTCTTGAGTTTGATGACGGGCGGCTTGGTAGCGCCCGCTGCTGCGTTCACGATCTGGCTCCAAGAGGTCGTGTCAGTCCGTGCGCAGAGCCCGGACTTCAAAAAGCGGTGCCCACTCCGGGTGTTCGGCCAAGAGGAGCCGGACGTACCGGGAGCGGTAGTCGTTGTTCAGCGCGAACTCGTCGCCTCGGGTCGCCGCGCCGTACTGGTAGCGCAGGAGCTCGAACAACATCCCGATGCCGATGCGGCCGAACCCCTTCTCCGCGCAGTCGGCGGTCATCCGGACCAGCGACCGGAGCACCCAGGGGTTGAGTGCGTGGAACGCCTCGAACCGCTGCTGGATGGTCAGGTTGCCGACGTTGGCGGGGTGGCGAACGGGCTGGATGGTGCCGAACAACGGCGATTGTTCGATCAGCAAGGCTCTCCCCCTCAGAGATAGCACACTCACTCTGGAGTGTTGGAATCTATCTCTGGCCAAGAGGAATGTCGATCGACAACCTCCCCGATCCCACACCCGGCGGCCCCCTGGAAACCGGCATCCTTACCCCCAACAAGTAGAAGCGCACCCCAACGAGTGCGCTTCTATTCTATATGCAAATAGGGCTTAGAACAAGAACAAGTCGCCCCGTAGCGGGCTCAGTTGGTGGACTTACCGGCGGCCCTTCCTCGCGGCACGATCCTCGCGCCGGGGCCCTCGTAGGTCCCGTCGCGCAGCGCGGCGAGGACCGTTTCATCAACCGCCCAGTCCACGTTGCGGGCACCCGCCTGGAGCGCGGGCACATCCGCCATCACCGGCTCCAGGAGCCAGATCGGCGATCCGGAGAGGGTGTAGTCGGCGGCGCGAAAGCGACTCGTGCTCACCGCCTTCCTCAGCAGGGCGCCGGACGGCAGGCCGAACAACGCCACCAGCTCGGCTTGGCCCACCAGCGGCGGAAGCTGACTGACCTCGCCGACCCAGTAGCCCGGACTCTGCTCCTTCACCAGCCGCGCGAGGACCGTCTCATTGAGGTGCTTGGGACGCGGAGTGGTCTCACCGAAGCCTTTCGCGAACTGGAGTAGCCAGTAGGGTGATCCGCTGATGATCTTCGCGTACCGGTAGTCGAGCGTGTGGTCACGACTGATCCACTGACTGACCTGGAGGCGCTTGACGTCATACAGCTCGGCGAACTCAGCCCCGCCGGCCAGGTACGGCTTCCTCACCGATGGCCTCTGATCCTCGGTCACTCCATCGCCTCTCGCTCACGGTACGTCTGCATATAGATTGTAACCAGTGTGCGAGCGGAGTCTGTATCCCCAGGGGACCAGGTAGTGTGGGTGCTTCCAAGAGGTCGAAGGCCCCCGTCGCGAGACGGGGGCCTTCTTCCATGTTTGCTCAAGTGCCCGTCGGCGTCAGGAGCGGGTGAGGGCTGGGCGGGAGCGTGCTTGGCGTAGGGGAAATGCGCTCTCCCGGACCGTTCTGCCCCCTGTCCGGGGAGGAGGGTAGGGAGTAGGACGTTCCGGCTGTGTCGAGCTCCCCTCCGCGGCCGGTGCAGTCCGACCGTGGGTGTCGGCGTTGCGGGAATGCGTCGGCACCCACGGGAACTGGCGGCCCGAACCTGGCATCGCGCGTACAAGGGGCAGCGGCGGTGGGACGCTTATGTGTCCGGCCGCCGCCAGGTGCGGCGGCGGCCGGGTGCGCGAGGCACCGAGGCTCCCCCTCGGTCGGGCCTCGCGCGAGGTGCC
This sequence comes from Streptomyces sp. NPDC050732, assembly GCF_040654255.1. Lineage (NCBI taxonomy): Bacteria > Bacillati > Actinomycetota > Actinomycetes > Kitasatosporales > Streptomycetaceae > Streptomyces > Streptomyces sp. NPDC050732. The sequence goes on from NZ_JBFAHP010000031.1 coordinate 13,414, forward strand.
CTCCGGGTGGCGGGGCCGCGGGAGTGCCCCGCCGCCGCCTGGAGGGCAGGGGCTGGAGCCGCGTCGTCGGCGATGCGGCTCCAGCTGGCCTCACAATGACGGTCACGGCCCGGGGTCCGGGAGCCTGGGCCGGGCGTTAGCCCGGTCCTCTGGATCGAGAGTAGACGGGCGACCAGCGTGATCGGTAGCGCAGTCCTGGTCAGGCCGTCTGGAGAGCCGTCACTGGGCGGAGAGCGGCCAACCAAAGCCCCGCGCCCCAGAGCCACACGCAGCCTCAACAACCCACGGCTGGGGCTCAAGTACACGTTTTCACGCCGGTCCGGTCAGGTCCTCGGCAGCGAGAACTGCGAGTTCTCGTACTTCGGCGGCCGGGCGTAGCCCAGCAGCCAGCCGAAGCGGGGCGACACGTGCTCCTCGGCGAAGCGGAAAGCTCCGTAGTAGACGAAGATCACGACCGGAGTGAGGACGCCGGATACGGCGGTCGCGTCCAGGTCGAGGCCGTGCCGCAGGGCCACCGCAACGAGCCAGCCGACCACGGCCGGCACCCCAGTGCGCAGAAGGGATGCGTACAGGTTCATGGGTTCTGCTCCTTGATGGGATCGTGGGTCAGCCGAAGAGGCGGGCCCAGGTCTGAGGGCCGGGGAGGCCGTCGGCGTCTGACCCGCTCCACTTCTGTGCGAGCTGGAAGTCCCTGACGTTCAGGCGGTCGGCCTCGCCCCAATCGCGGGTCGGGCCCACGCGGTAGTGCTTGCCGAACCCACGCCGGACGAGCTGCTGACCCAGGAGGAGGATCGAGGCGTTCGACTTGCCGGGGCCGAAGGCACTGCGGCCGGGGAACGGCGGCGGTCCCGGCTTGGGCCCCGGGTCCGTCCCGCCGGGCCACCTAGGCATCGGGCCCGGGTCGGTATGCCGGTTCTCGGGCACCTGGCTGTGACCGTAGTGCCCGCCCCGCGTCTCCCACGTGCGCTCGCTGCGGTTCGCGTTCCAGGTGGGCGTGCCCATCGGCCATACGTCGGGGACTCCCCAACTCCTGGCCCAGGCCAGGATCTTGTCGAGCCCCTGGGCCGGGGTGTCCCGGACGGTCGCGTACGTCTTCCCGCGCACTCGGCAGTAGGGGAAGAACAGCGTCTCGATCTGGAGGCACACCTTCCCGGTCCGGTTCGTACGGGTGCCGCCAGCGGCGTCGACGACCGACTTGGAACGGCTGTTGGCTGGGTAGAACTGGGCGGTCCGTCCGGTGAATGGGTCCCACAGGAGGTGGGGAGCGGCCCCGCTGCCGCCGCCCGTGAAGTACCGGACGAGCTGGCCGAAGGGGACGAGGTCGGCGGGCTTGGTCGCCGTGCCGTTCTTGTCCCAGGTGATGTGCCAGATCACGCGGGGCGCGTACTGCTTATCGGTAGGTGCGGTGTCGCCGAGCGGGTGTCGCTCGGCACCGGGGAGCCAGAGCTCCGGCATGGCGCGTCCTGCTTCTCCCCCGCGCCGTGGTGTGTTGGCCTACAGTTCGAGCACGCTGACGAGGATGGCGACAACGACGCCGACGACCACTGGGGCGACGAGGGCGGTGAGCGCCAGGCGGCGGGCACCGCGGGCTGCCTCCCGCTCCGTTTCCCAAGCACGACCCAGGCCCTCGACGTCATCTTCGAGGCTCTTGATCCGGATCTCGTCTGCGCGGCGGTCAGCGTCGTACTGGATCTTCGTAACCATCTCTGCAAGCCGGGCGCCGAGTTCAGCGAAGTCGGAGCGCAGGTCATCGCGCATCTGCTGCATGGCACGCAGCAGCTCCCAAGGAGTGGGGTCTTGGTTCGGCGCGGTCACGGAGGTCCTCCATCGTGGCCCCACGCCGTGCCTCAGTTTAGGCGCTTGCGACAACGCTCAAAACCCGAGTCTCCACCGAGGCGCGTGTACGAGATCAGCAGGGGTTCAAACAACCCGCCGCGAATCTGCCTGAGTAGAGCCGCCAACCAATGGTTGACGGCCCTTTCCAGCACCACCGCACCAGTCAGGAGAAGTTCCGCGGTCGAGTGCGTGACGCCGAGAGGCAACGGTCAATGCACATCTGCCGCAGGCCGGCTAGGGCAACTCATGTGCATTCACACGTCAAGATCGGCATTAGCACCTTTCGCTGGCATTTCGCGTTATCGAGTGCGACAGGTAATACTCGGATACCCAGCCGTTAATATCCGTTCCGGCGATTCGAACGTGCCACCAGTGGGGGTTGCCATGCACCGTGTTGCCGGTATCCCAGCAGTGCGCATAGACTTTCCTGTTACTGAAGGCACCGATTATGTCGCACATAATGTGCGGACCTTTACGCATATTGACGCCGGTAGCAGTAATCGTTCCCGAATCTGCACTAGCATTGCGCCAAGAATGACTACAGTCATTGAGTGGGGCAGGTGTTGCAGCTGTGGCCGTTGGCGCTATGGCCAGGGTCCCGACGGCGATGACTGTAGCGGCTGCGCCTGCCAGTAAGCGGTGTGCCACATTCCCTCCCGGGTGAGTACTTTCCGTCCGACAGTAGTTTCCGAAGAGGACAGTAGAGTGCCTCACCTCCGTACCGCAATAGGGCGGCCTCATACGGCAATAACGGCGCGATGCAGTCCACTTAGTGGCAGCCAGAGGCGGAGGATTCCAGCGTCAGTGCAGGTCCTCAATGGGGTGATTGCATCGCCCACATTGCCCCCGGTAGACGGGCGGCTCTTGGTTCTCGTAGTACAGCCCCTGATAGGGGATGCCCTCTGCCGGACAACCCGGAGTCCGGCAAACCGCTGTCAGGACCGCAGAGGGCCAGTCGGCCGGTTCGACGGAGTGCGTCAAGACTTCAGCTCCCGATGATGAGGTAGGCGATGGCGGTTGCTGTGCTGTTGCTGCGCTTCACCCACACCGTCAGACCCGACTCGCTTACGTTGGTGACAGTGCACTCGTCCACTGTGCCCGGGACCGAAGATGTCGCAGTGACGAAGCCTCGGTGATCGGTACCAGCGACATCGAGACCGCTGACAGTCACCGACGTGGGAACGTTCGCGGTCGGCGTGACCGAAGCAGTGCCCGTGACGATGTTGGGAGCGGTTAACACGCCCTCCCTGAAACGCATTTGGCGTGCCCCGCCATGAACGGTGATGCCACTCCCTTTGACGATGATGGAATGGAAACCTCGGCCCGCTCTACTGCCTCGTGCGCCGTACAGCGTGATCTCTGAATCCCCGTTGGGGCCACCGTTCTGCACGGTGATGTGCGCATGCCCGTCGAGCTGGTCGGACGGCTCGATCCTGACCCGTCCCTGGCCGTCCACTTCGGGCGACCTGAGCGTGATATCAGCACGTGAGCCACCGACGAGCGGAGATTCAACGGTGATTTCCGGTTGGAGCCAAGAACCCATGTTGAGGACGTCCGACCTGACACGTCCCGGTGCAACCTCTGCCTGGGAGCCGGAGTGCATCTCCAAAGCGGGTTGACCGTTGCGCGTCGCCGGATTCAGGACCAGGCGCCGACCGGTGCTTGCTGTCTGCACGATGGCGCCGGTGACGGTCTTGCCGTTGATGGCGTCAGCGTCGAGATGCTCAGCTCGGACGGAGCCTGCGGCCAGATGGTCGACCGTGACCAGCCCTGTCTGGACCGCAGTCACTGACACCCAGTCAACCTGCATCGTCCCGGTGCTGTTGCCGTAGTTGAGGCGCACGTACGGGCTGATGAACCGCACGTTGTTGTGCATGGTCCCGGGGGACCTCAGGTCCCGGTTCGGCCCTCCCGTGCCGACGTCGGCCCGGCCGCGCACGTATCCGGTGTACGTCGTCCATCCCGCTGAGGCAGCGACGCCGGCGCCCGCGGCCGCGCAGTAGTTCTGCGTCAGCAGAGACGGTTCACCGTTGCGGTTGACCGGGGTGGAGCCGTCGCCGGCGTAGCCCAGCAAGCCCAGGTACACGGTGTCGGGCGTGGCGGGATCGGCTTGGGCTGTCGTACGCACGCGTACGGACACGCGGTACAGCGTCGACGGCTCGTAGGGGATGCGCACGCGTCCGCCGAGGGAGACGGCGCCCGTGGCCTGCCCTACGGTTCCCCCACTTTGGGCCTCGGCAGATGCGACTACAGTCCATGAGGCGTTGGAACCGAGACCGGTGACGAACCAGCTGGTCGAACCGAACGACGCATCGGCGAAGCCTTGGGCGACGGAGTCAGCCAAGGCGCCCGAGAGGTGCGGCAGTTGAACGGCACCACCGGCAATGTCGCTATGTCCGGTCCGGCGGGGGACGACTGCGCTCGCTGCGGAGGGGCTACCGGGGATGCCGGAGGTGTTCAGGGCGATGAGGCGCACCCACACGGTCTCGTACGCGCTGACTCCGATCGTTACGGCAGCACCTGATGCGGCCTCGATCGTGGCGGTGGGATTGCGGACGTCCGGGGCGGCCGCCGCGTCGGGCAGCACGTGGACCTGGACGCGGGACAGGTCCAAGGGTGCCGACGCCGCGTCGGTGAAGGCCCCGTCCCAGGTGACCTTGATGGCGGCCAGACCTGCTTCGACGAGGGGCGGGCTCGGTCTGGGCGGGGGTGTCCCGTTCACCGCGGTGATGCCGGTCGTTCCGTCCGGTTGCACGCCGACGATGCCCGTGAGGACGCCGTCGCGGTTGTGCACCTCGACGGCCCCGTCCTCGATCGACGAGTAGGCCAGCTTGGCTGTTCGGGACGTGCGGGCGAGCTTCCGTTCCAGTGCGGCGACTCTGGCGGCCAGGTTGGCGATCTCCCTGCTCATGCGGCGCCTCCGTAGGTGAAGCGGTCGGCGCGCCGGAGCTGGATTACGGCACGCTCGCTTTCGTCCGCGCCGGGGCGGATCTGGTAGGAGACGATCCGCGACCACATGTCGTAGTCGGCCCACTCGTCGTGCACGCGCACACGCACCTCGTCGCCGATCTGCCATGATCCGATCGGTGCGGCGGGATGGTCGCGCACCGTGATCTCTGTGACCTCGCCGGTCACCTGTCGTGCGATGCGTTCGGTGCGGGCCCGCGCGGCGAGCCGGTCCTTGCCCTTTTCCGAACTCACCTCGAGTACGTGCTCCAGGCGCAGGCGGCCGTTGCGTACTGCGTTGATGGCCCGCCGCCGGTTGCGGCCCTCCCCCGCGCCGAGCCCGATGACGACCTGGGCGGCTTCGTCGGCGTCGTACTCCACGGAGACGCTTTCGATGATGTTGACACCGGTGGTGAAGGCGAGATCCCTGCGCCTGGTGCCGAGGCGGGGCCAGCCGATTCGGATGCGGTGACGGGGCCTGTTCCCGGCCCATGACACGGCTTCGGTCCATTCCGGGCCGCCTTCGACCTGGACCATGTCCTCGATGATGTCGCCGAGCACTGGCGCTTCCCACCAGTCGATGCTGTAGCGGTCCGCGGGGGTGCCGATCTTGGCCTTGGAGGTGGTGTCGTCCACGACCACGCCGAGGTCGCCGTCGGGCTGCTCCTGGAGGTACGCCCATACGTCGCGGATGACGCGGCAGGGGTCGGCGTTGACGTAAGGGCCGCGGCCGCCCAGGTTGCCGTGCAGATCGTGACGGCGGTGCGGGTAGGAGCCCGGCCCGGCAGCCTCCACCTGGAGTTCGGAGCCTTCCGGGGTCGCCCGCCAGACGAGGCCTCCCCACATCAGGCGCCCGTCGCGCTCCACGTAGAGCCAGGTGTCTCCCGCATCGACCTGGGTTCGTACGAGGGTGGCCAGCCGCGCTGCGACCGAGCCGGAGAACGAGCCCGCGGCCGACAGAGAGGGGCCGAACTCCACGCCGCTCATCGGCAGATCCCAGGCGAGCACGTCGCCCGTCAGTGCCCGCGCGGTGATGTAGCGGTAGGCCATCAGCGCAGGCCTTCGCTGAACTCGATGTCCAGGATGATCGACGTGCCGGCGTCGACCGACAGGTTCCCGGTCTCCTGCTTGTACATGTAGGTCTGCAGGTACAGCGTCTGTGTGGTGCCGCGCTGGCCTGGCGAGATGCTGATGTTGTCGGCGATGACGACGGTCTGGCGGCGGACCGGGGTGCCCTGGTTGTCGTCGATGAGGGTGTCTTGGCCGCGGTCGTCACCGATGACGATCTGCATCTTGGCCCAGATGTCGTTGTCGAACATGCGCAGTCCGGCGATCGTGACGATCGCCTTCGCCGATGTCGCCCACGGGGGAATCGGTATCTGCCAGGAGGCGGCGGTGGGCCACTTGTGCCACTTTCCGTCCTGGTAGGTCAGCTTGGACAGCGCCGACGGGAAGGAGGTGTGCAGCCGTCGGTCTCTGCGAGCGTTGGCTATGCGACGCAGATCGGTGATCATGCTGTCGGTGACGGTGGCCGTATTCGGCGGGAGGCTGATGCGGGCCAGCGGGATCGCCGTATGGCCGGACGGAGCGGAGGTCTCGGTGGAGGACACTCCGGACACCACCTCGTAGTGGCCGATCGCGTCGATCATCGGGTCCAGAGTTCCCTCGTACTCCGGGTCCTCCACCCGCAGGATGACCAGATCGGTGCGTGCGTTGCTGCCGGTGGGCGCGATGGGCACAGTGGTGTCGCCGACGTTGAACAGGGTGTAGGAGCCCTGGGACCTGGAAGTGGCGCCGGTGATGATCGCGGCGCCGTCCCCCACACGCACACCGTCGCCAGGCGTGACCAGTTGCCGCACCCGCAGATCGTCGCCCTCGACAACGCCTTGTGAGGCGCGGGCCAGGTTGCGGGCCATCATGCGCATCACGCGTGCTGAGTGGGTGGCCCCGTTGACCATCAGGGGCGGCTGGATGAGAGCCATTGCCGTGCTTCTCCTAAAGGGCGGTGTAGGCGTCGCGCCAGGCGACGGTCAGACGGGTGGCGTTCGTGTAGTCGCTGCCGGTCCAGGACATGCGCGACCAGCCGTCGGGGAGCGTGAAACGGTCCAGTCGTGACGTGCGGGTGAGGGCGAAGCTGGCGTTCGCGCCGTCGTGCAGGACCCACCGGGTCCCTGGCCGGGTCTCGATGCGCAGCGTCTCGTCCCTCTTGATCGAGTAGTCGAGGGCGATAGTGCGGCCGGTTGCCTCACAGTCGATGCGTGGGTTGCTCACGGGTCCCTGGATCGTCAGCGAAGGCCAGGCAGGAAGGTCACCGTCGTTGACCGCCCACCCATTGCGCCGCTCGGGTTCCACCACGCCGGTGGTGATCGGCGCAACGAGGGGGGCCGTGAAGCCGACGCGCTCGGTCGAGATCGACAACGGCAGGGAAAGGGTCTTCTCCGGCTCCCCGTGCCAGCGGGGGTCGGTCGCGGCGAACTCCAGCGTGATCGGGATCCACCCGAAGTTGACCTTGCTCATGGTGGCGGTCTCCACCCTGCGCACCCGTCCGTACAGCCGACGGGTGCTGTCCCGGCCCGGCCACCGCACGCGCAGCACCGCCAGGTCCCCCGCGTCGCGACGGATTGACGGGGTTGCTGCGGCACGGTGCAGTTCGGCCAAGGCATCAGTGGCCGCGGCCGGGTCTCCCGGTGTCCTGATGCCTGCCTCGATCGTCACAATTCTCGGCTGGTAGTAGTCAGCGCCTGGGAATGCTCCGTCGTCGCTGGCGAGTTCGACGTCTTGAGTGCGGAGTTCGGGAGTGCCAAGGCCGCTGATCTCCGAAATGAGGTACGGGGTTCCAGGCCCCATGGGGACGCCGGCGAAGTTGATGGCGATCGCGGTGGCCATCAGATACGGCCTCCCCGCTGGGCGTTGCGGAGGCGGCGCATGACTTCCACGCCGACTCTGTCGGCGGCCGAGTGGTCGGCGTTTCCGTTCACGGTGACGGGCATCGAGCCGACGAGCGCGGCGGGCCGCTCGCGCACGACGACGACTTGGGTGCCCCCAGTAGGGCGGGCGTCGATCAGGCGCATCGGGCCACTGACCCCGGTTCGGGTCAGCTCGTAGCCGAAGCGTGTGGCGACGTCGCGCAGGACCGCGGTCGCCGAGTTGCGTTGCGCCCCGCCCAGGGGGATGAACGCCTCTCCTTGCGTCTGGGGCTCGGCGAACTTCACCAGGCCGTTGCTGGTGGCGTAGATGCCGGGAGTGAGGATGCCGCCGTTGAGGTAGGCGAGGCCCTTGGATGCCTTGTCGAGGTCCTTCAGGAAGCGGCCGGCCTTGGTGCCGAGCGCCCCCTTGATGCGTCCTCGCCCCAGGGTCGCGACTTCGATGATGCGGTCCTCGTCCAGTTCGGTGGACTCGGCGACGTCGTGGATGCCGGTCTTGCTGCTCTTGATCGCCCGGATGATGGCCACGAGGTCCGGCAGGTCGTCGTCGGGGATCGCCTTGCCTGCTGCCTTCGCGGCCTTGTTCGCCTTCCGGGCCTTCGACTTGGACTTGACGGCCTCGGCCGCCACATCTTCCGCGTCCTCGTCCGCCTGGTCGGCGAGCATCTCCGCCAGGTCACCGAAGCCCATCGCGGTGAGCTTCGAGAGGTTCTTCTCGAAGGCGCTCTGATCCTTGACCGCTATGCCGAGCTGCCGAGTGAAGTCGCTGAGACTGGCCTTCGCGATCGCGCCCAGCTTCTCCAGATCCTTGGTCATCGACTTGATGTACTTGCTCGACCCGGTGGCCATCTTGCGAGTGAGCTGGACACCGTCCTCACCCATGGCCTCCAGGGCGTCGGCGACATCCTGGCCTGCACGTCTGGCGACCGTCGCAAGGTCCTTGCGCCATCGCGCGGCCTGGCGGGCCGCCCGGTCCAGGTTCTTTTCGAAGAGCCGGAGGTCGAAGATCTCGACATCCTTACGGTTCTTGCCCCTGCCTCGCTTCACCTTCCGCATGGAGTCCGAGTGGATCGAGGAGACATCGGCCAGTTCCGCGCGCCCGGAAGGCGAGTAGGACCATCCGGACAGGCCGCCTTCGGCGTACCACTGGACACCCTTGCCGCCCAAGCGCCGCACGGTCTCCTCGGCGATCGCGCGGGAGCGGCGGCGTTTGCTGTGGGCGAGCGGGATGTAAGCCTCGCCACCGGTGGATTCCTCCGCCCACACCCTCCAGGTGCCCGCTCGGGCGATCTGCGCGACATGGTTCTCGCGCTGCCGGACCCCGCCGTCGGCGTAATAGTCGACCACTCCGCCGTTGGCATGCTTTCGGGCCTGGATGGAGTCCGGGACGAAGTTGGCGTCGCGGTCCCACGAGGTGGGCGTGGCCTTGCCGATGATCGGGATGTGGATTGCGGCAGGCCGGTTGACGCTGAGCGTGATGGTCTTGCTGCCGGGGATCCTGCTCACGGACATGCCGATTCCGTCGAGCTGCGTTTGCACGGCCGCCATGTCGCCTGACAGCAGGGCGCTGGTCAGTGCGGCGGCCGCCGCGGTTCCCTTCTGCTGGGACACGGCGACAATCAGGCTGAGCATGCCGGACCACTCGGCGTTCGACTGCGAGCCAGCCGACCTGAAGGCGCCCACCACAGCCGTCAGGTCAGGGGCGCTGATCGGCATGTCCGCCCCGTACAGGTAGCCGAGCTGGGTGCGGATCTCCTCGACGTCGCCCTTCAAGAAGGACTGCGCGAGGGACGCGGACACCTCTTTGCCGTGCTTCGCGGCCACATCGGAGAGGAGCTTCATGCCCTTCTCCATTTGCACTGCGGCGGCTTTGGGGAGCTTCTTGGCGGCCTTGGACATGTCGGTGACCGTCATGTCCTGCATGACCCGCGCGAGCTTGCCCGGGTCGTTGGTCGCCGCCGCGTCAGACCACGCCTCTGCGACCTTTCGCCCGTACTTCGCGGAGATCGCGGGAAGTTGCTCCAGGCCGGCGCGGAAGGCGGGGGTGGATCGGGAGGCCGACTCCTGGATGATCGACTCCAGCTCGTCTGCGACTCTGCCCTTGCCGTTGTGGAGCTGTTTCACCAGCTCGTCGAGGATCGGCGCCGAGTCCGGCCCGAGTTTGGAGAAGTGGTCGGCAAGGTCCAGTCGTCCTTCGGCCGCCAGCATGCCAAGGTTGTGCTGGAAGTCGCGCTGCGCCTTGAGCTGCTTGCGGAGCTCCTTCACGTAGTCGACGAGCGATGCCTTGGAGGCGTCGGCGGACCGTCCGGCCTTCCGGTTGGCTGCCGCGACATTGTCCTGTGCGGCCTTCCACGCCTTCGCCGGGTCGACGATCGACTCCAGAGTCTTGGCCATCGCCTCCATCTGCTCGGTGAACTGCGGTGCGCCGTTCTTGTCCGTCGGCAGTGACTGGGTGATGTCCCAGGCCCCGGCTGCTTCCCGCCGATTCGCCTTGATCTTGTTGTTGACGATGGCCATGTTGGCCGCGAGTTCGTTCTCCTTCTTCACCGCGTTCGACCAGATCTTGTGCTGCTTGTCCAGCACGTCCTTGGCCCGGTCGAAGTCGATGTCGTAGGTGTAGGTGCCGCCAACGACCTCCCACGAGGCGGCCTTCTTGGACGCCAGCTCGTCCTTGAGGGTTTGTAGCTTCTTGCCGCCGGACGTGATGGCGTCGATGGCGGTGTTCACATCGACACCGGCGTCCTTGAGCTTCTTCACGTCGTCGCCGTTGGTCAGCTGCTCAGTGAAGATGCGCAGGCCCGCCCCCTGCTCGCCTTCCTCCCGTTCCTTGCGGAGGGCACCTACGAGTTCTTCCGTCGCGGCCTTCGCCTTCTGCTTGCTGGCCGAGTACATCGCGTAGGCGCCGACGCCCACCGCCAGCAGCGTGGTGAGGCCCGCAACGGCAATCCCGGTGCCGCTGAGCACGGCCGGGAGCATGGAGCCGCCGGCGCGCGCGGCGGCGAGCTGGGTGCGGAATGCGGCCAGCTGAGCCGAGAACCGCAGGAACGCGGCCTTGCCCAAGAGAGCGACCGCCGACAAGGTGACCAGGACACCGATCAGGGACTTCACCGGGCCAGGCAGGTCGTTGATCGCTCCGGCCACGACATTCGCGGCCTCGCCGATGCTCTGCAGAGCGGGGAGCAAGGCACGGGCCATGTCAATACCGAGAGCCTGCGCCTGGTTGCGGAAGAGACTCCACTGCCCTGCCGTGGTGTCCATCTGGATCGCGTACGCCCTCTGTGTCGCGCCCGCTCTCTCGACCTCGACGCTGATGCCCTTGTAGGTGGCCGCGTAGTTCGCCCCGTCGGCGGCGGACAGCGCCAAGGCGGCTCGCACCGCGCGGATGTCCTTCAGCAGAGGGACCAGCTTGTCGGCGCTGCCACCGGTGGCATCACGGACCTTCTGCATGACGACGTACAGGCCGTCCTGCTCAAGAGCAGCAGCTGCGGACTCGTAACCGAAGCCCTTGATCATGTCGTTGAGCTCGCGGGTGGGCTTCATCATCCGCGTCATCAGCATGTTGAGCGCGGTCACGGCCTCTGCCGCGGGGATACCGGTCAGCGTGACCGCCGCCAGCGCCGAGCTGATGTCGTCGAATTCCACCCCCGCCGCGGAGGCCATGGGTATGACGTCGCCGAGCTGCTGGGCCAGCTCGTCGAAGGACACAACGCCGTAATTGACGGTCTGGAACATGACGTCCATGACGTCAGCGGCGTGGGAGGCGTCCATGCCGTACGCCTTGAGGACGCCCAAGAGGGCGCGGGCGGACGTTTCTGTCGTGGTCAGGCCGGCTGCGGCGCCGCGCGCAGCGACCCGCAGGATCGTCATCGCGTCGGAGCCGTCGAAGCCGGTCGAGACGACCTGGTACAGGCCCTCGGCGAGCTGATCGGCGGTCTGTGGCAGCTGTGTGCTCAGCTCGACGATCTGGTCAGTGAACTGCTGGATGTTGGCGTTGTTGATCTCCTTGGAGATCGTCATCACGTTCGCCATCCGCTTTTCGAGCTCGATGGCGTTCTTCACACCGATCAGGAACGCGCCACCCAGAGCTGCGCCCATCACGGTGAAGCCAGTGACCATGGCCCGTCGCGTCTGGTCCGATCGGGCGGCCAGCTGGTTGAGGTCACCGTCCAGACGGCGCACGTGACCGCCGAATGCGGTCACGTGGCCTGCCGCCGTCCGAAGACCACCCACCAGGCCTGACACGCCAGCGTGAATCGAAACGTAAAGGGAGTAGGCCCCGGCCACCGGTCATGCCTTCTTCCTGGGCCGCAGCCCAACCTTGACCCCACGCCCTTCAGGTCCCTCAGGAACCTGTTCTTGCTCCATGGCGATCAGCTCGCAGCCGAGGCACCGATGCGTCTCGGTGACGTACGCGAACCGATCACCACCTGCACTCTCGTCCCATTCGTCGGACCGGGTGCCGCACGAGTCACAGACCGACCGCGAGTAGGCGAGGTAGGCGATGGCCTTCGCACGGTCGAGCGCCGTCCACCTGCCTTGCCCGGAGCCGGTGAACTGCGAATGCGGAATGCCATACGAGGCGCAGACCTCCATCTCCGCCCGGAATCCCGCGTCGGAGATCAGCCTTTTCCCAGGTCGGCCCTCAGCGTCTGGTTGACCAGGAGCGCGCAGGTGAACAGGGCCTTGGCCTCGCTGTCCGGCCAGGCGTCGAGGAGTTCCTGCGCGTCGCGCTCCGTCATGCCTGGGACCTCGACGCCGTCCTGGTCCCGCTCGATGTGGCAGGCCGAGATCAGCGCCGCTGGGTAGGTCTCGATGTTGTATTCCATGCCCTGGTCGGCCTGGGCTTCGGTGGGCGGATGGTCGCGCAGCAGCTGCTCCCAGGCCGGCCGGGGCAACGCGCGGAAGGTGAGCACGAGGGTGACGTCCGCCAGTGCGCGTTCGGCGTCATCGAGCTTGAGCTGCGCGGCAACGACTTCGGGCTGGGAAATGACCCACTGCTCGCGTTCGGCCTCGACAACACCTTGTTCGACAGACGCCGAGCGGGCGGTCGTGCGAGCCTTCGCCAGCTCCAGGGCGGCGTCGGTGGCGTTCTTCTTCGCCTCGTCGTCGTCACACAGCCTCAGTGCGCGTTCCGGCAGCTTCCGCGCCTTCAGCCGGGCCATCTTCGCCGACCAGTGGGGGTCGCGGGCGACAGCAGCCGCAGGCGGCCCAGCTACCGCCGCGGTCACGTGGTGCCGCCAGTTCCGGTGCTCTTGGCCGGGACGGGGGCGTCGAGCGTGGGCTCCTCGGTGATGCCGAAGGTGACCTTGAACTTGGCGGGCTCTGAACCCGTGCTGTACGAGGGGCTTCGGCTACCCACACGGACGGGGAAGACGTCGAGGGACTTCGAGCCCGGGACGTCACCCTTGCGCAGGATGACGACGAACCCGACAACGCCCTTGAACAGGAGGGTCTCTACGGTGTCGGTGACCTTGTCCTCGTAGAAGGTCAGCGACGAGTTGTCGGCCTTGTCCTCGCCGGGGATCGACGTGGCGAAGGTGCTGCCCATGTCGGGGGTATCGATCGGGGTGTTTTCCAGCGACCAACCTTCGACGTCGGAGATCGTGCTCGACAGGTCGGTGGCGTTTCCTGCGGCCAACTCCGCGCGCGTGGGCACGTTGTTGTCGGCTTCGATCTTCTGAAGGAAGTAGAAGAGGGTGGTCCCTCGGCGCATGAAGCGTTGCTGCGTGGTAGCCACGCGACTCTCACTCTCCGGGGCCCGGACCGGCCCCGGTACACGGCAGGCCCGTCCCCAACGAAACAAGCTGGGAGTCGGCCCGTGCCGAGTGGCCGGGCGTCCGCGATGGGCCTCCGCGGTGAGGTTGTGCTGTCACGCGACGAGGGTGGTGACCTCGATCGCGAACCGCTGAATGTAACTGTATACGCCGCTCGCAGCAGTCACGCCTTCCTCCTTGTCCAGCTCGCGGGACATGACCACGTAGCCGGAAGGAGTGATCGGATGAACGTAGCCGCGTGCGGTCTGGGCAAGCATCCCGACACGGACCTTGTCCGCCATCCACTCGACTTGCTCGGCCGTCGTCGCAACCGACGTCACCTGATAGACGATCCGGGCGTCGGCACTGGCGTCCCCGAACGGCGGCCCGTCCGAGGTAGAACCGACTGGATACAGCACGCTGTACGGCACCCCCGCGCCGGTCGGAGTGCTACTGGCTGTGGGCGCCGATCCGTACCCGCAGGATCGTCCCGTCGCACTGCTGAGCATGGACTGGACAGCAAGGCTGATGATGCGTCCCGATACTGCCATCAGTCACCCAACGCCGCGCCAAGAGCCGACAGGAAGACGGGGCGAATCTCCTCAACAGCCGGTCCCACATGAGGGAACGGGGGCTGGTTGTAGATCCGGCCGAGGCTGTCAGCCCCCACGAAGCCGTACTCGAGACGCCGCGCCTGAGGCTTGTTCGTCCCAATTACCGCCTCGACGGACACACCGGACGTGGTGATCTCGTGAGTCCAGGAGCGCCGGTAGTCACCTGTCGGCGCGTTCGGGCCGGGACGGCCGCTGGCGTGGGCCTTGATTCTGGTCTCCAACAGCATGGCGTGGTGCTGCACCACCCCCGCAGCGGTGGGCAATGCCGCTGCGGCACGGGCATTGAGCTGGGCCGCGATCTGTGCGGCATTCGAGGAAGCGCCGACGCCTCGGTGCCCGCGTCCTGATGGCGACATCAGCCGACCTCCTGAGCTTCGCTGAACTCGCCCCGAGCCCACTCCCCCAGCTGCGCCAAGACCGCTTTGGTGAAGCCGTGCTCGCCACCGTCAAGGTCCGGCCGAGCGAGCGCCGACTTCTCCAGGAGTCGCGCATCGATGGCCGACAGGAACTGTGCGGCAGCATCCCCAGGCTCGTAGGGGACACCGACTGCGACCCGCGCGTACCCCTCGAACGCGGCATCGGCCCGTCCACGCGCCAGCTGAAGGACCACCTCCGCTGGCTCTCCCGCCAGTTGGCGGATGGTGTAGGCGGAGACAGCGCGCGAGTGGTCCACCCCGTCGACCCGAAGTACGGCTCTTCCGCCCTCTGCTGTAATCCTGACCTGCCGGATATCGGCGGCCGGAGCATCAGTGATCTCCATGCATCGAGCGTAGGACGACTCTCGGAAACCCCGATTCGTCTCAGGACGGAGGCGTAATCTCGTCCAGCCGCGTCACCCGCACCAACTCCACCGTCGAGGCCTCCGCCGGGTCGAGAACCTGCCACACGCGCCCGCTCGTCGCCGCGCTCCCCGAGTGGGCCACCGTCACTTCCACCCGGTCGTAACGAGCCGGAACAGGAGCTCCGAGCGGCGTGAGAAGTCGGTACCAGGACACCGTGTCGTCCAGCCATTGCCGACCGACGATGCCTTCCGCGGTGACCTGCCCGTGCCCCGACAGGAGCGCACCGGGCCCTTCATAGATCAGCTCCACAGGGATGTCACCAAGCAGCCCTGTGCCCGGATCCAGCGTCGGAGTGCCGGTCGGGCGGGTGATGCGTACGGCGTCCAGGAGAAGCTTGGCCTCCAGTTGCTTCCGTACTTCCTCCGGATCGATCGCCGTCGTCACTTCGCACTTCCCGTCGTCTGCGTGTCCTGGTCCACCCATGTGGTGCGCACGATCAGGAGAGTGGAGGTCTCACCGAGATCGAGGACACGCCAGGTGCGCCCCGTGGCCGACTCGTCCTCGGACTCCAGCACCGCGACCTTGTCTTCCCGGGAGGCCACTGGCGCGGACAGCGGGGTCAGCAGTCGGTACCGCGACGGGGTGTCGTTCACGTACGGCTGCCCGGCAAGGTGAAGGACCATGGATGGCCCGCTGGCCGGAAAGACTGCACCCGGTCCCTCGTAGACAGTGACGGGAGGACCTGGTTCGTACTGGCCGGTGTCGGGGTTGAAGACCGGTTCGCCCGCCCTGAAGATCCTGATCTTGTCCGTGAGGATCTTCTTCTCGACGATCGCGCTGATGGTGTCCAGAGCCAGCCCTGCAGCATTCTCGCTCACGAGTTCGATCGTAGACATCACGGCAGGAACTCCCGAGCGTCACCAGTGATCACTCTCCGCTGTCCAGCGCCATCGAGCCTTAAGCGCGAGTCAACGAGGCTTCAGCGCCTCTGCACCTGGCAGATGCGCCAACTGGCTCGGATGCTTCCGTTTGTGGGGGGAATACCCAATCCATGGCAACCCCGGAAGAGGAACCAACGGCTCAGCGCCGCGCCCAGGACGAACGTTTGTGGCAGCACGGGATGCACGAAGACGGCATGCTGTTCCAACGAGGCAACCTCTTCCTACTGGCCCAGTCGCTCCAAGTCGTGGCCTACGCCACCGTGATGTCCGCAAGTACCGGCGACGGGTCGGCAGGATCCCCGAGTCTCACTGCAGCCCGAGTCATTGCTGCTTTCGGGATTGTGCTGACGTTGTCGTGGCTCTATGCCGGCCACCGCCACTTCCGGTACACAAAGGCCGTTCAGGGCCGGGCCGAAGAACGACTACCAGAGTTCAGAGAGTCGCGCCTGGCGAGCCGCTCTCCTGGCCTCAGCCACATGCCTCTCATCGTCTACGCACTACCGATCTTTGCCTCGATCATGTGGTTGATCTTGCTGCTCCTGTAGTGGGCGCATCGATCAACCTTGGATGGCACGAGCTCAACGTCTGGCGCAACGCGTCGTCAGTTGCCCCGAAAATCGAACATGCGCTCTAATCACGGCATGGACCGCAACACCTTCCCCCCGGACCTCCTGGAGGCCCAGACAGCTTGGTATGTCACGTACGGGCGCCTGGCCGCCGAAGCGGCCGATGGTGCGGCCGCGCACCGGAGGCAGCTGCTGCATCTCTCCCGACTGATCGCGGCTCATCCGTACTGGCAGACCTCGGCGGGAACACCGGCCGCCCGAGTCGCCCTCAAGGAACTCGGGCGCAACAGGACTCGGCCGTGAACCTCACCGAGCGTCAGACCCGCATCATGCGCAGTGCGCGAGCCTGGGTCGCCGAGCACGGCGAAGCTCCCTCCCTGAAGGAGCTCGCCCAGGCGGCCGGCCTGTCTTCCGCCTCGTCGGCCCACTACCAGGTCAAGCGCCTGCGTGCTCAGGGCGTGACGGTGCAGACGCGAGGGCGCCCCAGTATGCGGTGCCCACACTGCGGCCAGTGAGTGACGCCCCCACCGCTGCCCTCATGCCCTTCGGCGAGGATCTTCCTCGTAGGAGATGACGACGCGGCTCTCCCGCTTGTCGAAGGAGTGGCCCGCGGGCAAGTCCCGATCCGAGGACTTACCGGGGTAGATACTCAGACGCGGGACTGCTGTTCGGTCCGGGCTCCAGGCAGTAATGTGGGCGACCATCCTGCGGGCGAGTTCAGTCCCGTAACTGCCGTAGCCGACGGCACCGAGTCGTACGGGCCGTTCGGCGTCGGCGTCGTCTCGCTCAGCGATCAGGTAGGCCAAGGAGTCACCCTCAACGAGGGCTGGGCTGCGGACCGGAATGACCGGTCGCCGCACTCCCCTCGCCAGAGCCTGCTTAGTGACCTCGATGCGACAGATGGTGTCCTCGAAAGCGGTGATGCGGAGCCAGAGGCCATCGAAGGGTTCCTGACGGCCGACTCGGACGTCAGCCCACTCGATGGTCTCGGGGCTGGCGAACACCTCAGCGAGCTGTTCGCTGTCGATACCTTGGTCTTGATCGTGGTGCAGGCGGACGATGCCGTCGGCGAGCTCAACAATGCGCTCTCCGTCTTGGCCGATGATGGGCACGAAGCCGCACAGTTCCATGCCGTCGGAGGTCAGCGTTTCGCCGCGGCGGTGGAAGGCGACGGAGCGGGTTTGGCCTCGCCAGCGCAGCGGCAGGACGAGTCTGCCTCCCTCGGCGAGTTGCTGGCGGAGGGCGGCGGGAACGTCCCAGAATCCGACGGTTCCGATGATCCGGTTGTAGGGCGCGTGCTCGGGTGCACCGACCAAGCCGTCACGCTCGATGACGCGGACGTGCTCGTATCCGGTCCGGTTCAGGGCCTGGCGGGCGTGCAGGGCAACGTCGGCGTCGATATCGACGGTGGTGACTTCGCCCGTGGGGCCGACAATCTCGGACAGCAGGGCGGCGTTGTAGCCGGTGCCGGCGCCGATTTCCAGGACGTGATCACCGGGTTGCGCGTCGAGCTGCGCCAGCATCATGGCGACGGTGGATGGTACCGAGGCGCAGGACAGGGCGAGCGGGCCGTCCGGGTTTTCCTTGATCGTGACGGCGTTGTTGGTGTAGGCGTCGGCAGGGTCGAGCCCGGGAAGGTGGGCATCGCGGCGGACCGTCCGCAGGGCGTGCTCTACGGCAGGCGGCAGGGAGTGCTGGCCAAGGATTTCGTCAACGAGTTGGTTACGGAGTTCATCGACGGTGGACGCATCGTTCACAGCGAGATTCCCTTTCGTCTCAGGCGAGAAGGAGGCAGGTGTCCCAGCCTGGTGCAACGGCTGGGACCAGGGTGAGGGTGTGCATGGTGAGCTGGATGCCGTCTGCTCCGGTGAGGAGTCCGGGGGTACGAGGAAGCGGCCCCTGCACCGTGAGAGCGCGCAGCCGGGCGTGCACTGTTGCGCCGAGCTGGCGAAGGGCGCTCCCCTCGCGGGCGTCGGCTGCTGCCCGGTGGAGGACCAGGCTGAATCCGGACCACCCGTGGCAGACCGTCATATCGTCAAGGAGTGCCAGCTGTTCGGGGTCACTGGCGCAGACAGTGAGGATGTCCTCGGCTTCGTGTTGCAGGGCGGTCTGCTGGCAGGCGAGGGCTGCCAGTTGCAGGCTCCGGGCGATGCCGGGGGTGCCGTAGCACCACGAGGGCCTGCCAGGACGCGGTCGCTGGGGCTCCTTGGCGAGCCACTGCGGCGCGGTGACGGTTTCGGGCCAGCAGGCCCTTCCCGGCTGTGGCCGTGCCCATTCCTTCAGCACCCGGCAAGCATGTACCAGGGCCTGGCGCTGTCCCGGTACCTCGTGTCCGGCGCGGGCGCACAGGGCCAGCAGCGCGATAGGCCCAGATACGCCGTGTGCCATGCCGAAGTTGCCGTGCCCCAGCGGTCGGCCTTCTTCAGGTTTGCCTCTGGGGCCGTCCGACGTCCACCAGCCCGGCAGCCGATTGCCGTGGAGCTGGACAGGTTCCTCGATGAGCCGGACCAGGTAGCGCAGCACTGCATCCAGCAGGTCAGCCTGCGTCCCGCGGTAGTGCAGGTATGCCCCCAGTCCGGTGAGACCGCTGATGAGGTCGTACTCCCTCATGCATGGCGGCGTGTGAGTGTCCATCCGACGGTGAGCGTCACCCAGGCGGCTCTGGATCAGGCGCCTGATTCGTTCATCCAAGGCGGCGAGCGCCGTCCGGTAAGCAGGGTGTCCAGCAGTGTGGAGAGCGAAGGCGACAGCAGGTGCGCCCCGGTACAGGCTGGCACCGGTCCGGTGCGTGGTGGCTGGCTGCGACGCCATGGTTCTGGCGGCCGAATGGGCCGCCTCCCATCTGCCGCTGCTGCGCGCGGCCACCGCCTCGTAGAGGGCGGTGCCAGCGAGGCCTTCGCCGAGCTCGTGGAGAGCCGTCACGATTTTCCCCTTTGGGCGAGTAGGGAACGGCAGGCCTGACGGGCAGCGTGACGGCACACCGCTTCCACCTCTCGGTCTGGGCCTATGAGCCGGATGTGGTGCATGTGGAGCAGGGACTCCAGCACCACGCTCGTGCGCTCTGCGTCGAGGTAGGCGCGATAGGCATGCAGAGCCCCTCGCCGTTGTTGCCACGCTTCACCAAGGTCCGGCGCCGGGCGCGCGGCACTGCCCTGAAGGTGCCTGAGGGTCTGGCGGGAGACGGCCGAGTCGGGGGTCCCTCCGCGGGGAGCGGTGGTGGCCATCCACTGTGTGCCCTCCTCCTCACCGAGCAGACCGCGGGCGATGTCCAGCATGCCCAGAGCACATAGGACGCGGCGGTCCTGGTCTTTCACGGCAAGCGTTCCGCAGACGGCCTCACTGTCGGCGACGAAGACAGCCTCGGCCGCGGCGAGTGCGTCCCCCGTGCCATAGCGGCCGAACTCAGGGCGGTAACCATCTAGGACGAGCCGTGCGGCGAGACCTTCCGCCTGAAGGCCTGCTGCCCACCGGGCGAGGGACCGCATCGTCTCCGCGTGCGCGGCCGCGCCATGAGCAGCGATCCGCAGCCGAAGATGATCCTCTTCCTGGACAGTGCGATAGCGGATGAACCAGCAGGCTGTGTCGCCAAGGCGGTGGAGGAGGCCGGGGAGTCGCCGGGTGAGGATCTGGTCCATCGTGGTGGGGTGGGTGAATAGCTTCGCCTGGACCCACGGCTGCAGATCGTCACCGGGGTTCAGCAGCATCTCATTGGTGACGACCGGCGCCGTGGTGACGTCCGGATGAGGCAGGGGCGGGCGGGTCGAAACCAGAGACAAAGTGACTTCGTGAGCGTGGCCGATCCAGCCCTGTTCTCCGTCTTCAGGCCCTTCCGCCAGGTCGGCATACCCGTACCGCTGGAGGTGGCGGTGCAGGATCCGTGCATGCAGGGGTTCTCTCAGTTCCAGGCGCAGGGTGCGGTCGTCGTCCCGGAGTTCGAGCGGTGGCGGGCACTTCCAGGTTCGGGCCCACGCCAGCAGGGCCTCATGCCAGGCCGGTCGGAAGACGCTGCGGGGCAGGTCATCCGCGGTAAGCCGCCATCGCGCGGGTGACAGGATCGCCTTGCGGTAGCGGACGCGCGGCAGGTACGGCAGCCCGGCTGCAGACGGGCCCCAGTCGAAGTGGGTCCACGCTGTGGCGAATCCTCGCCCGAGCAGGGCGATGAAGCGGGCGAGGGGCGGCGCCTGCTTCTCCAGCGCAAGGGGGTGGAGTACCACCGGTTCCACGACGCGACGTCGTGACAGGCTGATCAGGTGCAGTCGTCGGTTGGTGGACAGCACGGCCAGGTCGTCGATCGGAATGGCGCCGGCTGCTGGGGCCCGGTGTTCGCCGACCGAGATGGTGTGCGGCAGGTAGGCCGGCATGCGAGCGACGTTCTCGGAGTGCGGATGGTTCGGTGTGAAGGACAACTGGGCTGGCAGTGCGCCGTCGACGCCGGTGGGCAGCTTCTCGCACAGGGACCTCAACGAGCCGTTCCCTAATGTCGCGGCGAAGCGGCCGGTGAGGGTTCCCGTGCTCCAGGCGGGCCGCACGCCGAGCGTGAAGGCCCCCGCGCCAAGGGCCTTGTCGGTTGCGGCATGTACGCGGACTGCCATTTCCATGTGCGGCGCGATCGCAACGTCCTCGGGGATTGAGCGCCCGCACAGTGCGTCGAGGTCTGCGTCAGTGAGCCGGACCTCGTCTGCACCGGACATGATCGCCTGCCACGCTTTGGCCAGCAGCAGCTCGTCGCGCGGCAGTGCCTTGATGGGCTGGGGTGGCCACAAGGACATGGGGAAGTCTGCGGGTAGCCCCACCCCGGCGGCGAGGTGCGCGGCCTCGCGCACAGGCACGAGGCATCCGGCTCCATACCGCTCCCAGAAGAGCGTGTGGTAGGCCGCCCACTGGGGCTTTTCGCCTTGGTGCCGTGTCAGGCGTAACAGTGCGTTCGCAGCCAGCTCGGCCTCGTCCAGCACGTGTTCGGGAAGTTGCACGGTGGCGTCCAGACACAGGTCTACGCTCAGGCGCACCCGGCCCTGTGGGCTGATGTGGCTCATCCGGTCTTCAGCGGTGCGACGAAGCTGCCGGGCCGTGGCTGGGGGCGCCGTGTCGTGGTCGGCGAGGAGCTGGTGGATGGCATCGAGCTCCTGGAGCAGATTGTGCGTCTCCGGTTCGAGGTACGACACGAGCGGGGTCAGGGACCGCAGAAGGTGACCCAGCGGGTCGCGGTCGGTCATGGGTGCCGCGAGTGCGCTTGTCAGCAGGCCCGCTTCCAGCGCGTCGGCGATCAGCTGCTTCGCCCGCTCCTCCGTGCCTCCCATGGTCACCAGTCGTTGCGTGAGGTCCGTGCAAGGCACCGGGGTGGCGGCTGCGTCGATAAGGGCGGCGAGTGGCCGCGTGACACGCACAGCCGCCTGGCGGCCACCGGGCAGAGTTCGAACCAGCGAATCCCCCTGGCGTTCAACGAGGTCGCTGACCTGAAGCGCCAGGTGGGGCAGGACATCGCGACGACCTTGGAGATCCCGCCGTACGTGGTCGAGCCAGAGCGTGTCCGGCCGCACGACCGAACGGTGCTCGGTTCCTACCCGCGCGAAGGCCGGGCCGGATCCTGCGACGGCCACGCCCGCAAAGAGACCGAAAGGCGTCGGACGCCCCGTGGCGCGCAGCAGATAGCGGGTCACTGCGCTGGTGGCCTTTCGTATCTGCCGGGCGGAACCACCCCCACTCCGAATGATGTTTTCAACTCGTGCGGCAAATTGAGGAGATGCCGCCTGCACGGCCTCGGCAAATGCTGGCACGGCCCACACCTCGTGCAACCACTGGCGGCAGTCCTCCAGATCATGCACCGACGGCCACCGAGTGGGACGAGCGCCCAAGGGGACTACCGCCGCCCGTAGCAGGAGAGCTTCACCACGCCGAAGGATTCCGCTCCGCGTCATTGCTGGATCCCAGTCTGGTAGGCCTGTGCGGGCCAGTGGCCTGACCCGCACAGGCGTGAATGTTCGGATCAGCTAGCGCAGGACGAGTCGCACGTCGACTCACACCCGTCGCTGGTGTCGCACTCGTTGGCCACCACGACTGGTGCATCCGTGATGGTTACCTCGAGTTGCCACTCCTCCTCGGCGAGTGGCGTCGCGCCTAGAGCTGTGCTCATCCCAGCACCTCCGACTTGCGGTTGGCGTCATCCGCGCGGCGCGGACGGGGGATCGCGGGACCCCCGCAGTCGCCTGCTGCACCTCGTGCAGTCGACTGCGCGAACACCGCGGGCAGGCCGCCGCTGCCGATACTCGCCCCCTCTCCCTGATCGGTATACGGGTGGCATCGGTGCACGGCCGGTTCGCGGGGTGGCCGTGCACCGGAAGGTTCGGGCGCTATGCCGGAAGCCGAGCATCAGGCGGCGTGTACTGCTCCGGACCATCCAAGGATGTGGCGCAGCTTGGCGAGGCTGAAGATGGCGACGACAGGCGCATGGTCGGAGGCCGCGCGGACCTCGTCGCTGACGATGACCTCCAGGCGGAGCAAAGCTGCAGCAATCTGCGGGGTGGCATAGATGCGGTCAATACGCTGCATGGAGCCCTGGTCAGTCCTCCACAGGGAGGCAGTGGGCGCCAATGGGTCGCTGGAGTGCTGACGCAGCTCGGTGGCCGCGTAGTTGCCCAGCTCCCGGAAGACCGACGGGCGCCCGGCGTGCTCGCCAGACAGGATCTCGTCCGGGTAGGTGTCGGACACGCGGAGACCGTCGCGCTCGATGGTGCGGTGCTCGAAGTGGGAACGGTCAGCGACAGCAGCCCAGTCAGGGAGCGGGGCTGTCTCGACAGGGGTGTGCGGGTAGGAATTGCAGTCGCCGCCGATGATGGCCGCCATGCCCGGCTTGCCGAGTGTTGTCAGCCTCTTCGCTTCGGTGGCCCGCTTGTGAGGATCGAACGAGCACAGATGAACCGAGGCGACGCTGAGCTTGGTGGAGGTTCCTTTCAGCCGGACTACCGGGTTGCAGACCGGGTGCCACATGCCCGTGCGGTGCTCGTGGTACTCCACCACTTCGAAGACCCGCGGGTCGGCGTACACCCCGGTCGGGTTTGCCGATTCTGGCGTAGCAGCGGCGAGGAAGGGAATGTGATCACCCAGGTGGAAGGCCTCGGCCCACACCGCTCGGTAGCCGTACATGTGCGCGCGGGTGAGCTCCTGGCGCAACAGCAGATGCGGTTTGAGGTCGGCGAGCACCTCCATAGCGGTGCTCCACCGGGAGGCGTCGCCACTGCCGTCGATGCCGTTGTGTTCCACATTCCAGCTGACCACCCGAAGCTCGTCTGGCTTCTCCGCAGGGTCGTTCTTCACTGTCGCCGTCACGCCGCCACTCTCCTGTCCAGGTTGGTTGCTTCGGTGTCGTCGTGTGGGACAACCCCGGTCTGCACGGCCCCGACGGAGAGGCGGCGACGCAGGTGATCGAGTGCCTCTGCTGCGGGCCCCAAGCCGACGCCGGCACGGCGCACGTCGAGCTGCACCGGGTCCCATACGGGGAGGCGTTCGATGCCGGTGGGCCCGTACTGGTACTGGGTGCCGTAGGTCTGGGCAGCGTCGCGGCGGACGCTGCACCGGTCGTGCATGTGCGCCCACTGCTTGCGCGAGACCGTTCCGCTGTCGGCAGCGGCACGGATCAACCGCAAGGCGCTGCGTTGAAAGTCCGGTAGGTGATCGGCATGCAGGGCGATCCACCAGGCAGCCTCCGCAGCCTCGGCGCCGACGAGATGAGCATCGGGCCACTCGTGGGCGGCCACGATCCGTTGCAGCACCTGCGTGTTGGCATGTTCGAGATGACGTCCTCGGCTGATCTGCACCTCGTCGAGGAGCCCCCGCATGAGGCTCCCCCGATAGGAGCGGCCTTCGGCGGCACGGTCGAGAAGCGTGCGGGCCAGGTCCGGCCTAACCAACGCGCCCATCACGCGGCCCCCTCGGCGGCTCGCAGTGCACCGGCCATGCGCCGCGCGAGCTCCGGAGATATCGCTCCGAGCGTGATGTGCGCCTCCGTGTTGCACCGCAGGCAGGCGGGATGGTGCTCCGGGTCCAGGAAGCCGCCGCCGGTCGCCTGGCGGAAGGCGGTGCTGAGCCGGGCAACGAGCATCTGTGTGTGGGGCCAGTAGGCAAGCTCTCCTTCTGACCCTCGCTGCGGCGGGGCGCCGAGCAGGCAGGCCAGCCGGTCGGCGGTTTCCAGAGTCACATCACCCAAGCAGATCTGCCGGTTGGACACGTGAGGGTCAGGGATTTCGAGGTCGTGGCTCTGGAAGGCGGCCTTCAACTGTGCAGCCGCGCGGAAGGCCGACTTCGCTCTCCTGCGGATCAGCGTGGCGAGCTCGCTCGCGACTTGCGGGCTCACGCTGCTGATGTCGACCTGCCCGGTTCGGCTCATGCTGGGCAGCGCCGACAGGTTCAGTCCGGCGGCTCGGGATGCCCGTTCCAGGGCCAGCGAGGCATTCGCTGCTGCGGCGCGGTGCGCCTGTTCGTCACTGTCATCGGCTAAGGCGGAGTAGGGGTTCAACGGGGTTCTCCAAGATGGTCGTGCATTAGGGAGGGAATTCAGGTGCGTCTGGCCAGAAAAGCAATCGGGGGCAGTCCTCGCCTCTGACTCTCGGGGCAGTCCCCGGCAAGGGGCAGGCGGGTGACGGGATGAATGGACCACCGCCACGTCTCGTACTCGGCGCGCAGCTCGAACTGGAACGGCTTCTGCCTACGAAGGGCTTGCAGCGTCCGTTCGGCACTGCCCTCCAACCAGGCCAGGGCCGCCTCACTCGACGCCCCGCCCAGCTCGCCCGCCACGACGGCTAGCTCCCCTCGCAGCCAGCTCAGGGCAGCGCCCGGGTATGGCGTGGTGATCCCGCCGAGCAAGGGTGCATCCATGAGAGTCGGCGCCGGGTGCGTTTGGTCAGTCGAAGCGTGGTGGAGGTGGCACCAATAGGTGTGGGGCAGCACGCTGGTCACATCGGCCTCCGTAGGCTTGCGGAGGCCGGATGGAACGTGGGCCAGGGGTTGATGTCCTCATCAGGCTCCAGGCGCTCCAGCAGTTCCAGGATGAGCAGGGCCAGGCGGCGTGCGAAGCCGAGGCTCGGCTTGAAGTCCTTCGACGCCTTCTCGGCGTGGAGGCGAGCGGCGATGTCGATCTGGGTGACCAGGTCCGCGTCGGGACGCCCGCGGGCGCGCTGCAAGACGTCACTGACCAGAGGCCACATGCAGCCGCCCAGGACGCGGACTTGGTACCCCACCTCCTCACGCGCCGGCGGGAGTCCGCCGTCATTGAGCACGCGGTCCAAGAAGTCGTGAACCCCGTCCAGCGCCGAAGCGGCCCGCTGCGCGTTCAGCAATTCCCGGGCAGCAGCAGGAGACGGCGATGCCATCCGCGTGGCCTCCTGAGGTCCACTGCCAGCGTCATTTCGCGCAGTCGGAGGAGCGAGAACGTTCACGCAGCGGCCCCGTCGTGGCCCGCGCGGAATTCAGCCCACACGTCCTTGCCAGCGTCCGTCGGGTCGGCCCCCCAGGCGTCGGCGCTAGCGACGATCAGCGACATCCCGCGCCCACCCTCGGCAAGTGGTTCGGCCTCGCGTACGACGGGGAGGTCGTGGCTTCGGTCGCTGACGACGATGCGCAGCACAAGGGGGGAGGCCTCCAACCGGAGCTCACAGTTCTCGCAGCATGCGTGTCTGAATACGTTGGTCAGCAGCTCCGTGACGCACAGCAGGGCGGGGTCTATCTGCTCGTCCCATCCCCAGTACCGAAGAAGCGCGGTGACGATACGGCGAGTCCGTCTGATCTGGACTGGGTTCGCGGTGAGGTGCTGCTGATACTTCGTTCCTGCCCTTGCCATGACGGCCATGGCTCCTCCAGCGCATGAGCGGGACGGCGCCCAGCGGAACGACACCGTCCAAGATCACAGAGGGTTGGCACCCGGAACTCAATGCGTTCGGGTCTGAGCCAGCATGCCAGCAGAACGGCTACGGTGAAAGCCGTCAGGCAGAATTCTGCGGGAAGAGTTGTGACGCGAACGAGCGTGCTACGCAAGGGAGTTGGCGCAAGCCCGCAAACGTTGCACGTGATGGCGGAAGATACGTTGCGGAGCGCGAACGTTCGCCGTCAGACTGTGTTCGATGTACGGGAGGGGTACGGGGATGAGCGAGACGTCAGAGTCGGCCACACCAACGTTCGAGGCAGCCACACCAGCCCTATGCAGACTTCAGCTGGGCAGCGAGCTACGCCAGTTGCGGACTCGCGCCGAGATGAAGGCCGCTGAAGTGTGCCGCATACTCTCCTGGTCCGGCTCGAAGCTGACTCGCCTGGAAACCGCTGACAACGGGATCGTCGAGCCTGCGGACGTGATCGCGCTCTGCCAGATCTACCGGGCGTCACCCGAGATGCAAGACACCCTCACGGGATACGCGACTGTCACGAAGACCAAGAAGGACTGGTGGCAGTCCCCAGATATTCGGGACGCCATCTCACCGGGGTTCAAGGCGTTCCTGGGCCTTGAAGCCACTGCGGAGAAGCTGGAGAACTACTCAAGCGAGTACGTGCCTGGTCTCTTGCAGACGGAAGCGTACGTGCGCTCCATCCACGAACGCCGTGGCCTTCCCATCGAGCAGATCGAGCGCAGCGTCGCAGTACGTATGACTCGTCAGGAAGCCCTACGCCGCGAGACCAACCCGTTGGAGTTCACCGCGATCATCAATGAAGCGGTGCTTTGCCGGAAGATCGGCAGCGCGAAGCTCATGAAGGAGCAGCTGCGCCACATGGCCGACCTCGCCGAATCCAACCCGCACGTCAAGATCCAGGTTGTGCCGTTTGCGCTCGGTCACCACCCAGGCATGAACGGACCCTTCACCGTGTTGAAGTTCGGCCCACGTCTCGGGCTGAAGCCGATCGTGTACCTGGAAAATCTTGTGGGCGCTGGCGTCTCACGTCGCGAGGACGACGTGAAGAGATACGACGCGGCGTTCAGCGATCTCCAAGCACTTGCTCCGGGCTACGAAGAGTCCCTGAGCTTGATTCACACAGCAAGCAAGGAGTTCTGATGCATTTCCGTGCCGATGACCTGAGCGTCGACTGGTTCACATCGAGCTACAGCAACGATCAGGGTGGCGAGTGCGTCGAAGCGGGCAGGATGCGCGACGGCTCAATGGCCATCCGCGACTCCAAGAGCCCCCACGGGCCCGCGTTCGTGTTCCCTGCACCCACCTGGGGGAGCTTCCTCAACGCGGTTCAGAGCGGTCAACTTCTCTCCTGAACGAGTCGAGGAGCGCCCCTTCGCAGCCGCAGGCGAAGGGGCGCTCTGTCCCTGGCCATGCCATCACCGTACGGCTGCCAGCCCCACCCGCCCAGCCAACGTTTGTGGCCGACCGCCCACCAACGTCAGACTCCCGACCTGTACCGACACAGCACAACTAGACCTACACGTCCGGCACCTGCCACCATAGGCGATGCGGGTTTCAGGTATTCCGCACCATGTATTCGCCGGGCCGGAGCGGAGGGCAGCCGATCACGATGACTCACCCCGCCCGGCAGTACACCTTCCTGACCAACCACACCCGGGTGCTGCGGACCATCGCGCAGGACCCGCGTGCACGCGTGCGCGCCATCGCCGCCGCCTGCCAGATCACCGAACGCACGGTCCAGGCGATCATCGCCGACCTCGAACAGGCCGGCTACCTGCGCCGCCGACGGGCCGGACGACGCACTCAGTACGTCGTCGACCTCGATCAGCCGCCCAGGCACCCCGCGGAAGCCGAACTCCCCGTTCGAGCCCTCATGGAACTCGAAGCCGATGACAGCTCTCAACAGCCGAAGAACGCTTCTGCGTCGGCGACGGTGTCACAGACCCGCAAACACTGATCCGCCCCGGTCATCTCAAGGATCCGCCGCAGATGCTCGGGCACACACACCAGCACCAGCACAGCCCCGACCGCATCCGCCCGCCGCCACGCTGTGATCAGCTCGTTCAACCCAGCCGAGTCACAGAACGGCACCCCAGCCAGATCCAGCACAAGGAAGCGGCCGCCACGCGCGATCAGCTCCCGGAACCGCGCACGGAACCACGGACCGGTCACGTAGTCCATCTCGCCGCCGACCCTCGCCACCAGGCAGCGACCTGAGGCACTCCTCTCGACCGAAAGATCAGCCACAACGCCCTCCCCGCCCCCACCACAAGACCATGGCGGAACCTCGACCAGCTGCCATCCACTTGCCCCGCCCTGCACGCCTCACTCCACCGGCATTCCAGGGCCCACTCCCACGGCCAAGCGCATGTCATGACTGGATCAGGAACAGGCACTCATGCGGGCTCGGCGCTCCCTGTTCCCCGGAGGTTCTATGCGTCGGGACGAGGACCGAAGGCGCGGCGGCACCGCGGGTGGCTGATCGGCCACTCTGCCGCCTCGTCGACACTGCGCAACGTTCCAGCCGCTTTATCGAGATCCTGGTGCGAGGTCCAGCCGCAGTCTCCTCCGTCGAAGACCTCGACCTGTCGCACGCCGGCCTGCCGGGTCCGGTTGAGCGTTCCGGCGTTGTACGCGACAGCGGACTTGGTCAGTGCCGCGGCCTCAGCCCAGGCACGGACGGGCACACGGGCACCGTTGCGGTAAACGACGTGGGTCAGGCCGTGCTGGTCGGCGAGCCTGTCGGCTAGGTTCTTCGCGGCCTGTTTTCCGGTCATGTCGCCAGCGGCGAGCAGCGGTACCTCTTCGCGAGCGGCCTTGCGGACGGCTCGGTAGAAGCGGTTCGCCATTCTCTCTGCTTCCTGGGAGCGACGCAGAAAGTCAGCGTAGGAATCAGCAGCGAGCGACTGGAGGGCATCCCGGTGGAACGTTGTCCAGGTGAACGACACTCCTAGGGCCTCGGCAGCGGCCTGCGCGCCTTGTTCGTATAGGGACGGGAGTTGGAGACGGGTGAACTCCTGGGCTTCTCCGTCAACCCGCTGTCGGAACGCGCGAATGGCCCGCTTGAACTCCTCCAGCGTCGCGGCGGTGTGCCGTGCCCGGGGGTTGGTGGCGAGCTGGTTGAGCACGGCCTGTTGCTGCTCGGCGAGCCGCTGCCAGGCCTGGTCGAGTACAGCCGCGACGCGGCGGGCGATCTCTTCAGGGTCGCCCGGAACCAGCGGTGGCCATGGGTACGCCATGTCGGCTACCGGGTGCGGCGCACGGGCGTGAGCGGGGCGGTGACGAGGTCGGGTCCCGCGTCGCCTGGTGCCGGGTCATCGGGGGCGACGAGATCTTCCAGGGCGGCGATCTGCCGTTCGAGGCCCGCGAGGTTGTTGGTCTGGTCGATGGTGACGACTCCGTCGACCGTCATGCGCAGCGGCTCGGCGAGCAGCCTGGCCCGGCGTTCGGCCAGGATTTCGGCGGCGACGGCGCGGGCCCGGCCTAGGCGCTCATAGCGGCTAGCGAGGTCCTGTTCGTCCGTGGCGGTGCCGAGCTGCGCTCGCAGCCAGGCGAGGAGAATCGGGTCCATCAGTGCTCCAGGATGGCCGTCGCCCGCCCCCGCCCGGGGAAGGGCGGGGGCGGGCTGTGGCGTCGGCTTCTTACGCGTCGGGGCCAGCGGTCTTCCTGCGGCGGCGCGGTGCCGGCTGCGCGGGCTCGGCCTCGGCTTCGGGTGGAGTGGTGAAGCCGAAGGGCTGGGGCTCGTCCGTCTCGGATTCCCCTGGCGAGGACCCCTCCGGGGCGGACGACGGCTCGTCGTCCGCCCATGCGTCCGGGTTGGTGATCTCGGCGGCCACGTCCTCGTCGGGCTCATCACCCGGCTCCAGCACGATCCACTCGCGCGACTTCGGGTGCTGGACGTGCACGGCGGCTGCGAGGCGGCGGCCCATCAGATCACCTTCGCCACGATGTGGGCGTCCGGGGTGTGCAGCACTGGCATGCCGACTGCCGCTCCCTTGGTCCAGATCTGAACAGGGTCATCCTGGGCACCGCGGGTGATGATGATGCCCGGCCGGTCCTCCTTGGTGATCTCCGGGTTCGTTCCGCGTGACAGGGCCAGGCCCTCGGCGGTCACGCCGAAGATGGTCTGGCCCCACTTCGTACGGTCCGGCGGCAGCATGATCCACCGGTCTTCGGGGAGGACCTTGGTCTGAACGCCGTCGACGCGCACCTGCCCCTTGTAGAAGGTGATCGGGGGCAGGCTGTAGTTGTCGCGCACCACGTTGATCTGCTGGGGCGTGAGCGTGGCGGTCGGGGTGTTCGAGGGGTTCACCGAGCCGTAGTACGCCGCCCTGTAGGCGTTGTTGGCGGCCAGGAAGGAGAACGCCTTGCGGCTGGTGACCACCAGCTCCGGGAAGGGAGCGCCCCGGTCATCGAGGTACTGAATCCAGCCCAGTTCGTCCCGAATCGGGTCGGACGTGGGGTCGGACCAGAGCTTCGGCACGGTCGGCAGGTTGCCCGCCGGCACGCCCCAATCGACCTCGGTGGTCAATCCGTTCTCCGCGACGAGCGAGAACTTGCCGTCGAGCAGGACGTCCCCCCAGGCCAGCTCCACACGGGAGCGGATCGCCTCGACGTGCCGCTCGGTGTCGTCGTACAGCAGCTCGATCAGCCGGTCCTCGTCGGCGCCCCGGGACGCCTCCAGCAGGATCTGCTCCTGCTCGCCCACGAGGAGCTTCTGACCGAGGGGAGGCAGCATGCCCTCGCGGGTGGTCTGCCACGCCTCGCGGGACGCGAACGGCACGCTGGCGTCGAAGGCCCGGTACTTGGCGACGTTGACGTACCGGCCGTTGTCCTTGACCCGCCACTTCACCTCGTCCTGCTCCAGCGTCGGGATGATCCCGCCGTCCTTGGTGAACAGGTGGTCTGCCTGCGAGGGGATCGCACGGGCGAAGGTCGTGAGGTCGCGGGCGGCGACGTTCTTGATCAGGTCCTGAATGGTCATCGTCGGCCGCCTCTCACACGTACCGGATCTGGGGGCCGGTCACCGACGGAGTGACCTTGGAGGGATCGATGCCGCCGGGGACCTTCGCGGCGGCGACGACGCCGTGCCACAGCAGCGCGGCGGGCACCTTCGTGGCCGTCGGCGCGAACAGCGCCTCGGCGAAGACGTGACCGGCGAGGTTCTGGCGGCCGTCGGTCGCCGTGGGGTCGAAGGCTCCGTACAGGCCGCTCGCGGTGATCTTGCCGACGGGCACGCCGGACAGGACACGGCTGTACGGCTGGCTGGTGTCGGTCGACGCGGCGGTGTGCGTGCCTGCGGTCAGCTTCGACACGTCGAGCGTGATGGTCTCGGTGGAGTCGGTGCCGTGCAGCGCCGCGAGCCAAGCCCGGTCGGCGATGTACGACGTCGACGTGGTGATGGGCTGGAGTGTCACAGCCGTCCTCCCGTGGACGTGAAGCGAATCGGATTCGCGCACTCACCTGGTGGTGGTGCCGTCCACGGGAGGTGTGAGGGGCGTGGTCCCCATGTCCGGCTTTCCCTCCGGTGGGGTCATGGTGTGCGCCATGACGTCGCTGGGCTCGGTCAGCCGGAGACGAATCCCCGGCGCCGCGCCATCTCCAGTCCGGCCGCGCCCGGCTTGGGCGGTACACCGCCACGCGAGGGCGGCCCGCCTGCGGGAGAACCACCGGGGGCGGGCGGTGTGGCCTCGCGGACCTGTCCGAACAGCTCCGGCCTCCGGTCCTTCAGCTGCTCGGCGGCCGTGGCGACCGCGCCCTCGTCGGCATCGGGCTGATCGGCCAGGGCTCGTTCGATGAGAAGCACCGCGTCGTTGAGGTCGTCCCCGGCCGCGCCGAGCCCGGCGAGGGCGGAGCGCCGGACGGCTGCACGTTCCCTGGCAGCGGCCTGCACCTCTCGCTCCTCAGCGGCCCTCAGCTTCTCCTCGGCGGCCTGCTCCCGGCGTTCGATCTCGGACAGGGCGGCCTGCTCGGCCTCGCGCTTGGCGGTGATGAACTCGGTCAGGGCCTCGGAGTTGTCGAAGCCGAGATCGCCGAGCAACTTCTTCACGGCCGCGCGTCCGCCTTGCGTCTTCTCGCGGGCCAGCAGCCGCGACAGGTCCTCCTGTGTGACCGTGCCGCCAGCGGCGCCGCCATCGCCCTCGGGCTTGTTGGAGTCGTCCTCGGGAGAAGCACCGAGGATCGGATAGATCGGCCGCCCGTCACGGCGGTGCCCGACCGGTTCGAGCGGGTTGGGGAGCGAGGGGCGCGTCATGCGTGAACCATCCACAGGTCTCCAGCGCCCCCGCGCCGGTGATCAGTCTATCGGCAGGTGACAACAAGCTGCTTTCCTCGCGGATCCGGAACTTCGCGCCAGGCGCCTACTCCTTCGAGTCGGGCTGCGAACACCACAAGAGCACGCTGTTCAGCGTGCTCCGCAGGGACTCGTCGTACCGGCCGTCTGCGCTCCACGGAGTGACGAAGACAGGTGGAGCGCCGAGGTTGGGAGACATGTCGTCGGGCCGTTCATCCACAACCACGATCATCAGTGGTGCGAACCTATCTCTTCTCCCAAACTTGGCGATCAATCTTGCCGCAGTGAATATGGATGTAACGACTTCAACGTCAAACATGAGTCCCCGGAGTTGAGGGACGTCGGGGTTTGCAAGCTGAACGGTCATCCTAGGGAACTCGTCCCACTCACGGCGCAAGATCCCACAATCGGGGAACATGGCCACCAAGCGGGCAGAAAGCACAAGCTCGTGGAACGCCTTCCGTGTCAGGTCATCGGCATTATCAGCGAGCCACTGACTAACCGCTGGCACGTCTGCCTGTGACCGAGCGAGTGGGCTGAGGTCGAGCGTGGAATTGGCCGCCAACCTCTGATTTTTGGGGACATGGATTTTGGAGCCCTTCCCCGTGGACACGATGGTGCGGTCGTTGACGTGTTGCCAGTAGACCTGCTTAGTCGCTGGGTCGTAGAGCATCACGACGACAGGAAGTGAATGCCCAAGCCAGTAGGCAACATGTTCAGCACTGCAGTGGAACCACCAGCCGCTGCCGGTGGCCGCCTTGAAGTAGCTGGAACCGGACTTGATCTGCACACCCAGTAGTCGCCCTGTGGGCTCAGCGGGATCCCCATCGACAATCTCCAGATGAGCATCGATTCCGAAATCAGCGATGTCCTGCGGCCGGAACAGCCAGCACATATCGGCTGTGACCAGATGCTCGATCCAAGAGACACCTGCCCGCTCGACCTGGTGTGTTCGCTGCACTCGCATGCTGGCCGCCCCCGTATGCCCGGTGATCCGTCGCCATCCTATGAGGGGTCCTCTGCGCGTTGGTCGCTTGGCATCAGCGGCACGGAAGGGATCTCGCGTCCCTCCTGAGGAAGCCCAAGGTACTGACGCACTGCGGCGTTGTCGCCAGTCGCGTCGGCAAGGCGGGCTGCGGCGTCGAAGGCCCTGGACTGAATACGTTCGATCTCGGCTTGGGCGTCGTCGATCGGGTATCCCGCGTCGATCAGCATGCGCACGCCGGACTCGACCGACAGGACACCGGCCCCGACCCCCTTGACCACCTCGTCCAGGACGGCGGCGCGGTCGGTTGGGGTGTGCGGACCCCACATGAGGCGAGCGGGCAGCGACTCGCCCGCGGGCCATCCCTCGGCGTGCCCGGCCTGGTGGAGACGTTGCACCATGCGCAGCAGGACGGCGTACTTGTGGGTCCGGGCCAGGCGCATGGCGGCGACCAGCGAGTCCAGTGGGCCGAGTGCGAGTTGCAGGGCGTAGCCGGACGGCAGGGCGGTCGGGTCGAGCGTGCCGAGCCCGGCCGCTGTGAGACGGCTGTTCGCGGCGATCCGGTCGAGGATGTGGTCGACGCGGGCACGCAGTTCGGCGAGCTGGGCGGAGGTGTCCAGGACGTCCATGCGCCCGTTGTCGTTGAGCTGCCAGACCGTTCCGGCCCTGACCTTGACCGGGAGGGGCTGGCCGGTGGCGCGGTCGATGGGAAGCCGTGCCCCGGCCAGGCCGATGATCGGCGAGCCGGTGGTAGCTGAGGCTCCGGAGCTGTCGGTGTCGGTGGCGGACAGCTCGTCCAGGGCCTGGAGGACGGTGGCGACGGTGGGCTTGCCCCAGTGCTCGCCGCTGGACGGGATGGAGTTGGTGACGTGGACGAGGGGGATGAAGTCCACCATCAGGTCGAGGCGGTCGAGGACTTCGCCGTCTGACCGGATCCGATAGGTGGCCTTGTGCATGGGCAGGTCGTAGAGGATGTCGGCGTACTTGAGGTCGTCCAGCTCCCATTCGGCGTCGGTGAGGTAGCACGTCCACGGGGTCGGTCGGCCGGGAGCCCACGGGTAGGTGCGGGTGATCACTCCCGTCTCCCTGTTGAAAGAGTCGCCCTTGCTCAGGACCGGCTCTCCGTCTCCGGCGTAGATGTACTCGCGTACGGCGGTGCCGTCCTTCGCCGTGCCGCGTCGCGTGGCGGGGGCGATCGGCGCAAGTTCGTACGTGATTCGGCGGAGCCTGGCTTTCAGGCCGCGCCGCTTGTCTTCCGGCAGCTCCCAGGCCAGATGTACGCGCATCGGGAACTCGGCGCCGTCCTGCTCGCCGTCCTCCGGCCACTCGGGGAAGTACAGGCCCGGGTCCCAGGTCCGCAGCAGGACGCGGCCCTTTGCCGGTTCCCAGGCGAGGCTGTAGACCGCGTCGCCCAGCAGGATCGCGGTCCGCTCCGCCTGCTGGATACGCAGGGGCAGCAGCTCCTTGTCGGCCCACGCCCTCAGCTTCTCCTGAACGGCGAGCGCCGCGGCGGCCTCGTCGGTCGGCTCGTCGTCGGCGTGCTCCGCGCCCGTGACCGTGATGGTCTGCTCGGAGCCGAGAAGGTAGCCGAGCGCGGTGTCGACCAGCTTCGAGGCGTCGCCGAGTTCGCGCCGCTCGGTTCCGGCTTCGTCGTCTCCGGTTATCGCGGCGACCTGGCCGGCCTGGTTGGAGTCGTACGCGGCCAGCAGACGGTAGGCGGCCAGGCGCCGCAGGTCCTCGTCGGGGACCCACGATGAGGTCAGCTCCGCCCAGACGTTGCGGCCCGGTCGGCGCGGGTCGGCCATGACTGGCTTGTAGTCCAGCCAACTCCAGACGTCGGTGATCAGCTCGCGTAGGCCCACGGCGCCCCTCCAGGCAGTCGGCCCCGCGCCGCGAGATCAGGTTACGGCGTAGACGCCCTGAGCCGCCCTCAACCTGACGAATCTGTCACTCCGACTGGGTAGCGTCATCATCTCGGGAGGACGGCAACGGCGCTGTCCTCCGTTGTCCAGGGCGGGGGCATCTTGACGTCTAGGCGAGCGCGGAAAATCGAGCCGGCGGCGTACGACGCCCTGACCGAGGCATTGGCCCGGATCTACTGGTACAAGCCAGACCTTGCCCGGTTCCTCCAAATCCGCGCGTCGGAGCACCCCGAGCTGGTCAGCGGACTGGACTTCACGAACTACAAGATCGTCTTCGCAGGGCAGTTCGTGGACCGGCTTCGGCTCGGGGAGGACCGATACCAGGACCTCACGCTCTCTCTCATGCTTGAGATCGCACAGATGGAATCGTTCCCCACCCTCAAGCGACAGCCCGAGGCCGAGAAGTTGCTAACTCAAGCCAGAGATGCCGTGGCCGAACTCAAGACCTGGACTGAACGCTTCCGGGGCCTTCTTGAAGAACGGGCAGCAGTCGAGGAGCAACAAGCACAACAAGCGGAGCGGGAGAAGCATCGTCGCGGCTTCTCGCAGCGCCTTAGCGAGCTGAAGGAGGAGTTCCTGCGACTGCAGTCGGACGCCGACCGTCAGGGGGCTGGTCGCGCCTTTGAGTCGTTCCTGTTCTCACTGTTCGAGCTCTTCGACATGCAGCCCCGCCTCGGGTTTGACCTCGGATTCCAGCAGATCGACGGGTCCATCACGTTCGACACAGACGACTACATCCTGGAAGCGAAATGGCTGAAGGGTGCTGTCGAGTCCGGACCGTTGATGCTGTTCAGCGAGAAGGTGCGCCGGAAGGGGAAGAACGCGCTGGGTCTGTTCATCAGCGTCAACGGCTTCAGCTCGGGAGCCCGGTCCGCCTTCAATGAAGGGACCGCCTTCCTCACGATCGACGGCACCGACCTGTTCTACGTCCTCGATGACCGGGTGCGGCTTGACGAGCTGCTCATGCGCAAGAAGAGGCACGCAAACGACACAGGAGACTGCTACTTCCCCGCGCATCTGATGATCGGCGACTAGGCCGCAGCCCAGCTGCGTTACGGTCTGAGCGTGCTTCCGCTGGCTTCGGCCACCGCCTCGTCGTAGCCGTGCACTCCTGGGGCAGGGAACGAGGAGCACGCGGATAGGAAGCCGCCCCGGTCGCCCGCGCTCTGCTGGCGTTCGCCGAGCTGGTCCCACCGGTCCGCGCACTCCTTCTCGTCCGGACTGGAGTAGGCGGGTGGAGCGCCGTCGGCGATCTTCTGCTTCTGCAAGGCCAGCCCTTCGCTGCGCCCGAGCCGGTACGTCTCGCGTACGCGGTCGAGGTGCGCGGCGCGCTGCTGCTCAGCCGTCGGCTTCTCCGCTCCGTACGAACAGCCCGTAAGGCACGACGCTGCGAGGGCGGCGGCGCACAGGGCTGTGGTCCAACTCCCCCTGGTCCCCATGATCGCGAGGCTAGCAGCGGGATCGTCGGGCCGTTTCCTGATCGGGCCGTTTCCTCATCGGACCGCTCCGACAGGGCTACCCGCAGGACGATGGATATCCACAACTCGCTTCGCGTCAGTCATGGTTCTCGTATCGTGGCTTCCGAGAGCATCAACTCCCTTGCCTCCTCGGCTTATTCATCGACAGGCACACCAGCCGAGGGTGCCGTGAAAGTGAGGGAGCGTGGTGGACTCGCGAGGGTCCGGGGAGCCTAGGCAATCCGACCCGCCGAACAGGGGAAAGTGGGGCCAACTGGCCACTTCGGTAACGATCCAGGTGCTCTTCTGGATGATTGACCGCTGGACCAGCTGACCACTCACCCATCCGGACAGACGAGACAAGGCTGTGGAGGCAACGTCTCGGCTATCCAATGGCGTCGGGCTGCTGATCAACCGGCAGTCCGGCGCCAAACTCCTCTGTTCGTGGTCGTGAGCGGTTGCTCTCCGCTCTGCACTCTCACATTCCAACTTGAGGTGTGCGTGCCCCTCACGGTAGCAACCGGTTGACATTATGAGGGCGTGATTGACCCTTTTAATTGTCAGCCGGGTACAGCCTGAAGCAACTCTAAGTGTGCTACCTCAGCCGGTGTTGCCTGGTCAAGGGTTTACCTGCGCCCTTCGAAGCGCCCGTCATCGAATCCCTCCGGCAGGGTGTCGAGCTGGTCGGGGTCGGCGAGTTCGGTTAAGCCATGGACGGCGGCGTCCATGCGGTCAGGACTGTCCATGCCTTCAACCCACGTGACCATCTGGTCTTCCAACTCGGAGTACTCGCCGACGTGGTGGACGAGCTGCTGTTCGTAGAGCTGGGCCACGGGGGCAGCGCGCAGGCGCTTTCCGACCTTGGCGGTGACCTCCAGGATCATGGGCATGAGCAGCCCCTTGGTGACGCCCTGGCGGCGTAGCTGCTCCCATGCCTGGGTGACGATCTGCCGAGCCATGTCCCCGCCGTAGTTCTTCTCCACCACGATGGCGTCTGCCTTGAGTTCCAGGGCCAGTCGGCAGGCGGCAAGGCCCCAGTCGTTGGCGCCCATGGAGCCGGATCGGTCGGCGAGGACGTAGAGCTGCCGGTCGAAGTCCCGGCCGACTCCGACCACGCCGGTCTCGTCGCCGACGGTGGACTCCCCGCCGGCGGGGTCGACGGCCACGACGATGCGCGCCATGTCGATACCGGAGAACTGGACGGCGTTGATCCTCGCGGTGTCGATCCACTCGCGCTTCCAGACACCTCCCTCTGGTGGTCTCGGCTTCTGCATGTAGAGAGCGCCCCAGACTCGTTCGCCGACGCGCTTGCGGGTTCGGGCGTGGTGGGCAGCGTCGAATCGCTGGGGCCACAGCGGCTCGCCGGATGCCCGGCCGAGCGGGTCATCAGGGCTGTCGGCGAGCGCCGGGAGGTCGATGACGCGCCAGGCGTCTCGCTCGGTGGCGAGGATGCGCCCGGCGAGATCGTCTTCGTGCCAGCGTGTCTGGATCAGGCAGATGGCTCCGGTCGGTTCGAGTCGGGTCTGTATGACGGAGGTCCACCAGTCCCAGGCGCGTTTGCGCATGGTCGGCGAGTCGGCGTCGGCCATGTCCTTGACCGGGTCGTCCACGATGGCGATGTGGGCGCCGCGTCCGGTGAGGCCGCCTCCGATGCCCGCTGCGAGGAGCCCGCCTTCGCCGCCCATGATGTCGAAGCGGTTGGCGGCCTTGCTGCCGGGCGCGAGCTGGATGCCGAGGTCGTCGCCCCAGGTGTAGATGGCGTCCCTGATCCACCGGCCGTGGTCATCAGCCAGGTCGGCGGAGTAGCTGGCGATCATCATGCGGTGGCCGGGGTTGCGCCGCAGGTACCAGAGCGGTGCCCAGCGCGAGGCGCGTCGGCTCTTGCCGTGCCGCGGGGGCATCGTGAGCATGACCCGGTCGCACCGGCCCTCGGCCATGTCGATGAACGCGCGGTCGATCAGGTCGAGGTGGGGCGCCTGCATCTCCCGGCCGCCCGTGAGGACGGCAGCGAGGGCGCCTGGCGAGCGGTCCATGGCCAACTGCCGTTCCGCGCATGCCAGCTCGGTCCTCAGCGTCGGGGAGGCGGACCGGGCGATCACACGGCGTTGGGAAGGTGGGAGCGTCTTGTAGTGGGCGATGACGCTCTC
Source organism: Streptomyces sp. NPDC050732 (assembly GCF_040654255.1). Taxonomy (NCBI): domain Bacteria; kingdom Bacillati; phylum Actinomycetota; class Actinomycetes; order Kitasatosporales; family Streptomycetaceae; genus Streptomyces; species Streptomyces sp. NPDC050732. The sequence continues at coordinate 52,469 of NZ_JBFAHP010000031.1, forward strand.
GTTGTCGCGGGGCCTCATTCGGCGTCCGGGTCGGTCAGGGCGATCAGCGCGTCGAGTTCGTCGGCGGTGACGTTCTCGATCTGCACCGGCCCGCCGTCGAGGCCGGACAGCTCCGTCCTGACGGGCATGTCGAGACCGAGCAGCCGGGCGCGCCGCTCCATGATCCGCAGGGTCCGGTCGATGGCCGCGAGGTCCTGGTCCCGGACCGCCTTCTTATAGGCCACGAAGAACAGCCGGTCGAGCCGGTCGGCCTCCAGTGCGCGCAGCTCGTCAACGTCGTCGTTCAGCTCGGCGCGGCGGTCGGCGAGTGCGGTACGCACGTCGCGGCAGGCGGCGTGGATCAACGCCTCGTCGGTGGGCGGGTCTTGGTTCTTGCGGTACCGCTCGATGCCGTAGCCCTGGGGGTAGGCGATGCCGTCGGAGTTGGCGGTCGGGTCGGCGGCGAGTTTGCGGGCGATCGTGAGCCAGTCCACGCCGGCGAGGCGGAGATCGATGGCGTCCGAGCGGCGGCGCGCAATGGCCGCACGCGCGGCCTTGTCGGGGCGTCCCACGTTGGGGGTCCTTCACGGCTCGGGTGCGCCCCCGCGCCCGCCTCCATGATCGCACTCGTTGTACACGCCGGAGAAACCACAGCTTGGTCGACTAAGTAGCCTGCCCTGGCCAAGAGTTGCTAGGGTGCCGCCAAGCTTTTCATCCTCTACGGGGTCCAGGTACCGACGATCTGGGCGTGTCATGGGGTTGCCCCAGGCCGTTCCCACGGAGCTCATGTAAGAAAGAGGGCCCGTCTCAGCAGGCGCTAGCACCGCTCCGCTTCTGAGTTCTGACGTCGGCAGAACCCAGTCAACCGTACGCATTTTCGCGTGGCGGTTGGCTGGGGTCTGCCCACTGGCCCCCCGGTCGATCGCCCTTCACAAAAGGATTCGAACCGGTGGACTCCGCCATCATCTGGCTCCTCGGCGCTACGGGCGTCGTCGCGGTCGCGTTGTACGTGACCAAGGGCCTCCTCGACCAGATCCCGGACCTGGCTCAGTCCTGGCGCCGGGCCCGGGACGCCTTCCGTGAGACGGAGCGTTCAGGATCAGAAGACGAGGTGTGACTGCTGTGGGCCGCCGACAGGTCGGCGGCCCACAGCAGGGCCTCGACAGTTCTAGCCCTGCACCCACCCATCAAGCACCGTTCGACGAGAAGGTCCTCGCTGCGACTTCTTACATTCTCCGGGCGGCGCCACCAAGGATCGGTATCCTATCGAGTGGAGTTCTGGGAATGGCCCGCCCGTGATACTGGCGACCGTTACTAACCTAGGTGCACTGACAAGGCGAGCGGATCCAGCGACCTGCTCGGCCCGCCACGGTGCACGGTTGGCACCGCTCCATCACACGCTCGAAACCAACCAGAAGAGAAGATCCTGAGTTTCCATCGCTGGTACGGAACTCAGTTCAGCCACAATCCGTGGCCGAGCTGAGTAGGCGTGCCCGCGTCCAGTTCGGCCCTGAGTAGAAGGGATCGAACTGTGGACTCGTCTGCGGTTCTGTGGATTCTCACTTGGTCGGGCGTGGTCTCGATCACGATCTTCGTCCTGACCGGGATTCTGGGACAGCTGCTCCCGTTGGTCGAAGCGTGGCGCAGGCTGATTGGTGCCTTTCGGGGTGACAACACGCAGGGCGCTTCAGACTGCAGCGAGCCAACGACCGGTCAGGAAAACACGGTGCCGTCGGTCGCCGATCCGGTGCAGCTCGAAGCGGCCGGGTCGGCGACCGGCGGGGAGCAATGCGAGGAGTTGGACTCCGCCGCATCGGCACCGCCGTCACATCAGTGACATCTGCTCACCTTCTCCGGACTTCTTGGGCGGGACGAACTCCGGTGGCGCGTCCGGTGCATCGCGGTTCGCGCGCAGCCACCAGGCGAACTGGTAGTTGCGGCAGGTCCGAAAGCGGACGGAGTTGCGCCGGGGTTCGGTAGCGGGGATGTCGCGCTCGCCCCATCCGGTGATGGGGCGAGCGTTCTCCAGCCGGACCTGGAGGCCAGGAACGAGGGCGGGCCCTTCCCAGTCCTCCCCCGGTGCAACCTCGAAGGCGAGGTGGGCGTTGTCGCTCCATCGCCAGGGGTTGGGCAGCGCACACAGGTACCAGGCGAGCGGCTGGTTGGCCGCCGGCAGTTCGACGAGCTGGTGCCGGCGCTTCGGGTCAACCCGCGGGCGGTCCGGCTGTCCGAAGGCCCGCAGGCAGTGCTGGTCGAGGGCCACGTGGCGCACCCCTGCAAGCCACATGATGTGGTACAGAGAACGCGACTCGATTCCCACCCTTATTCGTTCCGACATGAGCTCCCCACTGAATTCTCAATTGCCGAGAGAAGAGTTCCTCTCTATAACCAATTTTATCAAATTCCCCACCAATTCCAGATGCCTGTCATGCCGGAAACCATTCGGGTAGGGCATGTTAAATTCCTCCTCGAAGGCCCTTTCGTACTCCTCTTTTGGGAGGGGGATGGGACGGCGGCATGTCGCCTTGAGGTTGGACCCGCTGAGGTCGGTGACCTTCACGTCCTCGAAGTAGCGGCGCAGCATGGGCTCCAGCGTCTCGGGGGTGTGAAAGCGGAGCTTCTGCCATTTCCCCTTGACGAAGTTCATCTCGACGTTGTCCTCATCGAGGAAGCTCATCTTCGTGGTTGCGGTCTGTGAGGTGACCCGCTTGGCCTGCTCGTCGCGCAGCTCGCGGGCGAGGCTCCGTGTGCCGAGGCACACCACTCCGTCGGCGGCGCACAGGGCGTTGACGGTGGTCATCACCCAATGCTGGTAATCGAGCGAGGTGGTGGCGTTGATGACGGAGTCCAGCACGACGACGTCGTACAGCCCGTTGGCCCGGATGTCCTTGTCGATGTCGCGGATCATCCCGACGACGGCCCTGATGTCGACGGCGTATGAGCCGTCCCGGCAGCGATAGGGCTCGTAGTCGTGAATGTTGAAGCCCTTGGCACGCAGGTGCTTGGCGTAGTCGCCGTATCCGGCGCCGAAGTCGACCACGCGGTGCGTGGGCTTGAGCCAGGGCGTGACCAGCTGGTCCCAGGTCTCGGAGCCGTAGGCGAGCTTGCCCGCCTTGGCCTTGGAGGAGAACTGGCGGAGCCGCTTGGGCTGGACGATGTGCTGGTTCCAGACGGGCGCCTTGCTCTCGATGGCGCTCCAGTCGTACACGCCGTACTCGCCGGTGAGGTCGGCGTGGAGCTGGGCGGCGTCGGACGAGGCCACCGTCCAGGCGAGGAGGTCGAAGCGCGAGAAGGAGGCGACGACGGCGTACTCGGCGTTGAGGACGATGCGGCCCTGGTCATCGATGACGACGCTGCCCCAGGGGCCGTGGCCGGCGGTCATGTGGCCGATGGCGTTGACGAAGGAGAGGTTCTTGCGCTCGGCGACGCGAATGGACTGCCACGGAATCCAGGACCAGGCGCCGATCTCGCCGGGCTCGGCGTAGACGACGCTGGCCTCGGTCTCCACCCGGTTGTGCAGGAGGTTGAACTGGATCTCGTCCTGGAGGCGGACCTTGGTGCCGAGCATGACCGCGGGGGTGTGGGTCATGCCTATGGCCTTGAGGCCCTTCGTTCTCTGGTGGCCTGCGACCAGCGTGCCGTCCGCGTTGAGGATCACCGGCTTGACGACTCCGTGGCGGCGCAGCGACGCCTGGAGGCGGACGAAAGCCGTCTCGCTGAGGCGGCGCGGGTTGTAGTCGGCGGGGCGCAGTTGGTCGAGCGGGTACGCCTCGTGGAACGTGGTGGTGGGCGCCTTGCTCATGCGGCGTCGCTCTCCTGGTGGGCTTCCTGGAGGACGTGCCAGCCGAAGCCGAGGTCGCTGTTGGTGTCGTCCACGAACTTCGTGTAGATGGCATTGAGGGCTTCGACCTCTTCGGAGGTGATCCGGACGCGCTTGGACTCCCACTGGAGGTAGCCCCACTGGAGGTAGTCGACGGTGGCTGCGGCTCCGGTGCCCGCGCCGTCGGAGGTCAGCTCCAGCGTCTCGGGGAGCGAGGTGTCGTCCAGGAGCCGGTCGACGCTCTCGCGGTCGTACCCGGTGCCGGTGAGGTCGGGAATCTCGGAGAGGACTTCCGCGAGCAGGACGGTGTCGTAACCGGCGAGGTCGTTGGTCCGGTTGTCCACGATGACGATGCGGGCCGCGGCGTCGTCATCGACGTCGACCCAGGTGGCCGCGATGTGCTCCCAGCCGAGCTGCTGGGCGGCTGCGACGGTGTGGTTACCCGCCAGGATTTCGTTCGGCCGCCCGGTGTGGGTGCCCTTGTTGATCACGACGGGCCGGTACTGGCCGTTGACCGTCAGCGACTCGGCGATGGCCGGGATGTCGCCGGTGCGGGGGTTGCGGTAGTACGGGACCAGGTCGCCGATGGGGACGGCGAGCGGCTGGAGCTGTTCGGGGATGTTGGCGAGCGCAGTCACGGGCGTCCCTTGTGTAGGCCGTTCCCCGCGCCCTACGCACGCCAACACTAGACGATCAGCAGTGGGGTCGGCTCGGTTCGGTCGGTCGGTTGGCGTCCTCGGGAGCCTCGCCTGTCGTCGGCGAAGCGCCGCTGACGATCAGGGGGTTGGCCGCCTCGGCCCGGTAGTAGCCGAGTTCGGCTCGGATAGCGTCGAGCTGGCCGTCGGCGCCACCGCCGCGGCCTGCGTGGCCCCTTCGGCATCTGGCCCGTCGGCGACCACCAGATCGACGAGGACCCAGAGCACGAGCATCAAGCCACCCGGATGCTCGGCGCCACACGCCGCGCGCAGCGGAGCCGGATCTCACTTCGCCAAAACGCGACCATCGAAAGCAAGGAGGACTCGCGCAGGCGCCGACGATTTGCTTGATCAAAAATGGGTTGCTTCTTCGATAGGAAAGCGATGTGGATCACAAACGGTATCTAAAGGTTGCGTAAACAGGTCTGGACCAGGGAAGGTCTTCACGTCCCGGGCTGACCGCCGGGATGCGGGCACGTGCGCTGGTTCCTAGGCCATAAGTGCGCGGTCGTGCCCGCATCGTTACCGCAAAGGAATTCTACGTGAACCGCAAGTCCCTACGTATCTCCAGCATCGTCGCCCTCACCGCGGCGACGGTGGCCGTGGCCGCGCCCATGGCGACCGCTGCCGAAGGGCAGCACGCCCTCCAGGCTCGTCACGCGCAGCAGACCCAGCAGGTGAAAAACGCGCAGGACCCCATCGACCTGGTCGCGGCCGTCGAAGAGGCTGGCTTCGAGGAGCGGCTCCTCGCGCTCCCCTCGAACCCGACGCCGCAGCAGGTCGTCGAAGCCATGTACCCGGGCAACCCTGAAGCTCAGGAGGCCGCCCTGCCGCTCCTGGACGGCTCCAACCAGGCCTTCGCTTCGACCAATCCCGAGAATGTGGTGCTGTACGGCTGGTGGGACACCACCAAGCGCGTCGCCGCCTGCGTCGGCGCGGTCGGCGCGTTCGTCGCGGGCAATGCCCTCCTGATCTCCAAGGCCGCCAAGTACGGCGGTGTCGTCAAGGGCGCCAAGCTGATCGCGCAGGCCGGTAACCGTGAGGAGCGTCTGAAGCTGGCCATCGCCATCTTCGGCAACGTCACAGGCATCACCGGCATGGTGAAGGGCTGCGGCGGCTGATCTGCCCCAGGGGAAGGAGAGTCACACCATGCAGAACGTGTTCATGGGGGCATTCGTCCTCGCCGTCGTTGTGCAGAGCGCGACACTGTGCGTGTTCCTCGTCCAGCTCTGGCGCTCCCTAAAGCGCAAGGGGCCCGAGCCGACCGCGCTGACGGGGCTCGACGCCCTGACGGGGGCTGCGGTATTCGGCGGGTCCTCGACCGTCCTCCAGTGGGTGAACTCCACCTGGAACGACGTGAGCTGGTCGGACACGCTGCTGTTCGCGGCCGTGTTCGGCATCGCCACCGCCGGGTGCATGGCGGCGGTACGACGCAGGGGGCACGCCCAGGTGCAGCATGTGCTGCTCGTCGTTCCGCTGGGCTTCGGAATTATCGCGGGGGCATCCGGAGCAGCGGTGTGACCCTTCGGGGCTGAGCGTGGGGCTCGGGGCGGAGATCCGTCCCGAGCCCCACGTGGCCGCCTAAGCCGACTGCCTCGTAGCGCGTGCGAGAGCGGACCGCCGCCCGCGGCGCGAACGAGATCAGCACGGTGCGCCTGGAGGAATCCTGATCCGACCCTGTCCCGACAGGCGCCACCGGCAGGGGCGGCTGGGTGAACAGGCGCCGCACCGGCCGTCGAACGTCCGCAGCCTGGACGTTCGACCTCTCCGGGTATCACGGCCTTCCCTCTTCCGCGCGACCGATTACCCGTGCCTCATCGAGCACTTTCCTTGGTCGGAGGGTGATCGCCGCGGCGGTGACAGCGGCCGGCGCCGGACGCTATCGGTTGTTGCAGCGGCAGATGCCTGGGGGCAGGCACCAGGCATCGCAGGCGTTGCACCACTCGGCACCCGGCACGGGGGGCTCCGGGTGCTGGGCCTGCTGGGATGACGGGTCCTGGGTCATGCCGCCGTTCTCCTGGGTCGTCGTCTGGTGGCGATGGCTGCTTCGAGTGCCGCACCTGGGTGCACCGCGTTCGGGTCGGGGCTCTGGTGAATCCTTCGGCCCGGGTCTCGCTCGTCGGCGGCCCTGTCCGGCGGGCCGTCTCGTTCGATGAGCAGACGCAGGTACAGCTCCCGATCTTCCGGATTGCCTTTGAAGTCCTCTGCGCTCATGTCGCTCCGGAGTGCACGGGACCCGCTCCCGACGTGGGCGGGAGCGGGTCCGGTCGTGTTCGTGGCGCGCGGTCTGGGCGGCTCTGCGTCGGCGCGGAGCCGGTGCCTGGCGGGTAGGGCGCGGGGGGTTGGCCACCCGCCAGGCACCGAAGGGATGCCGCATGCCACGGCATGTTGGTGGGCCGGTTCCTCGGCTGTGGCCGTTCCCACCAACGAGATAGACCGTATCACCGTTGAGTGTTGGGATCTATCTGCTGGGAAGAGTGATCCCGCCCGTCATGCGGGGCTCCGCAGCCGGGCCCGTCCAGGGGCGCCGTCCCGCTCTGCTCCCCACCCTGGTTCGTGGCGCTGGCGACGAGCAGTGCCGCTTCGAGTTCCACGAGACGCGCCGCGACCATGATGGGGAAGCGGACATAGACGGAGCCACCGGCCTGGTTGAGCAGTTCGGCCGCGGCGAGGAAGGTCGCATTGCTGGCCTCGTTCAGCGCCTGCGGGTCGTTGTCGCGGCGGGCCTTGACCAGATGCCGCGCGGCCTCCCGGACGAGCTGGGCGGCGTCAGAGTCGTACTCCTCAAGGGCGTTGGCCGTGGCCGGCACCCCTTCGAACAGGTTGCGGTTGATGTTGCGCATGGTGCGGATGTCGTTCATCACGATGGGTCTCCTGACGGAAGGGGGGGCGGCCCGCTGAGGGCCGCCCCGGTGTGGGCCGTTCAGGCTGCGGGGGCGACCGGCTCGGGGTCGACGTCGTCCGCGTCCGCCTCCGCGTCCGTCTCCGGGGTGCTCTCCTGCTCCGTGTCGTCAGTCGCCTCGGCCTGCGGGGCGGCGGAGGCCGCCTCCGCCTCCGCGTCCGTCTCCCCAGTCACGTCGGCGGACGGCTCGGCGGCGGGCTCCAGGCCGGCGAGGGCGGCGTCGGCCTCCGCGACCAGGTCGGGCGCAGCCGCCGCGGGGTTGACCATGATCTCGCTGGCATCGGCGTGCGCCTTGGCCTGGCAGAGCTGGAAGCGGGCCTTCCGGACGAAGTTGGCGACCCGGTCCATCTGCTCCAGCCGCTTGCCCACCTGTCCCTCCAAGGCACGGGCCAGCTCCATCGGATCCGCCTTGCCGATGCTGTCCAGCAGATCGCACATCTCCTCGATCCGATCGAGGTCACTCTTGGTCTTGGCCTGCGCGCGGGCGCGCTGCGCCTTCTCCTCGGGGGACATCTCCTCGACGTCGACCATGGAGTCCTGCTGGGCCGCCTTCTCCTGCTTGCGCATGGCGTAGGCGAGGTGGACGAGCTGGTTGTCGCTCTTGTCGCCCTTCTTCCAGTCCTCGAAGACGGCCTTCTGGTTATCCCGGGAGAGGGCGGCGATCTGGACGGCGGCCTGGGTGCCGATGTGCCCGAGGTCGACGGCGGTCTGGATCTCGGGGCGCAGGTTGAGGAGAGCCAGGCGCTGGTTGACGTACTGGACTGACTTGGAGAAGGTCTTCGCGACGGCGGGCACCTGCTCGGAATCGCCGTCGAACTCGTCGTCCAGGACCTTCTTGAAGCCGCGCGCCTCCTCCAGCGGAAGCATGTCCTCCCGGTTCAGGTTCTCGGCCATGGCCTTCTTGAAGGAGTCCATGTCGCTGATCTCGGCGTCACCCTCGGTCTGGAGGATCTTCGTCTCGATGGTGATGTTGCCCGCCAGCCCGTTGGCGCGGAAGCGGCGCTCGCCGGCGACCAGTTCGTAGCCGCCTTCCGCGACCTTGCGGACGACGATCGGCTGGAGGAGACCGTGCTCCTTGATGGAGTTGGCCAGCTCGGCCAGGGCCTCCTCGCTGAAGGTCTCGCGGGGCTGGTTCGGGTTGCGGCGGATCTGGCGCATCTTCAGGGTGGCGAACTTGTGCGGCATTTCGGTCTCCAAGAGGTCGGCGGGGGCTTCTTCTCTCCCCCTTCCTTCTGGTTCTATTCTATATGCATAACGGAGAAGGGTCTACATTCTCCAGAAGATTTCCCAGGTAAAACGCCTGAGCGCGAGCTCACCCCCGTCGAACCCGCGCCCCACACCGCACTTCGCTCTCAGCTCGTGACAGCCACGCCCGCCGCATCCGGCAGCTCGACGCTCAGGTCTACCCGCCTTGGATCAACTACCGCCAGCGCGCCAAGCAGTCCCCACACCCCCTCGCCCCCCAGCTGAACGTTCGGCGCATCTCCGGACTCCTCCAGGCGAGCCAGCACGCGCCCCAAATCGACATCCACCCCGACGCCTCCATGTCTTGCTGCGCTCAACCCCGCCGACGGGGGCGGCGGACCACTTAGATCCCCACGCAAGTAAGTTCGCGGCACACCTCAGACCATGGGAGGACCGTTCACAATCGCGCAGCAAAGAGCGGGATAGGGGCGGCGGACCGAGTGCTTGCGCAGCGTACTACTGCCGTTACAGATCTTGCGGCGGTGCGCCATTCATTGTCAACCGACCTAGACATTAGACTGTCTCTGACCGTCAGCCCCAAAGCCCCGCCAGCGCCTCAGCATCCACTTCGCGCCGCCAATTCGAGCCACGTGTCGGCCTTACCCGAAGAAGGAGTAGCCCCGGCCATGCCGCTCGGAAACGTCCCGCTCGCCGGCAAGCTCGCCATCCTGCTTCGGCGGAAGCTCCGTGCAGACGGGAAAACTCCCAGCACACGTGCACTTGCCGCCGCAACGGCAGCAACGCCCGGGGGCAAGCCGGCGATGACACATCAGGTCGTGAACGACCTGATCAACGGCGTCAAGGACAACTCGACGATCACTCAACTCGTAGGACTCGGACGCGCTTTCGAATGCCCCGTGGCGTATCTTTTGCCGGGATACGACGATTTGACTTCACTGACGGTCTACGAGAGCCAACGAGACGCCCGCGAAGCACTGCGACTCATCCACGACTTGGACGAGGCAGGGGCCGCCGAACTCTTGCAGGCCGCACGTGAGATCAGACTGCGCCACGGCCGCAACGACCTCAGCGTCCCCGAGGTTCCCGAGTCACTACCGCCCGCTGCAGAACCACCGCGGCCCGGGCGGCGAAGGCGTCTCAGCTTCGAGGAAGCGGCAGAACGGGCTGCCTCTGATCTGGAAGGAACCTGAACGAATGGACGGCATCGTCTTCGGCCTGTGTGCATTGGTCTGCATAGCAGGCACTGTGCTCTCAGGCCGAGAGGCCTGGCGCCAGCGCAACCGCAGCGAATACGGCATCGCCCGCTTCGCCCGCACCGCGGCCTTCGGAGTCTGCGGAGTGGGTGTCCTCTTCGCAGTGCCCGCCATCGAAAGCGGCATCGAGTCCCTGACCGGCCTCCACAATGCGGCCAAGCTGGGCGCCCACATCTGCGCCGTCCTGTGGTGCGGAAGCCTTCAGCTGATGCTCGTGGACTGGTCGTACAACCGGCACGTCCTCAAAGCCAGCCTGTACGCCCGAGTCGCCTTCGGCATCTGCGTACTGGCCGCCATGCTTCCTCTGTTCATCGGAACCACGGCCGACCACGTGGAGTTCACGACGGAGTACGCGCGGATCCCCGGCGTCACCGTCTACCTGATGGTCTACCTGTGCTACGTCGCCGTGACCTGCGGCGAGATCGCGTTCCTCTGCTTCGGCATGGCGGTGTCCGCACGCCGGGGCCGCCACAGCTGGACGGCCCGAGGACTGGCTGTCTCAGCGACGGCCGCCCTCCTCGGAGTCGCCTACGCCGCGAGCAAGGGCTCCTACCTTGTCACCCACTACCTCGGCCACCCCTGGCCCCTGCGCTACGAGGAGATCGTCTCCCCGCTCCTGGCGGGCCTGGCCGTAATCGCTTTGATCACCGGCCTGACGATGGCGATGGTCGGCAAGCGGCTCGCGACCAAGAAGACGCTCGCCTCATCTGACGCTTGACAGGCGCGGAGGCAACTGCCGCCAGTGCAAAACCACTCGCCCTGGCTCAATGGCGCGGACGCCGCGGGCGCTGGCCGGGAACACCTCGATCTTGTCCAGCAGCAGTCTCGTGATGGCCGACTTCGACGTGTGCGGCGCGCTGTTCCACCACCGGACGAGTTCCTTGGCGCCGCCCAGCTTGAAGTTCGCCAGCTGCTCGGCGTAGCGCAGCCTAGACCGGCCGTCCTTGAGGCTGGCCGTGAGCTCACGTTCAGCGGCAATGAACGCCTCTTTGCTGATCTCTCGCTTGCCGTACAGGGCCCCCACCTCTGTGCGGCGTTCGACGAGATCCTCGATGTCGGCCCGCATCTCCTTGATCTGCTGCTTGACGGCCTCTTGCGCCGCGAGGATCTGGTCGCGGATGCCGGGCTTGAGGAGTTCCGCGACAACGTATTCGCCCACGTGCGTCTCCAGAAGCTCGGCATCAATGCGGACTTCTCCGCACCCACCGCGCCCCTGCCTGTCCTTCGGTCGGCACCGATACCCCGGAGTGCCCGCGTTCGTACGGGCCCCCTGCAGAGCGTGCCCGCATTTGCCGCAGTGGCTGCCCTCGTCGACGAGTAGATACTCGTGGGGCGCCTCCGGTGCCGCCGTCTTCCTGCTCTGCTCCCGTTCCAGAAGAGCCTCAAACTCTTCGCGGGTGATGGGGGCCGGGTGGCCGGCGTCCACGAGTTGGCCATCCTCGTCGTATCGCAGGCCTGCGATAGCCGGGTTCCGGAAGAGGCGCCCGACCGACGCGTCCTTCCACTCACCGCCCATGGTGCCCCGGTAGCCCTCGCCATTTGCCCACACGGCGATCTCGGCGTTCGACTTTTTGCCGATCAGCGCGCGGCTCACCATCTGACGCAGAGGGTCCACTTCGTCGTCACGCAGTCGCTGGCGCGACTGATCGTCGAACCCGTATAGCCGTGGCATGCGGTCGTCCGTTCTTCTCTCGTGCCCCGTGGCCACCCGAGCCTAGGCCGAGTCCCCCCGCGGGACCGTGACCTTGGCGGACTGATCACCACCGGCCACGACTGATCACTGCGCAGGCGAGGTTACGCCGAGGACCTTCCATAGCGCAGCTGTAGGGATCTTCACTGTGCTGCCCAAGGTAAGCGGCTGCACGGGAAAAGACCCTTCCTTGATCAAGTTGTAAGCCTTATGGGTTCCAATCCCCAGGGCGCGTGCCGCTGTCGTGACGTTCACCGTCGGCGGCAGTGCCAGCAGCTCTTCCAGAGTCATGGCGGCGCCTCTGGCGCCTGCGGCTGTCGAGGCGTTCTTGTCTGTCATCCGCTGTCGCGTTCTCCCCCGCGCCAACATGCTGTCCAGGATACGCCAACACTGGAGTGTTGGGGCAAGATAGGGCATCGGTTCGACAAGGACCGACACAGAAGATCCACAACCGAAAGCCACGAAGGGGATGTTCGTGTTCGAGCCGAGCTACTACCGGCGCTGCGCTTGCAAGGAGCCCGCAGTTGACGACGACGGAGCTCCCATACTCCTCGCCAACGGCGAGCCGAAGATGCGAATGCTTGACGCGAACTGCCCAAAACTCTCACAGAAAGGACATGGCACCTGGTACTTCTACTTCGAGCTCGAAGCCGGGGAGGGCGGGAAGCGTCGGCGCGTCCGACGAGGCGGATTCGCCACCAAGATCGACGCCAAGAAGAAGGCGAAGGAGCTGTACGACGCCGCCACGGCTGGCACCGATGTGCTGTCCGATGAGACGTGCGGTGACTTCTTCCTCCGGTGGATCAAGGCGAAGAAGTCCCTCGCCCGGACCACCCGCCACGGCTACGAGGAGCACATCAACCTCTACCTCCTGCCTCACCTCGGCCACATCAAGCGACGTGACCTCAAGGTCCGCCACCTCGACAAGATGTACGACGCGATCGAGAAGGAGAACGCCGAGCGAATCCTCCACCGCCTGCGCGTCGATCAGCTCCAGCAGGATCGTGACGACGCCCACCAAGCCTGGGTGAGGACTGCGGGCTACGCCAAGAAGGAGGAGCGCCGCGCCACCCGCCGCGCCTTCCTCGACGCCAACGCTGCGCTCCGCGAGGGCAAGAAAGGGCTGCGGAAGGTCACCTCCGCCGCCACCATGCACCGCATCAACGACACCCTCAGCTCGGCTCTCTCCTGGGGGATCAAGCGTGAGCAGGCGTTCGCCAGGAACTGGGCGCAGCTCGTGGAGCTGCCGCCCGTCACCCGGCCCAAGCCGCTCGTCTGGACGCCTGAGCGTGTCGAGCACTGGAAGCGCACTGGCGAGAAGCCCGGCCCCGTCATGGTCTGGACACCGGAGCTCACCGGCCAATTCCTCGATTTCGCCAAGGCCGACTGGCTGTACGAGCTGTGGCACAGCTTCATCTTCCTGGGCCCCCGCCGCGGGGAGATGGCCGCGCTGCCCTGGACGGAGGTCAGCACCGATGCCCTCTGGCTGCGGATCTCCCAGCAGATCGTCGAGGTCGCCTACAAGCTGTACGGCGAAGCGCCGAAGGCCGACAGCGTCCGCACCCTCTCGCTGAGCCTTGAGTCAGGCGACAACCTTGTCAGCTTCCGCACGAAGCAGGAGCAGAAGCGCCAGGAGTGGGGCGACGACTACGTCGAGAGCGGCCGTGTGTGGACGCACGAGAACGGCGAGGCGCTGCATCCTGACTGGATCTCCCGCCGCTTCACCCGCCTCGTGGAGCTGTCCGGCCTACCGCCGGTCCGCCTCCACGATCTTCGTCACCTCGCCGCCACCCTCTCCCTGCTCGCCAAGAACGACATCAAGGTGGTGCAGGAGAAGCTGGGCCACTCCTCGCGCCAGATCACCTCCGACACCTACACCAGCGTGCTCCCCGAGATGATGCGAGCCGAGGCCGAGTCGGTCATGGCCGTTGTCCCCCGAGACGTCCCCTTCCAGGTCCGCACCCCGCTCTCGATCCCCGAAGCAGCGTGGCAAGGCGACGTCGCTGTCTTCTTCACCCACGGCGCACGACAGACAGGCGACACCTGGGCCGTTGGAGCACAGATCCAACCCGGCGCCGATCTGCTCGGCATGATCACCCTCGCCGGCCGAGGCCAGGACACCGCCGCCAACGCGGCCGTGAAGTGGATACGCGACCATTGCGCAGCCAATGAACTGGAACTGGTCCGGGTCGAGAACTTCAACGAGCGGTATTCGGAAGAGCAGCGGGCGAACTTCTCACTCACACGCTTCACGATCGCCCGATCCGAGTCTCCCGACGTGGGCGTCTGGGCTCTGCCGACGGGGCTGCCTCCCGCAGCAGGGCGGACCGCACGCCGGGCCTCCAGGGGAAGCCAGAAGGCGGCCTGAGGGGCCCTCTGTCCCCTGAATCCGCCTCGTGTCCCCTGTGTGTCCTCTTGATCTTGGTAAACGGGTGAAAGATGGCCCGTCACGGTTTCCGTGACGGGCCAACCGGGCACGTACGCGCAGGTCAGAACGATTCTGCACGAACCCGCTGAGGTGGGGCGGGTGGGACTCGAACCCACGGCCGACGGATTATGAGTCCGCTGCTCTAACCGGCTGAGCTACCGCCCCTAACGGCGCGTCGCGCACATTTGTGCGCGCCGTCTGCCGCAGCATAGCCGCTCATACGATCTCCTGCTTCGGATGGTCGGCATCGCTCGACCATGAGGACCGCAGGGCTGCCCGCGCGGTTCCACCGGGCACGGAACCCGTACGAAGAAGGACCCCCGAGAGACATCTCGGGGGTCCTTCCGCACAGCTCTCCCGACTGGACTCGAACCAGTAACCTGCCGGTTAACAGCCGGCTGCTCTGCCAATTGAGCTACAGGAGACCGAGCTCCCCCGACTGGACTCGAACCAGTAACCTGCCGGTTAACAGCCGGCTGCTCTGCCAATTGAGCTACAGGGGATCGTCTCGTTGCATCGAACGCACCTAGCTGGGAACTCTCCGGGCGGCGCGCGCTCGCTGCGACACATACATTAGCGCAAGCAGGGGGGTGCTCCGCCAATCGGTATCCCTCGGGCGATCAGCAGGCGAGCGCAGCAAGCGAGCGACAGACGAGTGACAGACGTGCGAAGCCGACGCAAGGGAAGGGTGGCAGCCATGCGGTACCGGCTCACATTCGTGGCGGGACTGGCCCTCGGGTACGTGCTCGGGACCCGGGCCGGACGCGAGCGTTACGAGCAGTTGAGGAAGTCCGCCCGCGAGATCTCGCAGAACCCGGCGGTGCGCAACACCGTGGAGTCCGCGACCCAGCAGGGGCGCGAGGTCGCGGGCAAGGCCTTCCACACGGTCTCCGAGAAGGTCGGGGACAAGATGCCCGAGTCGGTCGCCGACCGGGTCCGGTCCCTGCGCGAGCGCGGACCGGGCGGCGGCACCGAGGACGACTGGGGCACCAGCAACACGTAGTCCACGGATCCAGGTCACGGGTCACGGATCACGGTGAGCGAACAGAGGTACGGGACACGTCCCGCGGTGCGGCAGAATTCCAGGCATGGGGATAGTCGCAGGGTTGGACAGTTCGCCCGATTTCACGCGCATCGTGGTCTGTGACACGGACACGGGCGCCGTACTCAAGCAGGGGTACGCCCCTCATCCGCTGGAGAGCGCCGAGAGCGGCAGGCCCTCCGATGTCGATCCACAGGCCTGGCTGCTCTCCCTCGGCGAAGCCGCGGGCGGCGGGCTCCTCGAAGGCGTGCAGGCCATCGGCGTGTCCGCGCAGCAGAACGCGCTCGTACCGCTCGACCAGCACGGCAACACCGTGCGGCCGGCGCTCGTCGGCAACGACCGGCGAGCGCAGGTGGCCGCCGTCGACCTCATCGACCGGCTCGGCGGCCGCGAGGCCTGGGCGCAGGCCGTGGGGTGCGTGCCGCAGTCCGCGCACCCCGTGACGAAGCTGCGCTGGCTGGCGAAGACCGAGCCGGAGGCGGCACGGCACGTGGCGGGGCTGTTGCAGGCGCCCGACTGGCTGGTGTGGCAGCTCCTCGGCCGGCCGGCCCGGCGCACCACCGACCGGGGCGGCGCGTCGGGCACCGGCTACTGGTCGGCGGCGACCGGCTCCTACCGCCCGGACCTCGTCGAACTGGCCCTGGGGCACCAGGCGATGCTGCCCGAGGTGATCGGGCCCGCCGAGGCCGCGGGGACGACGCCCGAGGGGCTGCTGATCTCCGCGGGCACCGGCGAGACGATGGCGGCGGCCTTCGGGCTCGGGGTGCGGCAGGGCGACGCCGTGGTGTCGCTCGGCGCCTCCGGGTCGGTGATGGCCGTGCACCACGAGGCCCTGACGGACGCCCGCGGCATCATCACCTCGCTCGCGGACGCCACCGGGATGCATCTGCCGGTCGTCCACACGTCGAACGCCGTGCGGGTGCTGCGGGGCACCGCGGAGATGCTCGGCCTCGCCGACCTGGAGGAGCTCTCCGCGCTCGCCATGAAGTCGACGCCGGGCGCGCACGGCCTGGTGCTCCTGCCGTATCTGGAGGGCGAGAAGACGCCGAACCTGCCGCACGCGGCGGGGACGCTGACCGGCCTCCGGCGCGAGTCGATGAAGCCGGAGCACCTGGCGCGGGCGGCCTTCGAGGGCATGCTGTGCGGGCTCGGGGACGCGCTCGACGTGCTGCGGGCCCGGGGGGTCGAGGTCCGGCGGGTGTTCCTGCTGGGCGCCGCCGCCGAGCTGCCCGCCGTGCAGGCCGCGGCGCCGATGCTGTTCGGTACGCAGGTCGTGGTGCCGCAGCCCGCGGACTATGCCGCGATCGGCGCGGCGCGGCAGGCCGCGTGGGCGCTGACCGGTCAACTGCCGCACTGGCAGGGGGCCGCGGCGCAGGTGTTCGAGCCCGGCGAGGAGCTCGCGGTGGGGCAGGCGGTGCGGCAGCAGCACGCGACGGTACGGGAGCAGACGCATCCCGGCGCCTTCGGCTACTGATGCGTCTCCTGATTCGCCCAGCGATTTGCCCAGTGATCTGCCCAGTGATTCTTGAGTGAGCCCAGTTCTTGACCGGGAATGAAATTTGACCCGGTCATGGGTCAATCGGTTGCACGGCCCTGGGTCGGGTGCCGGAGTATGGGGAGCGACCTCGCCCAACTTGCCGACACCCGACTCTGCGAGAGACCGAGCGTGCTCATACGACTCCTGCGGACGTACCTGCGTCCGTACCAGAAACCCATCGCCCTGCTGGTGCTCCTGCAGTTCCTGCAGACCTGCGCCGCTCTCTACCTGCCCAGCCTGAACGCCGACATCATCGACAACGGTGTCGTCAAGGGAGACACGGGCTACATCCTCGCCTTCGGCGGCATCATGATCGGCGTCACCGTGGTGCAGATGGTCTGCAACGTCGGCGCGGTCTTCTACGGCGCGCGGACCGCCGCCGCCCTCGGCCGTGACGTGCGGGCCGCCGTCTTCGACCGGGTGCAGTCCTTCTCCGCGCGCGAAGTGGGCCAGTTCGGCGCCCCGACGCTGATCACGCGGACCACCAACGACGTCCAGCAGGTGCAGATGCTGGTCCTGATGTCGTTCACGCTGATGGTGTCGGCGCCCATCATGTGCGTCGGCGGCATCGTGATGGCGCTCGGCCTCGACGTGCCGCTCTCCGGCGTCCTGGTCGCCGTCGTGCCCGTCCTCGGCATCAGCGTCAGCCTGATCGTGCGGCGGCTCCGGCCCCTGTTCCGCACCATGCAGGAGCGGCTCGACACCGTGAACCGGGTCCTCCGCGAGCAGATCACCGGCAACCGCGTCATCCGCGCCTTCGTCAGGGACGCGTACGAGAAGGAGCGCTTCCGGAAGGCCAATGCCGATCTGACGGACGTCTCGCTCGGCACCGGCAGGCTGCTCGCGCTGATGTTCCCGATCGTCATGACCGTCGTGAACGTCTCCTCGATCGCGGTGGTGTGGTTCGGCGCGCACCGCATCGACAGCGGCGGCATGCAGATCGGCGCGCTCACCGCGTTCCTCACGTATCTGATGCAGATCGTGATGTCCGTGATGATGGCCACCTTCATGTTCATGATGGTGCCGCGCGCGGAGGTCTGCGCCGAGCGCATCGAGGAGGTCCTGGACACCGACAGCAGTGTGGTGCCGCCGGCCGCCCCGGTGCGCGAGCTGCGCAGCCACGGCCACCTGGAGATCCGGGACGCCGGCTTCCGCTACCCCGGTGCGGAGGAGCCCGTCCTCAAGTCGATCCACCTGGTGGCCCGCCCCGGTGAGACGACCGCCGTCATCGGGTCGACCGGCAGCGGCAAGTCGACGCTGCTCAGCCTCGTGCCGCGGCTCATCGACGCGACGGAGGGCGAGGTCCTGGTCGGCGGCGTGGACGTCGGCACCATCGATCCCGTACTGCTCGCGAAGACCGTGAGCCTCGTCCCGCAGAAGCCGTACCTGTTCGCGGGGACGGTCGCGAGCAATCTGCGGTACGGCAATCCGGACGCCACCGACGAGGAGCTCTGGCACGCCCTGGAGGTCGCCCAGGCCAAGGAGTTCGTCGAGGGCCTGGAGGAAGGGCTCGACGCGCCGATCGCCCAGGGCGGCACCAACGTCTCCGGTGGCCAGCGCCAGCGCCTGTCCATCGCGCGGACCCTCGTGCAGCGCCCGGAGATCTACCTCTTCGACGACTCGTTCTCCGCGCTCGACTACGCCACCGATGCGGCGCTGCGGTCCGCGCTCGGCCGGGAGACCGCCGGGGCGACCGTCGTCATCGTCGCCCAGCGCGTGTCGACCATCCGCGACGCCGACCGCATCGTGGTCCTCGACGAGGGCCGGGTCGTGGGCACGGGCCGCCATCACGAGCTGATGGAGACCAATGAGACCTATCGGGAGATCGTGCTCTCCCAGCTGACGGAAGCGGAGGCCGCGTAATGCCCCCTGGCATCGGTGGACCGATGATGGGTCCCGACTCCCGGTCCATGGACTTCAAGGGCTCGGGCAAGCGGCTGCTCGCGCAGTTCAGGTCCGAGCGCGCCACGATGTACGGGATGCTCGTGGCCGGCGTCCTGAGCGTCGCGCTCTCCGTGCTCGGCCCGAAGATCCTCGGCCGCGCGACCGACCTGCTCTTCGCGGGCATCGTCGGCCGCGACATGCCCGAGGGAACGACGAAGGAACAGGCCCTCGACGGCCTGCGCGCCAGGGGCGAGGGCGGCACGGCCGACATGCTCTCCGGCGTCGACTTCACCCCCGGCGAGGGCATCGACTTCGGCGCGGTGGGCGAGGTCCTGCTGCTCGCCCTCGGCACGTTCCTGGTGGCGGGCCTGCTGATGGCCGTGGCGACACGGCTCTCGAACCGCGCCATCAACCGGACCGTCTTCCGGCTGCGCGGCGACGTACAGGCGAAGCTGTCGCGGCTCCCGCTGGCGTACTTCGACAAGCGGCAGCGCGGCGAGGTGCTCAGCCGCGCCACGAACGACCTCGACAACATCAACCAGACGCTGCAGCAGACGATGGGCCAGCTCATCAACTCACTGCTGACCATCATCGGCGTCCTGGTGATGATGTTCTGGGTGTCGCCGCTGCTCGCGCTGGTGGCGCTCGTCACGGTGCCGCTGTCGTTCTACGTGGCGACGAAGGTCGGCAAGCGGTCGCAGCCCCAGTTCGTGCAGCAGTGGAAGACCACCGGCAAGCTCAACGCGCACGTCGAGGAGATGTACACCGGGCACACCCTGGTGAAGGTCTTCGGGCGGCAGGAGGAGTCGGCGAAGGCGTTCGCCGAGCAGAACGAGCAGCTGTACGAGGCCGGGTTCAAGGCGCAGTTCAACAGTGGCGTCATGCAGCCGCTGATGTTCTTCATCTCCAACCTGAATTACGTCCTTGTCGCCGTGGTGGGCGGTCTCCGGGTGGCCTCCGGGTCGCTGTCGATCGGTGACGTGCAGGCCTTCATCCAGTACTCGCGGCAGTTCTCGATGCCGCTCACGCAGGTCGCCTCGATGGCGAACCTGGTGCAGTCGGGTGTGGCGTCCGCCGAGCGGGTCTTCGACATCCTCGACGCGGCGGAGCAGGAGGCCGACCCGGTGCCCGGCGAGCGGCCCGCGAAGCTGCGCGGGCGCGTCGAGATGGACCACGTGTCCTTCCGCTACGACGCGGACAAGCCGCTCATCGAGGACCTCTCCCTGGTCGTCGAGCCGGGGCACACGGTCGCCATCGTCGGACCGACGGGCGCGGGCAAGACGACGCTGGTCAACCTGCTGATGCGGTTCTACGAAGTGACGGGCGGGCGCATCACCCTCGACGGCGTCGACGTGGCGAGGATGTCGCGGGACGAACTGCGGTCCGGGATCGGCATGGTGCTCCAGGACACCTGGCTGTTCGGCGGCACCATCGCGGAGAACATCGCGTACGGCGCGACGAAGGACGTCACGCGCGAGGAGGTCGAGGAGGCGGCGCGCGCCGCCCACGCGGACCGTTTCGTGCGCACGCTCCCCGACGGGTACGACACGGTCATCGACGACGACGGCACGGGCGTGAGCGCCGGCGAGAAGCAACTCATCACCATCGCGCGGGCGTTCCTCTCCGACCCGGTGATCCTGGTGCTCGACGAGGCGACGAGCTCCGTCGACACGAGGACGGAGGTACTCATCCAGAAGGCGATGGCCCGTCTCGCGCACGGGCGGACGTCCTTCGTCATCGCGCACCGGCTGTCCACGATCCGTGACGCCGACACGATCCTGGTCATGGAGAACGGAGCCATCGTCGAACAGGGCACGCATGATGCCCTGTTGGCGGCGGACGGCGCCTATGCCCGTCTCTATGCGGCTCAGTTCGCGCAGGCCGTGGCCGAGGTGGACTAGGGCGTGCCCTGACTCCCCCGAGGGGCTGCCTCAGTCGAGGTAGCCCCTCAACTGGTCCGCGAACGCGTGGTCGCGGAGCTTGTTGAGGGTCTTGGACTCGATCTGGCGGATGCGCTCACGGGTCACGCCGAAGATGCGGCCGATCTCCTCCAGGGTGCGGGGCCTGCCGTCCGCGAGGCCGTAGCGCAGCTGGACCACCTTGCGCTCCCGCTCACCGAGCGTGGACAGGACCGCCTCCAGGTGCTCACGCAGCAGCAGGAACGCCGCCGACTCCACGGGGCTCGTGGCGTCGCCGTCCTCGATGAGGTCACCGAGCGCGACGTCGTCCTCCTCGCCGACGGGGGCGTGCAGCGAAACGGGCTCCTGCGCCAGGCGCAGGACCTCGCTGACGCGCTCGTGCGGCAGGTCCAGGTGGGCGGCGACCTCTTCGGGCGTGGGCTCGTACCCCCGCTCCTGGAGCATGCGGCGCTGGACGCGCACGACACGGTTGATGAGCTCCACGACATGCACGGGCACGCGGATCGTGCGGGCCTGGTCCGCGAGGGCGCGGGACATGGCCTGGCGGATCCACCAGGTCGCGTATGTCGAGAACTTGTAGCCCCGGGCGTAGTCGAACTTCTCGACCGCCCTGATCAGGCCGAGGTTCCCCTCCTGGACGAGGTCGAGCATGGTGAGGCCGCGGCCCACGTACCTCTTGGCCACGGAGACGACCAGGCGGAGGTTGGCCTCGATGAGGCGGCGCTTCGCCATCCGGCCCACGACCACCAGCTTGTCGAGGTCCAGGGCGAGTTGGGAGTCCAGGTCGGGGGTGTTGCTCAGCTTCTCCTCGGCGAAGAGGCCGGCCTCCACGGCGCGGGCAAGATCCACCTCCTCGGCCGCGGTGAGCAGGGGTATCCGCCCGATCTCGCGCAGGTACTGGCGGAACAGGTCGGACGAGGGGCCGCCGGTGTCGGCGCGGCTGCGGGGGGCGGGGAGGTCGAGGGTCTCGGGCTCCAGGGCCTCGGGGACCTCCGGGGCTTCCTGTACCGCCTGGGGCTCCGCCGCTTCGGGTTCGCCCTGCACCTCCGGGTGCCGGGTGGCTCGGCTCTGCGGCGGGACCGACTCCAGGACGTTCGTATCCGCATCCGCGTGCGCGGCGGTGTCGGCTTGGGTGAGGGTCTGGGTCTGCACGGGGGCGACCTCCAGGGTGATCGCTGCTGAGGCGTGCGGCAACGGGAGAGGGACGACGGCCTCGCCGCTGTCCGTCCCGGACACGATGTGTGGAACCGCGGGGGTGTCGGACCCGCTGTCTGCGGGTCGGCCGCGCTCCGAGGACTCAGGCACCGGAACCCAGTGTGGGGCACGACACACGGCCGCCACGAGGGGCGTGCGGTGACTTTTTGAGTCCGGTCCGTAACCGCGTGGTTACCGGCCGGGTAACCCTCAGCCGCCGAGGTGAACCCCCCGACGGCCACCGGGGGCGCCCCGGAGCGCCCGGGGGCTCGTCCCGGAGCGCGCGCGGCTTACCTCACAGCGCTTCGGCGCCCCGCTCGCGCAGCGCCTGGCCGTACTGCTGGAGGACCCACAACTCGCTCTGGACCGCCGCCAGATGCTGCGGGTCGCCGCCCGCGCCGAGCCGGGCGAGGCTGCCCTGGACGTCCCGGATGCGGCGGTCGACGGCGCGCAGCCTGACCTGGACCAGCTGCATGCCCGCGTACATCTCGTCGACGGTCTTGCGCAGGATCGCCTCGACGGCGAGCTCGGTGACCATGGAGCGGACCGCGTCGTCGGGCGCCGCGTCCCGGACGCGGACGAGGTACTCCTGCGGGTCCTGCGCGCCCTGCTCGGCGCCGCCCGCCTCCTCGATGGCGCGGCGCACCGCGGCGTAGGGCGGGGCGGTGAACTCGTCCAGGCCGTACGCGTCGAAGGCCGGGGAGACCAACTGCGGGTACTGCAGGGCCAGTTTGAGCAGCTCGCGCTCGGTGCGGTGGGCGGGGCTGCGCAGGTTGAGCGCGGGGCCGCTGAAGCCCTGGGGCGCGGACTCGTACGCCGGGGAGGAGCGCTGCGGGGCCGGGGCCGGGCCCCTGCCGCCGCGGTCGCGGGCCCAGCGGGCCAGCTGTGCGACGCGCTTGACGACGAACTGCGTGTCGAGGATGCCGAGCATGCCGGCGAGCTGCACGGCGACCTCGTGCTGCGCGCCGCTGTTCTTGATGCGGGCCACCACGGGGGCGGCCTCGTCCAGGGCGGCGGCGCGGCCCGCGGGGGTCTCCAGGTCGTAGCGCGAGACGATCTGGCGGAGGGCGAACTCGAAGAGCGGCGTACGCGGTTCGACCAGGTCGGCAACGGCTCCGTCGCCCTTGGCGAGGCGCAGGTCGCAGGGGTCCATGCCGTCGGGGGCGATCGCGATGTACGTCTCGGCGGCGAACTTCTGGTCGTCCTCGAAGGCGCGCAGGGCCGCCTTCTGGCCGGCCGCGTCGCCGTCGAAGGTGAAGATCACCCGGGCCGAGCCGTTGTCCATCAGGAGGCGGCGGAGGATCTTGATGTGGTCGCCGCCGAAGGCCGTGCCGCAGGTCGCGATGGCGGTGGTGATGCCCGCGAGGTGGCAGGCCATCACGTCCGTGTAGCCCTCGACGACGACGGCGCGGCTGGACTTGGCGATCTCCTTTTTGGCGAGATCGATTCCGTACAGGACCTGGGACTTCTTGTAGATCGGCGTCTCGGGCGTGTTCAGGTACTTCGGGCCGTTGTCGTCGTCGCGGAGCTTGCGGGCGCCGAAGCCGACCACTTCGCCGCCGATGTCGCGGATCGGCCACATGAGGCGGCCGCGGAAGCGGTCGATGGGGCCGCGGCGGCCCTCCTGGGAGAGGCCGGAGAGGGTCAGCTCCTTGTCGCTGAAGCCCTTGCCGCGGAGATAGCGGGTGAGGTGGTCCCAGCCGGCCGGGCTGTAGCCCACGCCGAAGTGCGCGGCCGCGGCCTGGTCGAAGCCGCGCTCGGCGAGGAACTTGCGGCCGATCTCGGCCTCGGCGCTCTCCAGCTGGTCCACGTAGAACTGGGCGGCGATTTTGTGGGCCTCGACGAGGCGGATGCGCTCGCCGCGCTGGTGCGAGGGGTTGTACCCACCCTCTTCGTAACGCAGCGTGATGCCTGCCTGGGCGGCGAGGCGCTCGACCGTCTCGGAGAACGTGAGGTGGTCGATCTTCATCACGAAGGCGATCGTGTCGCCGCCTTCCTGGCAGCCGAAGCAGTGGAAGAGACCCTTGCTCGGGCTGACCTGGAAGGACGGTGACTTCTCGTCGTGGAAGGGGCACAGGCCCTTGAGGTTTCCACCCCCCGCGTTGCGCAGCTGGAGGTAGTCGGAGACCACGGCGTCGATCGGGACCGCGTCCCGAACCGCCTTCACGTCCTCGTCATTGATCCTGCCTGCCACGTACGAATACTACGGCGCGCCTGTGACACTCCCGCCCGGCCGGTCACGTCAGGAGCGACGCCAGGGGGGTCGACGGGTCCGCGAGTGCGTCGGGGTCCGGGCGGACGCCCCGCCGGATGAGCTGCTGCACGGTCTCCGTGACGTCCCACACATTCACGTTCATCCCCGCGAGGACCCGCCCCTCGCGCAGCCAGAAGGCGACGAACTCGCGCTTGCCGGTGTCGCCGCGGACCACCACTTGGTCGTACGTCCCCGGGGGCGCCCAGCCCGAGTACTCCAGGCCCACGTCGTACTGGTCGGAGAAGAAGTAGGGCACGCGGTCGTACGTGACGTCCTGGCCGAGCATGGCGCGGGCCGCGGCGGGGCCGCCGTTCAGGGCGTTGGCCCAGTGCTCCACGCGCAGACTCGTGTCGAAGAGCGCGTGGCGGACGGCGGCCACGTCGCCCGCGGCGTGGATGTCGGGGTCGGAGGTGCGCAGCGACGCGTCGACGGCGATGCCGCCGCCCGCGGCGCGGTCGACCAGGTCGAGTCCTGCGGCCTCGGCGAGGGCCGTGCGCGGGGCCGCGCCGATCGCGGCGAGCACGTCGTGCGCCGGGTGCTCCTCGCCGTCGTCGGTGCGGGCGGCGAGGACCATGCCGTCCTGGCCGACGATCTCGGTGAGGCGGGCCCCGAAGTGGAAGCGGACGCCGTGCTCGGCGTGCAGGTCGGCGAACATCTGCCCGATCTCGGGGCCGAGGACGGCGTGCAGCGGCGTCGGCTGGGGCTCGACGACGGTGACCTCCGCGCCGTACTCCCGGGCGGCCGCCGCGATCTCCAGGCCGATCCAGCCGGCGCCCGCGATCACCAGGTGGCCGTTGTCCCTGCCGAGGGCGGCGAGGACGTGCCGCAGCCGGTCGGCGTGTGCGAGGCGGCGCAGGTGGTGGACGCCCGCGAGGTCGGTGCCGGGGACGTCGAGGCGGCGCGGCTCGGCGCCGGTGACCAGGAGCAGCTTGTCGTAGCGGATGACGGTGCCGTCGCCGAGGCGCACGGCCTTCGCTTCGCGGTCGACGGCGACGACGGTCTGGCCCAGGTGCAGTTCGACGTCCGCTTGCGCGTACCACCCCGGTTCGTGCACGAAGACGCTGTCGCGCTCCTCCTTGCCGAGGAGGTAGCCCTTGGACAGGGGCGGGCGCTCGTAGGGGTGGTCCCGCTCGTCGCCGATGAGGATCACCCGGCCGGTGAACCCTTCGGAGCGGAGCGTCTCGGCCGCCTTGGCGCCGGCCAGCCCTCCTCCGACAATGACGAACGTCTGATCCGCGTCGACCACTTGATGCCTCCTTGCCCGGGGTACCGGGGGTGTCCCCCGGAAGAACACAGCGTTGCCCTTCGGCCTCGCCGCAACAGGGAGCGTCCCGCACAGAGCGTGATGGGGGAAGGGGGCGTGGCCTCGACTGGCCACATTTCGTCACGCCTTGTGGTCACTCCATGGTCACTTACCGTGTTTCACCGCAGTCCCGCCGTCAGCCGGGTGTGCAGCGCGCGGGCCGCCGCGTCGGTGAGGGACGCGATCTGGTCGACCACGACGCGCTGGGCGGCGCGGTCGTCGGGCGCCGCGTCGTACAGCGCGCGGAACTGCGGGTCGAGTCCGTCGGGCGCGCGCGTGGTGAGCGCGTCGGCGAGCTCGGCGACGACGACGCGCTGGTCCGCGCGGAGCCGCTCCTGGGCGGGGCGCTGCATCACGTAGCGATCGGCGACGGCCTTCAGTACGGCGCATTCGTGTCGTGCCGCGCGGGGGACGACGAGCTCGGCGGTGTACCGCGTGAGGGGGCCCGGGCCGTACCGCGCGCGGGTGGCGCTCTCCGCGGCCAGGCAGAAGCGGCCGATGAGCTGGCTGGTGGCGTCCTTCAACCGGGCCTGCGCGACGGCCGATCCGTCGTATCCGTGCGGCCACCACTCCTGGTCCAGGAGTCGGTCGAGGGCCTGGGCGAGCTCTTCGGGGTCGGTGTCCGAAGGGACGTAGCGCCCGAGGGCGACGGCGTAGATGTCCTGGCGCTCGGGCTCGGCGTGCAGCGCGTTCGGATCGATGTGTCCCGCGTGCAGGCCGTCTTCGAAGTCGTGGACCGAGTACGCGACGTCGTCGGACCAGTCCATGATCTGCGCCTCGAAGCAGATGCGCTGTCCCGGGGCCTCCTTGCGGACCCAGTCGAAGACGGGCCGGTCGTCTTCGTAGACCCCGAATTTGGGGGATGCCGGGTCGGTGGGGTGGGCGCCGCGCGGCCAGGGGTACTTGGTGGCGGCGTCGAGGGCGGCCCGGGTGAGGTTGAGGCCCACACTGACGAGTTCGCCAGTGGATTCGGAGCGGACGAAGCGCTTCGGCTCGATGCGGGTGAGGAGCCTGAGCGACTGGGCGTTGCCCTCGAAGCCGCCGCAGTCCGCCGCCACTTCGTTCAGCGCCTGTTCGCCGTTGTGCCCGAACGGGGGGTGGCCGAGGTCGTGCGAGAGGCAGGCCATTTCGACCAGGTCGGGGTCGCAGCCCAGGGCGGCGCCCAGCTCGCGGCCCACCTGGGCGCACTCCAGGGAGTGCGTCAGCCGGGTGCGGGCGCTGGCGTCCCAGGCCTGGCTCCTGGTGCCGGGCGTGACGACCTGGGTCTTCCCGGCGAGGCGGCGCAGCGCCGCTGAGTGCAGGACGCGCGCGCGGTCGCGCTGGAAGGCCGTGCGGCCCGGCCTCTTGTCGGGCTCGGCGGCCCACCGCTCGACGGCCGCGTCGTCGTAGGCGCTGTAGACGCTGTGGACGTGGACGCCAGGGGGGGTGCGGGCCTCGGGTCGCGCCTTCGGTGCTGTGCCTTCCATGCACCGACAGTAGACGCAAGCAGTGACAAACAGGGATCTGGCCCCTGGGATTCGGCCTCCGCCGTCCGCCCTCCGCGTCCCCTCCCTCAGACGCTGGTCAGGCGGCGCCGCCGGGCCGGTGCCGGGGCGGTGCGCGCCTGGTCGTAGCGGTGCAGGACGAGGCGGGCGAGTGCCGGGTGGGGGCCGAGGGGGGCCGCGGCGATCCAGGGCGCGGCGGCCGCGGCCTGGGTGGCGAAGCGGCCCGGCGCGGTGAAGTAGGCGGCGACGGCGGTGCGCGTCCGCCCGTCCGCGGCCAGGGCTTCGAGCGCCTCCGGGACGGTGCGGGCGCAGGCCGGGGTGGGCGCGGCGTAGGCGGGTACGACGGGGACGCCCAGGCGTTCGGCGAGCAGCCCGGCGGCGGTCTCCGTGTCGGCGGCCGACTCCGGGTCGCGGGAGCCCGCTGCGGCGAGGACCACCGCGTGCCTGCGCCGCGCGCCCGCGCCCCGGGGCCGCTCGGGCCAGCCGGCCTGGACGAGCCGGGCGTGCAGCGCCTCGGCGAGCAGCGGGTGGGGGCCGAGCGGGGCGGCGACGCGGGTGTCGAGGTGGGGCGCGCCCGCGGCGGCCGCCGGCACGTCGCGCTTGACGTGCTGGCCGCGGCCGAGGAGCAGCGGCACGAGCACGGCGGAGCCGGACCGCTGGGCCGCGAGGGTCTCGGTGAGCAGCGGCTCGTTCAGCTCGATGTGGCCCAGGCGGACGGCGAGGCCGGGGCGTTGCTCGCGGATGCGCTCGGCGAGGGCCGTGACGGTGGTGAGGGCGCGCGGGTCGCGGCTGCCGTGGGCGACGAGGACGAGCGTGGGGCGGGGGTCGGGACGCGGGGCGTGGCGCGGTGCGGGGCGGCGGCTGCCGTCGGGTGAGACGAGGCTGAGCTGGGTGCCGAGCTGGCTGGTGATGCGGTCCATGATCTGCGCCGTACTGTCGAGGTGAGTGCTGCCGGACTCGTCGCGAAGAGCGGTCGACGGCGTCATGAACCGAGGATGGCGGGGAGATATTGCGGGCGCGTTGCGCGGCGGTGACGACTGTTTTCGGCGGGCTCACGGTGGGCGGCGGGGCGCGGTCAGGGGTGGGTCGGGGTGTTCTCGGGGGTCTTCTCGGGGGTGTTTCGGGGGCACGGATCACTGATGTCGTCGGTGGGGCGGTCTACGGTTGTGGCATTGATCGGATCGGGGGAGATCCGGCGGGCACGGGGGCGGATCAGCGATGGAAAAAGACAGGGACAGGCCGCGCAAGCCTCAGCGGCTGCGGCTACGGCTGCGGCTGCGGCTGCGGCTGCCGCACTCACGGCAGGGGCAGCGGCGTGCCGTACAGGCGGTGATGGCGCTGTGCGTGCTGGCGCTGCTGCCCACGACCTGGCTGTTCGTGGCGACGGACGGCAAGGTGGGCTCGGTCGCGGACGCGCCGCGCACCCGGGTCGCGGTGGTCTTCGGCGCCGGGCTGTGGAAGGGCGAGCCGTCGCCGTATCTGGCGCACCGGCTCGACGCGGCGGCGGAGTTGTACCGCAGGGGGCGCATAGAGGTCGTGCTCGTCACGGGCGACAACAGCCGCGAGGAGTACGACGAGCCGGACGCCATGCGCGCCTATCTCAAGGAGCACGGCGTGCCGGGTCGCCGCATAGTGAGTGACTACGCCGGATTCGACACCTGGGACTCCTGCGTCCGCGCCAAGAAGATCTTCGGCGTGGACCGGGCGGTGCTGATCAGCCAGGGCTTCCACATACGCAGAGCGGTCGCGCTGTGCGACGCGGCGGGCGTCTCGTCGTACGGGGTCGCGGTGGACGCCAAGCACGACGCCACCTGGTACTACGGCGGCGCCCGGGAGATCTTCGCGGCAGGCAAGGCCGCCCTGGACGCGACGTTCCACCCGGACCCCCGCTTCCTGGGCCCCCACGAACCAGGCATAGCCCAAGCCCTGACAACACACCGCGCGCCCTGAGGGGGCCGGCGGGCCCCGTCAGAGGCGGGAACTGCGCGGCCGGCCAAAGGCAACCCGCACCCGGCAACCATCAGATCCAGGCAGACGAGAAGCCGGGGCGCGGGACGGCGGAAGAGGGGAGGCCTCACCGCGGGGTGCGGGGACGACTGAGGCGGGGTTACCGCACGCGTAACACGCGGGCGCAGGGCACGTAACAAGCCCGACGCACGCTGACCCCATGCACTCCACGGCGACTTCGACCCACTGTCCGTACTGCGCGCTGCAATGCGGGATGGGCCTCATCAACGGCCCCCAAGGTGTGGAGGTCGTCGAGCGGCCGGGGTTCCCCGTCAACAAGGGGGCCCTGTGCGGCAAGGGCCGCACGGCTCCCGCCGTGCTCTCCTCCCGGGTGCGTCTCACCGAGCCCCTCGTCCGGTCCCACGCCACGGGCAGGCTCACGCCGGCCACCTGGGAGGAGGCCCTCGACCGGATCGCCGACGAGCTCACGCGCACGCGGGCGGAACACGGCGCGGACGCGTGCGGGGTGTTCGGCGGGGGTGGCCTGACCAACGAGAAGGCGTACGCGCTGGGCAAGTTCGCGAGGGTGGCGCTCGGCACGTCGCAGATCGACTACAACGGACGGTTCTGCATGTCGTCGGCCGCGGCGGCCGGACAGCGGGCGTTCGGGCTCGACCGGGGGCTGCCGTTCCCGCTGGCGGACATCCCGCGCACCGGCTGCGTGATCCTCGTCGGGTCGAACCTCGCGGAGACGATGCCGCCCGCCCTGCGGTACCTGACCGAGCTCAGGGCGAACGGCGGCACGCTGATCGTCGTGGACCCCCGGCGGACCCGGACGGCCGAGCAGGCCGACCTGCACCTGGCGCCGAGGCCCGGCACGGACCTCGCTCTGGCGCTCGGGCTGCTACACCTGGTCGTGGCCGAGGGCCGTACGGACGAGGCGTACATCGAGGAGCGGACGAGCGGATGGGAGGAGGCGCGGGCGGCGGCGATGGCGCACTGGCCGGAGCACGTCGAGCGGATCACCGGCGTGGCGGTGCCCGAACTGCGCGAGGCCGTACGTCTCTTCTGCGACGCCGACAACGCGATGGTGCTCACGGCGCGCGGGCCGGAGCAGCAGTCCAAGGGCACGGACACGGTGGGGGCGTGGATCAACCTGTGCCTCGCCACCGGCCGCGCCGGGCGGCCGCTGTCCGGGTACGGCTGCCTGACGGGGCAGGGCAACGGCCAGGGCGGGCGCGAACATGGCCAGAAGGCGGACCAGTTGCCCGGTTACCGCAAGCTGACCGATCCGGCGGCGCGGGCTCATGTGGCGGGGGTGTGGGGTGTGGACCCGGACTCCTTGCCGGGGCCGGGCAGGTCGGCGTACGAGTTGCTGGACGCGTTGGGCGGGGACATCAAGACGCTGCTGCTGATGGGCTCCAACCCGGTGGTCTCCGCGCCGCGGGCCGCGCATGTGGAGGAGCGGCTGCGGTCGCTCGACTTCCTCGCGGTGGCGGACGTGGTGCTGTCCGAGACGGCTCGGCTCGCGGACGTGGTGCTGCCGGTGACGCAGTGGGCGGAGGAGACCGGGACGGTGACGAACCTGGAGGGGAGGGTGCTACTGCGGCGGCAGGCCGTGTCCGCGCCGGCCGGGGTGCGCAGCGACCTGGACGTGCTGCACGGGCTCGCGGAGCGCCTCGGCCACGGGAAGGGCTTCCCCGCCGAACCGGAGGAGGTCTTCGAGGAGTTGCGCCGGGCGAGCGCGGGCGGGCCCGCGGACTACTCGGGGATCAGCTACGAGCGGTTGCGGGAGGACGACGGGGAGGGAGTGTTCTGGCCGTGTCCGGAGGAGGACACGGAGCGGCGGCGCGGGACGCCGCGGCTGTTCCTCGACCGGTTCGCGACCGAGGACGGGCGGGCGCGTTTCGTGCCGGTGGCGCACCGGGATGCCGCGGAGGAGCCGGACGCGGAGTATCCGGTGCTGCTGACCACGGGGCGGGTGCTCTCGCAGTACCAGTCCGGGGCCCAGACGCGGCGCGTCGACGAGCTCAACTCTGCCGCTCCGGGGCCCTTCGTGGAGCTGCATCCGAGGCTCGCCGCGCGTCTGGGGGTCGGGGAGGACGATCCGGTCGCCGTCGTCTCCCGGCGGGGCCGCGCGGTGGCTCCGGCCCGGGTGACGACGGCGATCCGCGCCGACACGGTCTTCATGCCGTTCCACTGGCCGGGCGAGGGGCGGGCCAACAACCTGACGAATCCGGCGCTGGATCCCGTGTCGCGGATGCCGGAGTTCAAGGTGTGCGCGGTGCGGCTGGAGCGGGTGGAGCGGGCGTAAGGCGGTGGGGCGGGCCCGGGGTCGAGGTCCGGGCCCGCGGTCGTACGGTGAGGCGGAGATCAGCAGGTGCGGCCGATGTACCAGGCGCCGTCCACGTCACCGGCCTTGCCGATCCAGGTGACGCCCGGACCCACGCACCTGGTCGTGTTGGGGCCCCAGTCGTCGATCTCGATCAGGACCTTCGAGCCGTCGCTCGTGCAGTGGTTGTAGTAGGCGTCGGTGTGGGTCTCGTAGAACCCGCAGGGGTTCATGACGGCCGCCGGCTCGGCGGAGGCCGAGGACGCGAGGGTCATGCCGAGGCCGAGGGCCATGGCACCGATGAGGGCCGGCAGGGAACGGCGTACTCGCATAGGGCGATTCCTTCTGGGACAGGGTGCTCGCGCACCGTCTCGCGCACCAGCAGGTGCACACGGAGAGCTTGGCGGTGCTCACGGAGCGTAGTCGCGCCAACTCGCTCGCACGAGTGGTTCGGATCACTGGATCGGGTGCATACGCGTTTGAGCTGCGAATTCGCTCAGGTGGGGCGAACGGTGCCGTGTGGGGCGGGAGTTACGTCGCAGCCCGGCCGCGAGCCGCGGCGCGTGGAGTCACTCGGCGGTCTCCTGCTCCACCCACTCCAGATAGGCCGCGCTGCCCCGCACCACGGGGGTCGCGATGATCTCCGGGGTGTCGTAGTCGTGGGCGTCGTGGAGCCATGCCTCCAGGGCGGCGTAGCGGCCTGGCGTCGTCTTGAACAGCACCTGCCATTCGCGGGCGGTCTCCAGCTCGCCCTCCCACCGGTACACGGACGTGACGGGTCCGGCGATCTGCGCGCAGGCCGCGACGCGCGCCCGCACCGCGCCGCCCGCGAGGTCCCGCGCCTTGTCCTCGGCGTCCGTCGTGGTCAGCATGGTCAGCACCCGCACGTTCGGTTCCTCGTCCATACGCCGATTGTGCACAGCCGACGAGAAGTCCGGCGAAGAGGGTGTGGAGCTGAACAATGGTTCAGGTCGGGGGTGTTGCATGACTACGCTGACCGCATGACCGAGCGCCTCACGCCGAAAACCACCCAGCGCCTCACGCCGAAAGCCAAGGAAGCCACCATCGGCGAGCTCGCCGAGCGCAGTGGCGTCGCCCCCTCCGCCCTGCGGTTCTACGAGAGCGAAGGCCTCATCACGTCCCGTCGCACCACGGGCAACCAGCGCCGCTACAGCCGCGACACCCTGCGCCGGGTCGCCTTCATCCGTACGTCGCAGCAGCTCGGCATGCCGCTCGCCACGATCCGCGACGTGCTCGCCCTGCTCCCCGAGGACCGCACTCCGAACCGTGCGGACTGGGCCAGGATCTCCGAGTGCTGGCGCGAGGACCTCGACACCCGGATACGGACCCTCCAGCGGCTGCGCGACAACCTCACCGACTGCATCGGCTGCGGCTGCCTCTCGCTCTCCCGGTGCGCGCTGTCGAACACGTGGGACACGCTGGGCTCGCGCGGGCCCGGCCCGCGCCGCCTGGTGGAGAAGAAGATCCCGTGCGCCACCGGGTCCTGCGAGACCACCGAGGAGACCCAGGAGGACGTGCCCGCGTGAGGGCCGACGGGGGGCCGGGTCACCCATTCACAGGCGCGGCCCGCGCTCTTCGGACACTTTCCGCGGATACGCCGGTGACCTGCTGGAACGCGTCCTTCGCTGCGTCAGGAACCGCCGAACTTGCCACTTTCTGATGCCTCATCAGGAGGCGTGTGCCGCCGAGTGCCACTTACCTCGGTAGAGCGGGGTTCGACCGACGCAGCGGCACTTGGGGGTGCCGCGGGCCGTGCTCGCGCGTAGGCCCCTCGGAGGAACGAGCACATGCGCAACGCCCGCCTGCTGACCGTCACCGCTCTCGTCGTGGCCACGGGCGCCCTGACCGCCCCCGCCTCCGCCGCTCCCGGCCCGCCCGCCGGAGGCCTGGAGATCCGGCCCGCCACCGTCACCCCCGGTTCCACCGTCACCGTGCACACCGCCGCCTGCGGCTCGGGCGGGACCGCGGCGGGCGACGCGAGCGCGGTGGGGGCGGGCACGTTCGCGCTGGCGCCCGGCACGCGCCGGGAGGGCGGTGAGGCCGCCGCCGGACGGTTCGAGGTGCCGCCGTCCGCCCAGCCCGGCACGTACGAGATCGTCGCGACGTGCTCCGGGTCCGGCGGCTCCGGCACGAAGGACAAGCGGGTCGCGGGCGATCTCGTCGTCACGATCACCTCCACCGCGGCCGCCGGCGACCGGCCCCGGCAGCTCCCCAAGGGACACGTGAAGACGGGGGTCGGCGGCGCGCTCGGTCCCGACCCCGTGCAGACCGCGGCGGGAGTGGCGGCCCTGGCCGTCGCCGCCGCGGGCGGTACCTGGCTCCTGCACCGCCGCGCGAGAGGCGACAGGATCTGACGGACACCCTCCGCTGTCCACCGGTACCGCCACCCCTGCCCCCTCCCGGCCCGTGTCCCCCCGCGGGCGGGGAGGGGGACGAGGGCCAGGACCGCCCGACCCCGAGGGGGCCGCCGTATGCACATCGGAACACGACTTCGTACGCGACTTCGTACACGCTGTGCTGTCGGCAAGAAGACCGGCAGCAAGAGCGGCAGCAAGACCGGCAAGAGCACCGGCAGGAAGACCGGAAACGCCGTCATAGCGACCGTCACCGCCGTGGCGCTCTGCTCCGGGGCGTGGCTGCTGAGCGGCGGTGCCGGAACACAGCCGCCGCCGCAGCCCTCCGCCGCCCAGGCCGCGTCGGCCGGCCCCGGCATCCGCCCCCAGCCGCCCGCCGCCTCCCGCGCCCCCGGCATCGCACCGCTCCCGCCGTCCCCGCCCGACCGCGTGCGGATCCCCTCGATCGGCGTCGACACCCCTCTGATGGGGCTCGGCCTGACCCGGCAGGGCAGCCTCGACGTACCGCCGCCGGAGCGCAAGAACCTCGCGGGCTGGTACGAGGCGGGCACCACGCCCGGCGAGCGCGGCACCGCCATCGTGGCGGGGCACGTCGACAACCAGGAGGGTCCCGCCGTCTTCTACGAGCTGGGCGCGCTGCGGAAGGGCCGCACGATCGAGGTGGAGCGCAGGGACGGCAGCGTGGCCGTCTTCACGGTCGACGCGAACGAGGTGTACGACGCCAAGGACTTCCCGGACCAGAAGGTGTACGGCGCCGCGGCGCGGCCGGAGCTGCGGGTCATCACCTGCGGCGGGAAGTACTCGAAACAGACCGGCTACCAGGGCAACGTGGTGGTCTTCGCCCATCTGACGTCGGTGCGCTGAGCGCTGCGCCACCGGCCCTCTGAGCCCTACACCACCCACTGCTCGTACGCCATCTTCACGACGAGCCCGAAGACGGTGGTCAGGAGCACGACCCGGACGAAGCCGCTGCCTTTCTTGAGGGCCGTGCGCGCGCCGAACATGCCGCCCGCGAGGTTGAAGACGGCCATGAGACCGGCCAGCTGCCACAGGACCGCGCCCTGCCAGGCGAACATCGCGAGGGCACCCGCGTTGGTGCAGCAGTTCACGATCTTCGCGGTGGCGGAGGCCGTGACCAGGTCGAGGTGGAGCACGGCGGTCAGGGCGAGGACGAGGAACGTGCCGGTGCCGGGGCCGATGAGACCGTCGTAGAAGCCGATGCCGAGGCCCGCGAGGCCGATCGCGGCGAGGATCCGCTTCGGGGAGGCGGGTCCGGTGGCGGGCGCGGTGCCGAAGGCGGGCCTGAGGATCACGAAGGCGGCGACGGCGAGCAGCACCACCATGATCACGGGCTTCAGCACCTCGGTGCTCATCCCCGCCGCGAAGAAGGCGCCGCCCATGGACCCGGCGAGCGCGACGAGGCCGATCCGCACGGCGGTCGGTACGTCGACGGGTGTCTTCCTGACGTACGTGACGGCGGCCCCGGTCGTCCCGACGATGGCGACGGCCTTGTTCGTGCCGAGGGCGTGTGCGGCCGGGGTGCCGCCGGGCAGTCCGAGCAGCAGGGCGGGGAGCAGCAGCAGTCCCCCGCCCCCGACCACGGCGTCGATCCAGCCGGCCGCGAGGGCGGCGAGGCAGAGGACGACGACCGTGGTCAGCGATATGTCAGGCATGATCGCGACCCTATGGACGCGATCACCGCGCCGTCCACGGAAATCGGTGGGTCAGGGCAAGACTTGAGGGACTTCTGAGGTCTCTTGAGAGACTTCTGAGGTCTTGTGTGGTCGTCTTCTGTGGTCGGTTCAGGGTGCGGCCTGCGGAGCGGGCACGCCCGCCGAGGGGCGGTCGGGGGCCGGGGGCGCCGACGGGTCGACGGTGAGGGCGAGGACCGTGGCGACCAGCGCGCTCACTCCGGCCAGCCCGGCGGCGAGCCCGCGACGGGCCCTGCGGGTGGGGTGCGGCGCGGGGGCGAGGGGTTTGCGGTGGCGTCCCATGACCAGCTTTCTCGTGAGGGGGGCGGTGAGGGGGCGGTTCGGCACTCGGTCAGCGGCGGCGAGGGCCGGGTAGTCGAGCAGGCCGAGGGTGGCGTGGACCAGGTCGGTGTCGGTGTGGGCGGCGTACGCGCAGAGGGCGAGGAGGGCGTGGGCCGCGCAGAGGCTCAGCACGTACCGTCCGCCGAGCGCGTGCAGCCGTGCGAGCCGGTCGGCGCCGACGCCGTGCTCGACGGCGGGGACGCGGGCCATCAGGAACAGCATGACGAGGACCCCGTACCCGGCGAGCAGCCCGGACAGGTGCGCCCCGGTGGCGAACAGCACGTCGAGCCGGGCGGACGGCTCCAGCTGTACGGCCCACAGCGCGCCGACGGCGAGCCCGCCGCCGGTGATGCCGGTGCGGAGGGCTCGGGGGCCGATGCGGGGAGGGGGTGCGGCTGCCTCGGGGGTCACGGCGGCACACTAGGCGCCGACGAGGGGAGGAAACGGCTGGTCAGCCCGGTAACCGGGATCCTTAAGGCACCCTTGAGGATCACCTCAAGGGGGGTTAAGCAAGGGCCGGCGAGGGGCCCCTACGGCACGGATGCGGTGCGGGGCAAACGGGTGGGTGGGTGGGCGGGTGGGAAGCATCCGCCGCGAAGCGGCGGGACAGAACACCCCCTCACAGGCACCCGGGGCGCCCGCTGAGCACACCGTTCCCCCAGGGAAACAACCCGGCCCCGGCCGGGTAACACCCGCACCGCACGCTGCGGGACATGACCTCCTCAGCGCAGCTGCCGCCTCCCGGCCCCGCACCGGGCACCGGTGTCGTGGTGATCGGCGCGGGCCTGGCCGGCACCCGCGTGGCGCAGCGCCTCGGCGCCGGCACCGTACTGATCGGCGAGGAGGACCACGCCCCGTACAACCGTGTGCTGCTCGCCGAGGTCCTCGCGGGCCGGTACGGGCCGGACGTGATCACCCTGCCGAGCCCGCCGGGCCCCGTGCTCCGCACCCGCGTGGTCCGTGTGGACCGCGCCGACCGGCGGGTGCACTGTGCGGACGGCAGCGTCGTCCCGTACGGCACGCTCGTCCTCGCGACGGGCTCGAACCCGGTCCTGCCGCCGCTGCGCGGCCTGTTCGCGCCGGGTGCGCACGAACTTCCCGGCGGGGTGCACGCCTTCCGGACCATGGACGACTGTCTCGCCCTGTCCGCGGCCGTGACGCCGGGCGTCCGCGCCGTCGTCATCGGCGGCGGCCTGCTCGGTGTCTCGGCGGCCCGGGCGCTCGCCGTGCGCGGTGCCCAGGTCGTCCTGACCCAGCAGGCCGAGCGGCTCATGGAGCGGCACCTCGACCCGGCCTCGTCGGAGCTGGTGCGCCGGCACCTCACGGACCTCGGGGTGGAGGTGCACACCGAGTGCCGGGTGCGCGGGGTGGGCGTCAGCGACGGTGCCGTGCGCCGCGTCGAGCTCGCCGACGGCTATCTGCTCGACACCGATCTGACCGTCCTGGCCTGCGGGGTGCGGCCCCGCACCGGTCTTGCGCTGGCCGCCGGTCTCGACGTGCGCCGCGGCGTCGTCGTGGACGATCTGCTGCGGACGTCCGACCCGCACATCCGGGCCGTCGGCGACTGTGCGGAGCACGCGGGCCGCGTCTACGGTCTGGCGACGCCCGCCGTGGAGCAGGCCGACGCGCTCGCCGCGGCGCTCGCCCGCGAACCCGCCGTGCGGGACGCCGCCCGCCCGTACACCGGCACCCGTACCCTCACGCGCCTCACCCTGCCGGGCCCCGGCCCGCTGGACCTCGCGGCCTTCGGCGACCCGGAGCCGCGCCCCGACGACGACGTCATCCAGCTCGCCGACGCCACCCGCGGCACGTACCGCAAGGTCGTCGTCCGCGGCGGCCGTCTCGTCGGCGGCGTCCTGCTCGGCGAGCTCGCGGCGGTCGGCGCGCTGGCCCGCGCGTGGGAGGCCGACGACCCGCTGCCCGACGACGACAGCCCCCTGCTCCACCTGCTCACTTCCGACGGAGGCCGCTGAGATGCCCACGCCCGCACAGACCCCGCACCCCCGCCCCACTCTCGTACTCGTCGGGCACGGCATGGTCGGCCAGCGGTTCCTCGAAGCCGCCGCCGAGCAGGGCCTCACGGCGTCCCACCGGATCGTCGTCCTGTGCGAGGAGCCGCGCCCGGCCTACGACCGCGTCCAGCTCACCTCGTACTTCTCGGGCCGCACGCCCGACGAACTCTCCATGACCGACCGCGCGTTCCTCGACGAGCACGGCATCGAGCTGTACGTGGGCGACGCGGCGGAGAGCTTCGACCGCGAGGCGAAAACGGTCACCGCGCGCTCGGGCGCCGTCTTCGCGTACGACACGCTCGTGCTCGCGACCGGCTCCTACCCGTTCGTGCCGCCGGTGCCCGGCAAGGACGCGACGGGCTGTTTCGTCTACCGCACCATCGAGGACCTGCTCGCCATCGAGGAGTACGCGAAGCGGCGCGCCACCACCGGCGCGGTCGTCGGCGGCGGGCTGCTCGGCCTGGAGGCGGCGGGCGCCCTGAAGGGGCTCGGACTCACCACGCACGTCGTGGAGTTCGCGCCGCGGCTGATGCCCGTGCAGGTCGACGAGGGCGGCGGCGCCGCGCTCCTGCGGACCATCACCGGCATGGGTCTGACCGTGCACACCGGCACCGGCACGCAGGAGATCGTGACGGGCGACGACGGCGCCGTGACCGGCATGAAGCTGTCCGACGGCAGTGAGGTCGCCACGGATCTGGTGGTGTTCTCCGCGGGCGTCAGGCCGCGCGACCAGCTCGCCCGCGACCACGGCCTGACGGTCGGCGAGCGCGGCGGCATCACGGTCGACGAGCAGTGCCGCACCAGCGACCCGCACATCTTCGCCATCGGCGAGTGCGCCCTCGCGGCGGACGGGCGCGTCTACGGCCTGGTCGCGCCGGGTTACGAGATGGCGCAGACGGCGGCCGCCACCATCGCCGCCCAGGAGGCGAGCTTCACCGGCGCCGACCTGTCGACCAAGCTGAAGCTCCTCGGTGTCGACGTGGCGTCGTTCGGCGACGCGCACGGCACGGCGGAGGGCTGCCTCGACGTCGTCTACACCGACTCGCGCTCGGGGACGTACAAGAAGCTGGTGATGGCGCCCGGCGGCGAGCTGCTCGGCGGCATCCTCGTCGGCGACGCGGACGCGTACGGGGTACTGCGGCCGCTCACCGGGTCCGTACCGCCGGTCCCCGCCGAGCAGTTGGTGCTGCCCGCGGGCGCGGGCGCCCCCGTCCAGCTCGGCCCGGAGGCGCTGCCCGGCTCCGCGGTGATCTGCAACTGCCACAACGTCACCAAGGACCAGATCTGCGCCTGCTCCTCGCTGCCCGAGGTGAAGAAGTGCACCAAGGCCGGTACGGGCTGCGGCAGTTGCCTGAAGGTGATCGGGCAGCTCCTCCCGAAGAGCGGTGACGGCGGGCTGTGCGGCTGCTTCGGGCAGACCCGCCAGGAGCTGTACGAGATCATCCACGCCCTGCGCATCACCTCCTTCCGCGAACTCCTCGACGCGCACGGCCGGGAGGAGGCGCGCGGCGGCGAGGGCTGCGACGAGTGCAAGCCGGCGGTCGGCTCGATCATCGCGTCGCTCGCCCCGACGATCGGCGCGGGCGGCTATGTCCTCGACGGCGAGCAGGCCGCGCTCCAGGACACCAACGACCACTTCCTCGCCAACCTCCAGAAGAACGGCTCCTACTCGGTGGTGCCCCGCATCCCCGGCGGCGAGATCACCCCCGAGAAGCTGATCGTCATCGGCGAGGTGGCGCGGGACTTCGGCCTCTACACGAAGATCACCGGCGGGCAGCGCATCGACCTGTTCGGCGCCCGCGTCGAACAACTGCCGGTCATCTGGGCGCGGTTGGTGGACGCGGGCTTCGAGTCCGGCCACGCCTACGGCAAGGCGCTGCGCACCGTGAAGTCGTGCGTGGGACAGACCTGGTGCCGGTACGGCGTGCAGGACTCCGTCCGCATGGCCATCGACCTCGAACTGCGCTACCGCGGCCTGCGCGCCCCGCACAAGCTGAAGTCGGCGGTCTCCGGCTGCGCCCGCGAGTGCGCCGAGGCCCAGTCCAAGGACTTCGGCGTGATCGCCACGGCCAGCGGCTGGAACCTGTACGTCGGCGGGAACGGCGGCGCCACCCCGCGCCACGCGGACCTCCTCGCGCAGGACCTGAGCGACGCCGAACTGGTGCGCCTCATCGACCGGTTCCTGATGTTCTACATCCGCACCGCCGACCGCCTGGAGCGCACCGCCGCCTGGCTGGACCGGATCGACGGCGGCCTCGACCACGTGCGCGACGTCGTCGTCCACGACTCGCTGGGCATCTGCGACGAGCTGGAGTCGCTGATGGCCGCCCACGTCACGCACTACCGCGACGAGTGGGCCGAGACCCTGGACGACCCGGAGCGCCTCGCGCGCTTCGTGTCCTTCGTGAACGCGCCGGGCGTGCCCGACCCCACGGTCGGCTTCGTCCCCGAGCGCGACCAGATCAAGCCGGACCTCCCCCTGCTGTCCATCAGCCCCCGCCCCCTGGAAGGAGCCTCACGATGAGCGACCCGACCCCCGCGCGCGTGCAACTGCGCCTGGAAGACGACTGGTTGCCGGTGTGCGACCGCACGCAGCTGATGCCGGGCCGGGGCATCGCGGCCCTGCTGCCGGACGGGCGCCAGGCGGCGCTCTTCCTCGACCGCGAGGGACGCGCGTACGCGATCGACAACCGCGACCCGTTCACGGGCGCCGCGGTCCTCTCCCGAGGGCTGCTCGGGACGGAGCGGGGGCGGCCGTTCGTCGCCTCGCCGCTCCTGAAGCAGCGGTTCGACCTGGAGACGGGGCGGTGCCTGGACGACGATGAGGTGTCGGTCGAGGTACACCCGGTGCGGGTCGCTTGACCGACTTACTTGACGGACCCGCTTGGCCGAGTTGCTTGACCGAGTTGCTTGACCGACCGTTCCAAAAAGACGTAGCGTTCTCCTCGTGGCCAGGACCAAGGAAT
This sequence comes from Streptomyces sp. NPDC050732, assembly GCF_040654255.1. NCBI lineage: Bacteria > Bacillati > Actinomycetota > Actinomycetes > Kitasatosporales > Streptomycetaceae > Streptomyces > Streptomyces sp. NPDC050732. The sequence goes on from NZ_JBFAHP010000031.1 coordinate 92,724, forward strand.
TCGATCCGGACGCCGCGCTGCAGTCGGCCCTGGAGCTGTTCTGGCGGCGCGGCTACGAGGCGACGTCGATGGCGGACCTCGTCGAGGCGCTCGGCATCGGGCGCGCCAGCATCTACGCGACCTTCGGGAACAAGCACGAGCTGTACCTGAAGGCACTGGAGAGGTACGGCGAGCTCCAGCGGCCGCTGCTGCTCGCGGAGCTGGCGCAGCCGGGCCCCGCGCTGCCCGCCGTGCGCGCGCTGGTGCGCCGCTTCGGCGCGGAGTCCACCTCCGAGGAGGGCCGCCTGGCCGGGTGTTTCGTCACCAACACCGCGGCCGAGCTGGGCCCGCACGACGAGGCGGCCGCCCGCGGCGTCGAGCGGAACTGGGACCAGATCGAAACCCTCCTGCACTCCGCGCTCGTCCGCGCGCAGGCGCAGGGCGAACTGCCCGAGGGCCGCGACCCGCTGACGCTCGCCCGCATGCTGCTCGTCGTGCTGCAGGGCGTGCGGGTGGTCGGCAAGGCGTCCGCGGATCCCGTGCGGGTGCGGGACGCGGTGGAGCAGGCACTGGCTCTGCTCGACTGAGGGCCGGCCACCCTTCTGCGGCTGCCCTTCTGCGGGCCATCCCTTTTTATTTGCCCTTATATTGAACCGATCGGTCAAGAAAAGAGCTGTCATGACTGCTACCGCCACCCGCTCCCGCTTCGCCGGCCGCACCGCCCTCGTCACCGGCGGCGGCACCGGCCTCGGCCGCGCCATGGCCCTCGCCTTCGCCGCCGAGGGCGCGAACGTCGTCGTCGCCGGGCGCACCGAGGGCCCCCTGCGGGAGACCGCGGACCTCATCGAGGGCGCCGGGGGCAAGGCCCTCGTCGTCACCGCCGACGTCTCCCGCTCCGCCGACCTCGCGGCGCTCGTCGCCGCCGCCGTCGACCGCTTCGGCTCCCTGGACGTGGCCGTGAACAACGCGGGCGTCCTGCGCGCCGGGCAGCCGGTCGCCGAACTGCCCGAGGAGGACTGGCGCACGATGCTCGACATCAACGTCACCGGCGTCCTGCTCGCCCTCCAGGCCGAGGTGAAGCAGATGCGCACCCAGCCGACGGGCGGCACCATCGTGAACATCGGCTCCACCCTCGGCGCGCACACCAGCGCGCCGGGCACGGCGGCCTATGGGGCGACCAAAGCCGCCGTCTCCGCACTGAGCCGCGCGGCCGCCGCCGAGTACATCAGGGACGGCGTCCGCATCAACACCGTCAGCCCGGGCGCCTCCGCGACCTCCATGTCGCTCCAGCCGGGCGAGACCGAGGCCGGCCGGGCGGCCCGCATGAAGGAGGCGACGCCGCTGGGCCGCGTGTCGACGACCGAGGAGGTCGCCGCGGCGGTCCTGTACCTGGCCTCCGACGAGTCCGGCTCGGTGGTCGGCGCGGACCTGGTGATCGACGGCGGCGCGGCGGCCTGAGACCCGCCTCTGCCGCGGTTCGCGCTTCGCGGTTCGCGGTTCGCGGTTCGCGGTTCGCGGTTCGCGGTTCAAGAGCTGAGGAGCGGCGTACGTTTCACGCCGCTCTGCGCAGCTCCAGCGCCGCCAGCGGGATGAAGCCGGGGCCGTCCCCGGCGGTCGAGGCGTCCCTGCCGCCGAGACGCCGGAGCAGGGCGAGCGCGATCCGCTCCCCCTGCTCCTTCGCGCGCTCGGCGGCCGGGCCCCGGTGCAGTCCGTCGACGGAGGCGTGCCACAGCTGGACCCAGCGGCCGAAGTGCGCGGCGGTGAGCGGACGCGCCGCGTGCAGCGCGGCGTGCGGGGCGAACGCGTCGCGCCGGTACTCCGCGCTGCGGAACAGTGCCCGCTCCCAGAAGTCGGTGATGCGGGGCAGGTGCGCGTCGAGGACGGTGCCGGCGATCTCCGTGAAGAAGGGGCCGATCAGCGGGTCGGCGAAGGCCGCCGTGTAGAAGCGGCGGAGGAGCACGTCGAGGTCGGCGCGGGATGCGATGTCCACACGTGAAACTGTGCCACGGGCGGTGGGTGGGGTGTCCACCGCCGAAGGTCCCCTCAGCACCTCAGCACCTCAGTACCTCAGTGCAGGTCCGACGCCTCGAAGACGGCCTTGGCCGCCGCCCCGTCGGCGCGCTCGGTGAGCCGCCGCAGCTCGGCGCAGCCCGTCCTGAGCAGCCCGGCCTCCCGCGCGGCGCGGGCCCCGGTGTCGAGGCGGTGCAGGAGCAGCGGGTTGTCGACGAGGACCCGCGGGTCCAGCTCGACGCGGTTGCCGAGCGAGTCGCACAGGACCAGCCGGGCGGCGACGCCCTCGCGGTGCCGCACGGCGGTCAGCAGGTTGGTGCAGACGTGCTTGCGGCGCCCGAGGCCCCGTACCGCGAGCCAGCCGGGGCCCGCGGTCACCCGTACGGGGTGCAGCACCAGGTAGAGCAGCGCGGAGAGCGGGGCCCAGAGGCCGATGCGGGCGGGGGTGAGGGTGCCGCCGGCCCAGTCGATGAAGAGGACGAGCCCGAAGAGCCCGACCGAGCAGAAGACGGCGGCCCGCACATCGGCCCCCCAGCCCCGGTCCGACACGGTCGCGTACGGGGTCCCCGGCCCGTAGGGCTCATCCGCCCCGTGGAGAGTGGCCGACCCGTAGGGCTCATCCGCCCCGTGGGGCGCGTCCGGCCCGTAAGGCTCATCCGCCCCGTGGGACGCGGCCAGCCTGTGGGACGCGGCCGACCCGCGGGGCGCTTCCGGCCCGTAGAACTCATCCGGCCCGTAGGGTGCGTCCGGTCCGTGGGCCGCATCCGCCCGGTAGGGCGCAGCCGACCCGTAGGGCGCGTCCGGCCCGTAAGGCTCATCCGGCCCCTGAGCCGCGTCCGTCCCGCGGGGCGCTCCCGGCGCGTCCGCCCCCTGGGTCGCATCCGACCCCCGGGACGCATTCCTCCCCCAGCGCGCGCCCGTCTCGCCGCGCGCTCCAGTCGTCCGCGCGGCGCCCCGTCTCGTCCTGTTGTGTCCCATGTGCGGCACGGTACGACGGTACTCCGGGTCGCGTCGTCGCCCTTGACGCGCCGCATACACGCCGTGCGCCCACCTTGACGGCCCGCTGACGCGGCACGGCACGTCGTGCGTTCTGCCGCAGCGTGTCCGAAGGGTGACACTCGGCTGCAACACCCCTGTCGTAATCCCACCGCATGGTTGATCGTTGGGCCCGGCACACACCTACGTCACGCAGGGGGACGACCAGCATGGCCATCAGCCGCAGGACACTTCTCGGGACAGGTGCGACGGGCGCCGCGCTCGGACTGCTCACCGCGTGCGGGTCCAACACCGGGCGCGACGGCGGCGGCTCGGGCGGCAAGGGCCCGCGGCTCGCGCAGTGGTACCACCAGTACGGCGAGCCGGGCACCGAGCAGGCCGTGAAGCGGTACGCGGCCGCGTACAAGAAGGCGGACGTCAGCGTCCAGTGGCGGCCGGGCAACTACGACGAGCAGACCGCGGCGGCGCTGCTCACGGACTCCGGCCCCGACGTCTTCGAGGTCAACGGCCCCTCCCTGGACCAGATCCGGGGCGGCCAGGTCGTCGACCTCACCGACCTGTTCGACGGCGTGCGGGACGACTTCAATCCGGCCGTGCTCGCCCCCAAGACGTACGACGGGAAGATCTGGGCCGTCCCGCAGGTCGTCGACATGCACCTGCTCTACTACCGCAAGAGCCTGCTCGACGACGCCGGAGTGCGGCCGCCGGAGAGCCTGGACGAGCTGGTCGACGCGGCGAAGGCGCTCACCACGAAGGACGTGAAGGGCCTCTTCCTCGGCAACGACGGCGGCGCGGGCGCCCTCGGCGTCACGCCCCTGTACGCGGCGGGCCTCTCCTCCGTCACCGAGGACGGCGAGGTCGGCTTCGACGATCCCGCGGCCGCCCGCGCCCTCGGCAAGCTGCGTCAGCTGTACGCCGACAAGTCGCTGCTGCTGGGCGCGCCCGCCGACTGGTCGGACCCGTCGGCGTTCGTGCAGGAGCTGACCGCCATGCAGTGGTGCGGGCTGTGGGCGCTGCCCGCGGTGAAGAAGGAGCTGGGCGACGATTTCGGTGTCCTCGCGCTGCCCGCCGACGGGTCCGGCGGCAAGGCGTCGCTGCCCGTCGGGTCGTACGGCGCGGCGGTGAGCGCCCGCAGCGACCACAAGAAGGAGGCGAAGGACTTCCTGAAGTGGCTGTGGATCGACGGGACGGAGTACCAGGAGGACTTCGCGCTGTCCTACGGCTTCCACATCCCGGCCAGGCTCTCCCTCGCGAAGAAGGCCGACAAGCTGAAGGAGGGCCCGGCGGCGGACGCCGTGCGCTACTCCACCGAGTACGGCTACTCCGAGCCGCTGCTGTGGACGCCGGCGAGCCGCACCGCGTACCAGGACGCGCTGAGCCGGATCATCAAGTCCGGCGCGAATCCGGAGAGCGAGCTCAAGTCCGTCGTACGGAAGGTGCGGGCGGAGCTGGACCGGGTCAAGAAGAAGTCGTGAGCCGCGCCCCCGTCGACCGCGCCCCCGCCAGGAGCCGGCTCCTGGGCACCCAGAACCGCACCCTCTGGTTCTGGGTGTTCGTCGGCCCCTTCGCGCTCGGCCTGGTCCTCTTCACCTATGTGCCGCTCGCCTGGAGCGTGTACCTCAGCTTCTTCGACGCCCACAACACCGTCTCGCCCGACGACTTCGTCGGCCTCGACAACTACACGTCGATGCTGCGGAACGAGGCGTTCACCGACAGCCTCGTCACCTTCGCGGTCTTCTCGGCGTTCATCGTCCCGACGACCTTCGCGCTGTCGCTCGCGCTCGCCCTGATGGTGAACCGGCTGCGGCGCGCCCAGGCGTTCTTCCGGTCCGTCTTCTTCCTCCCGGCGGCGTGCAGCTACGTCGTGGCGGCGCTGATCTGGAAGCTGGCGATCTTCAACGGGGTGCGGTTCGGGCTCGCCAACACCGTCCTCGACTGGTTCGGCGCCGAGCAGATCGCCTGGCTCTCGACGACGGAGCCACCCTGGTACTGGCTGGTCATCGTCACCGTACGGCTCTGGCTCCAGGCGGGCTTCTACATGATCCTCTTCCTGGCGGGCCTGCAACGCATCTCCCCCACTCTCTACGAGGCGGCCGCCGTGGACGGGGCGCGGCCCGGCTGGCAGGTCCTGCGCCACATCACGCTCCCGCAGCTGCGCGCCACCTCGGTCGCCGTCACGCTGCTCCTCGTCATCAACGCCTTCCAGGCCTTCGACGAGTTCTACAACCTGCTCTCGACCTCCAGCGGCTACCCGCCCCACGCGCGCCCGCCGCTCGTCTACCTCTACTACACGGCACTCGGCCGGGAGCAGAACCTCGGCCTCGGCAGCGCGGGCGCGGTGCTCCTCGCGCTGATCATCGCGGTGGTGACGGTCGGCCAGGCACGCTGGTTCGGCCTCGGCGGGAAGGAGGACTGACAGCCGTGACCACACCGGTGAAGAGGCCGCTGGAGGACGCCCTGGTCCGCGTGGGCCGCGCGCTGCGCGTCGTCCTGCTCGTCGCCCTCGCGCTGCTGTTCCTGATCCCCTTCTACCTCCTCGTCCGCAACGGCCTCGCGTCCGAGGACGACATCACCTCCCCCGACTGGACGTTCTTCCCCTCGACGCTGCACTGGTCGAACCTCTCCGAGCTCTTCGCCGACCCGGCCGTACCGATGGCCCGCGCGCTGCTCAACTCCTCCCTGATCGCCGTCGCGACGACGCTCGGCACCCTCGTCCTGGCCTCGCTCGCCGGGTACGGCCTGGCCCGCATCCCCTACCGCCACGCCGACCGGGTCTTCTACGCGATCCTCGGCACGATGATGGTCCCGGCCGCCGTCACCTTCGTCCCGAGCTTCGTGCTCGTCTCGTCGCTCGGCTGGGTCTCCACCCTGCGCGGCCTGATCGTCCCGACCCTGTTCTCCGCCTTCGCCTGCTTCGTCTTCCGCCAGTACTTCCTGGGCTTCCCCAGGGAGCTGGAGGACGCGGCGCGGGTGGACGGCCTCGGCTACTGGCGTACGTACTGGCGCGTGGTCGTCCCCAACTCGCGCCCCGTCTTCGCGGCCGTCGGCACGATCGTGTTCATCGGCGCGTGGAACTCCTTCCTGTGGCCCCTTGTCATCGGCCAGGACCGCGACGCGTGGACGGTGCAGGTGGCCCTCGCCACCTTCACGACGTCCCAGGTCATCCGCCTGCACGAGCTGTTCGTGGCGGCTGCGGTGTCGATCGTGCCGCTGCTGGTGGTGTTCCTGTTCTTCCAGCGGTGGATCGTGGCGGGGGTGGAGAGGTCGGGGATCGACGACTGAGGGGGCGGCGGCACGCGGTGCCAAAGGGACATTCCGGCCGAGGTCGAAGATCTGGCCGGAAGACTTCTCCACCGCGCCACCCGTCACCGCCCCATCGCCACCCATCGCCACCCCACCAGCGGAGCTGCGGCTGAGCATGCCCGTAGCGGGTCCGCATGCTGACATTCGGCCGCCTCAAACGGCGTGATTCTCGCCACGCCTGATAGACCTGATGCTCAGATGAGCGACCTGCCGCCCGACTGCACTTCTCCAATGACTGGCACTCAGTGCCAATGCTCGATCATTCACGGCATGAACTCACATCTGAGTTAGCAGCGCTCATACGAGCGTTTTATGGGTTCTACGGGGGTTGAGCGTTCAAGCCTTGAAGGCAAGCGAGAGACCTGCGCTACCGCTGAGTCACTTTCGATCTAGCGGCGGACGGGTGGTTACGGCCGTATGACGCACAAGTGGACGTACCCAGATGCCTTCGATCTGGGTATGTTCCTGGCCGTCAGGGCAGCCACCGAGTCCTCCAGGAGCCGAGACCCGTGTCGGAAAACAAAGATCCCCACGTAGCTCACACGAGTGAGGGCGTTAAGTTCGTTTACGACTTCACCGAAGGCAACAAGGACCTCAAGGACCTCCTCGGCGGGAAGGGCGCGAACCTCGCCGAGATGACCAACCTCGGGCTGCCCGTCCCCCCGGGCTTCACCATCACCACCGAGGCCTGCAAGACGTACCTCGACAGCGGCGAGGAGCCGGCCGAGCTGCGCGACGAGGTGAGTGCGCACCTCGACGCCCTTGAGAAGAAGATGGGCAAGAAGCTCGGCCAGGCCGACGACCCGCTGCTCGTCTCGGTGCGCTCGGGCGCCAAGTTCTCGATGCCCGGCATGATGGACACCGTCCTGAACATCGGGCTCTCCGACAAGTCCGTGACGGGCCTCGCCAAGCAGTCCGGCGACGACCGCTTCGCGTGGGACTCGTACCGCCGGCTCATCCAGATGTTCGGCAAGACCGTCCTCGGCGTCGACGGCGACCTCTTCGAGGAGGCGCTGGAGGCCGCCAAGAAGGCGAAGAAGGTCGCGGTCGACACCGACCTCGAAGCGGCCGACCTGAAGAAGCTCGTCACCAAGTTCAAGAAGATCGTCAAGACGGAGGCCGGGCGGGACTTCCCGCAGGACCCGCGCGAGCAGATGGACCTCGCGATCCGTTCGGTCTTCGAGTCGTGGAACACCGACCGCGCCAAGCTCTACCGCCGCCAGGAGCGCATCCCCGGCGACCTCGGCACGGCCGTCAACGTCTGCTCGATGGTCTTCGGCAACCTCGGCCCCGACTCCGGCACGGGCGTCGCGTTCACCCGCGACCCGGCCAGCGGCCACCAGGGCGTGTACGGCGACTACCTGCAGAACGCGCAGGGCGAGGACGTCGTGGCGGGCATCCGCAACACCGTGCCGCTCGCCGATCTGGAGCAGATCGACAAGAAGTCGTACGACCAGCTCATGCAGATCATGGAGACCCTCGAAACGCACTACAAGGACCTGTGCGACATCGAGTTCACCATCGAGCGCGGGCAGCTGTGGATGCTGCAGACCCGCGTCGGCAAGCGCACCGCCGGTGCCGCCTTCCGCATCGCGACGCAGCTCGTCGACCAGGGCCTGATCGACGAGGCCGAGGCGCTCCAGCGCGTCAACGGCGCGCAGCTCGCGCAGCTGATGTTCCCGCGCTTCGACGAGAGCGCCAAGGTCGAGCAGCTCGGCCGGGGCATCGCCGCGTCGCCGGGTGCCGCGGTCGGCAAGGCCGTCTTCGACTCGTACACCGCGATCAAGTGGTCGCGCTCCGGCGAGAAGGTCATCCTGATCCGCCGCGAGACCAACCCCGACGACCTCGACGGCATGATCGCCGCCGAGGGCATCCTGACCTCGCGCGGCGGCAAGACCTCCCACGCGGCGGTCGTGGCGCGCGGCATGGGCAAGACCTGTGTCTGCGGTGCCGAGGAGCTGGAGGTCGACACCAAGCGGCGCTGCCTCACCGCGCCGGGCGGCGTGGTCGTCGAGGAGGGCGACACCGTCTCCATCGACGGCTCGACGGGCAAGGTGTACCTCGGCGAGGTGCCGGTGGTCCCCTCCCCCGTCGTCGAGTACTTCGAGGGCCGCATGCACGCGGGCGCCGACGACGCCGACGAGCTGGTCGCCGCCGTGCACCGGATCATGGCGTACGCGGACCGGGTGCGCCGCCTGCGCGTCCGTGCCAACGCGGACAACGCCGAGGACGCGCTGCGGGCCCGCCGCTTCGGCGCGCAGGGCATCGGCCTGTGCCGCACCGAGCACATGTTCCTCGGTGAGCGCCGCGAGATGGTCGAGCGGCTGATCCTCGCCGACGCCGACGACGAGCGCGAGGACGCGCTCAAGGAACTCCTCCCCCTCCAGAAGCGCGACTTCGTGGAGCTCTTCGAGGCGATGGACGGCCTTCCGGTGACGGTCCGTCTCCTCGACCCGCCGCTGCACGAGTTCCTCCCCGACATCACGGAACTCTCCGTCCGCGTCGCCCTCGCCGAGTCCCGCAAGGACGCCAACGAGAACGACCTGCGCCTCCTCCAGGCCGTGCACCGCCTGCACGAGCAGAACCCGATGCTGGGCCTGCGCGGCGTACGCCTCGGCCTGGTAATCCCGGGTCTGTTCACCATGCAGGTCCGTGCGATCGCCGAGGCCGCGGCCGAGCGGAAGACCGCCAAGGGCGACCCGCGCGCGGAGATCATGATCCCGCTCGTCGGCACCGTCCAGGAGCTGGAGATCGTCCGCGAGGAGGCCGAGCAGGTCATCGCGGAGGTCCAGGAGACCACCGGCGTCGAGCTGAAGCTGGCGCTCGGCACGATGATCGAGCTGCCGCGGGCCGCGCTCACCGCGGACCAGATCGCGGAGGCCGCCGAGTTCTTCTCCTTCGGCACGAACGACCTCACGCAGACCGTCTGGGGCTTCTCCCGCGACGACGTGGAGGCCTCGTTCTTCACGGCCTACCTGGAGAAGGGCATCTTCGGTGTCTCCCCGTTCGAGACGATCGACAAGGACGGCGTCGGCAAGCTGGTGAAGGACGCGGTCAAGGCCGGCCGCGCCACGCGCCCCGACCTCAAGCTCGGCGTCTGCGGCGAGCACGGCGGCGACCCGGAGTCCGTGCACTTCTTCCACGAGGTGGGCCTGGACTACGTCTCCTGCTCGCCGTTCCGCATCCCGGTGGCCCGCCTGGAGGCCGGCCGCGCGGCGTCCCACTCGACGGGCAGCGACCACCGGTAGCCCACAGACCCCGGGACCGTCGCCGCGTCCCCGACCCTCAGTACCGATGCGGCGGCGGTTCCGGTTCGCGATGAAGGGGCAGCACCCGTGCGGGGGTGCTGCCCCTTCCGTTTCCCGTGCGTTGCCCGGGCATGGTCGATGATCGACGGGATACTCCCCGGTCATGAGCTTGCTGGCAAAGACACATCAGGCAGACCGTCACCTGACCAAGCGGATCGCCGCCGGGGCTCCGCCCGGCCTGCACCGGGCGCTGTCGGCGGTGGAGGAGATGGCGGAGAGCACCAAGCTGTGGTGGGGTGCGGCCGCGGTGATGGCCTGCACGGGCGGCCGACGTGGCCGCACGGCCGCCGTCGCGGGCCTCGCGTCCATGGCGGTGGCACAAATCCTCTCCAACGGCATCGGCAAGCAGCTCGTCGACAGGCCCAGGCCGCCCAAGGAGTGGATCCCCCACGACGACGTCGAGGACCGCTCCGAGTCCTCGTCCTTCCCCTCCGGCCACACCGCCGCCGCCGTGGCCTTCACCGCCGCCGTCGCCCCGAGCCTGCCACTCGCCGGCGCACTGTGCGCGGTACCGGCCGCCATGGTCGCCGTCGAACGCGTACAGTCCGGCGCCCACTACCCGACGGACGTCGCCGCCGGCACCGCCATCGGCCTGACCTCCGCATGGCTCACCCGCAGCGTGCCCCGACTGGTTCTGCGCCACTGGGTGCGGGGGCTGCGGCCGGGGGCCCACTGAGGAGCCGGGCCACCTGCGAGCCGAGCAGCCGCCGGCCGCTGTACGCCGCGTGGCGGGCCGCCGCGGCCGTCACAGCCAGGCCTGCGGCCGCGGCACCGGGCCGGGGGCTGCCGCCGATGGTGCGTGCGTTGAGGATCCGGACCGCCTGCGAGCCGAGCGGTCGCCAGGGCGCCGGGCCGCCGGGGCAGAGCGCTGGTTCGGGAAGCGGCGTCGGCCGTCGGCGCGTGACTCACCCGCCGCGTTCCTCGGCTGGTTCTGCGCCACTGGGTGCGGGGGCTGCGGCCGGGGGCCCACTGAGGATCAGGAGCCGGGCCGTGTGTCGGTCAGAGTGCCGGCTCGGGTAGGGGGAGCAGGTGGGAGCGGTGGTGGGAGGCTTTGGCTGTGGCTTTGGGGCCGCCCAGTGCGGTGATGCCGATCAGGCGGTCGGCCTGGTAGTAGCCGTAGAGGAGGTCGCCGTCGGAAGTGGTCGGGTCGCCTTCCAGGAGGCGGCAGTGGTCGGCGAGGGCGGGCTGGCCGAAGGATTGCAGGCGGAGTCCGAACTGGTCGCTCCAGAAGGACGGCAGCGGGGCGAAGGGGGCGGGGTCGGGCCGGTCGGTACCGGTCAGACCCGCGACCAGGGTGCGGGCCGCGTGGCGCGCGGTGTCGCCGGGCATCGACCAGTGTTCGACGCGGCGCGGCACGGGGCCGTAGCGCGGGTTCGGGAAGCGGGCGACGTCGCCGACGGCCACCGCGTGCGGGAGGCCCCCGATGCGCAGGAGGGCGTCGCACAGGATGCCGTCGGTGAGGTCGAGTCCGGCGCTCGCGGCCAGCCATTCGGTGTTGGGCAGTGAGCCGACCGCCTCGACGACCACGTCGGCCGGGACCTCGGTGCCGTCGTCCAGCACAGCGGTGCGGGGAGTGAGCCCGGTGGCTGCGCGGCCCATCAGGAAGCGTACGCCCCGCGCCTCGTGGCGGCGCCGCAGCGCCCGGGCCGGCTCCTCACCGACCGCGAGGAGCATCGGCTCGGCCTCCGGCGCGACGACCGTCACGTCGCAGCCCGCCGTACGCGCCGTCGCCGCCACCTCGCAGCCGATGAAACCGGAGCCGATCACCAGCACCCGGACGCCCCGGCCCAGCCGGGCACGCAGGGCCGCCGAGTCCTCCAGGGTGCGGAGGACGTACCGGGGCGGGCCCCCGGTGAGCGGGAGTCGTCGTGGCCGCACCCCCGTCGCGGCCACGAGACCCTCGTACGCGTACGCCGAACCATCGGCCAGCGTGAGCGTGCACGCGGCCGGATCGGCGGACGCGACCGCCACGCCCAGACGCCATTCGACGTCCTCGACGCTGGGGCGGCGGCGCAATCGGGTGGTACCGGCGGGCACCTCGCCCGCGAGGACTTCCTTGGACAACGGCGGCCTGTTGTACGGGAGATGGGGCTCGTCGCCGAACACCGTGATCGCTCCGCGCCAGCCCGCGGCCCGCAGCTGCTCCGCCGCGCGCAACCCGCCCAGCGAGGCGCCCACGACGGCGATGCCCGCCGCTGCCCCTGCCGATGCCCCCATGGCCCGGCCCTCAGCCCTCGACCCGGATGGCCTGCAGCGGGCAGACGTCGGCGGCGTCCTCGGCATCGGCGCGCAGCGATTCGTCGGGCGAGTCGACGTACGCGAGGTGTCCTTCGCCGTCGAGCCGGAAGATGTCCGGCGCGGCGAACACGCACTGCCCGTGGTCCTGGCAGACGTCCAGGTCCACGGTGACGATGACCCTTCCCATTCCAACTCCTCTGCTGCGACTGCGACTGCGACTGCGAAGTGACGTCCAGTGGGCTTCAGCGGCGCGGCCGGCGGATGCCGCGGAACTCCCAGTCGCCGCCGAGCGCCGTGGAGAGGACCTCCTCGGACGCGGTGGGCTGGGCGCCGACGTCGGTGCGGACCGCCGTCGGCCCGGTGACGATGTGGTTGGTGAGCCGTCCGAGGCCCTCGGCCTCGACCTCGACGACGTCCCCGGGGCGGACGGGGCGGGACCCCGCGGGCGTCCCGGAGAGCAGGACGTCGCCCGGCTCCAGGGTGATCGTGCGGGCGATGTCGGCGACGAGGTAGTGCATGTCCCACGCCATCTCGTCCGTCGAACCGTCCTGGACGAGCGCGCCGTTGACGTATGTCCGCAGGTACTTGCCGCGGAAGTCCCAGCCGGTGACCAGGCCCGGCCCGAGCGGACAGAGCGTGTCGGAGCCCTTGACGCGGAGCATCGACCCGGCGTCGGTGTCGCGGAAGTCGTGCAGGCCGAAGTCGTCGGCGACGGTGTAGCCCGCGATGTACGGACCGGCCTCCGCGGGCGCGATGTTGCGGCAGGTGCGGCCGATGACGATGCCGATCTCGCCCTCGTAGTTCAGGTACTGGCAGCCGTCGGGGCGTACGACCGCGCCGCCGTGGGCGTTGAGGGCGGAGACGGGCTTGTGGAAGTACGTGGGCGCGGGCGGCAGCGTGGCCCCGAACTCCGCGACCCTGCTGTGGTGGTTGAGGTGCACGGCGATCACTTTGGAGGGTCGCACGGGAGCGAGGTGGTGCGCCTCGGACGCCTTGACGCGGCGGCCGTCCGGGGCCACGAGCTCGTCGCCGTCGCGCACGACCTGGACGGCGGCTCCGTCGAGGAGGACGCGCCGGTACTCGATGCTGCTCGTCCTCATGCGACTGCCTCCTTCGGGCCGGTGCCGGTAGCGGTATTGGTGCCGGTGCCGGTACCGGTCCAGCCGTCGGCCGGCCGGTCGAACCAGAGGTGGATCTGCCCGGTCCCGACGGAGTTCTCGTACGCGCTGTAGGGGCGCCCGGCGGCGGTGCAGCGCTCTTCGCCGAGGGCGCCGATCATCATGAGGTAGTGCCCGAACCGCGCTTCCGGCTTGTGCGTGAGGAACTCCGGCATCGTGCGCAGGACTTGTGCGTGGTCGCCGCGCTCGAACCACTCGATGCGCTGCCGGTCGGCGGCCCGCGCCTCGGGCGTACGGATGTGGGAGGCGTCGCTCGCCTCGTGGGCGCGCAGTTCGCGCAGCGGCCAGAACGTGTGCGAGAGGGCGCCGGACGCGATGAGCAGGACCTTGCGGCCGGGCAGCGCGCCGATGCCGTCGGCGAGCGCGCGGCCGAGCCGCAGGTGGTCCTCGACGTCACCGGTCTGGCAGACCCCGATCGAGACCCACTTCTTCTCGGGGAGGCCGTGGCCCAGGTACGTCCACAGGTTGATCGTGGCGTAGTACACGGGCAGGAAGGGGTCGTCGATCGGGGTGATCCAGGTGCCGTGCTTCTCCGCGAACCGTGCGACGGAATGCGCGAGTTCGGGATCGCCCGGGTAGTCGTACGGCATGCGGCACATGCCGCGCGGCAGCTCTTCCGAGGTGAAGAGACCGGCGCGGCGGGGGTGCGCGGAGACCACGAACTCGACGGTGGTCGCCCAGTGCGAGTCGAGGACGACGACGGTGTCGTAGTCGAGCGTCTCGAAGACGTCGGCGCGCAGGGTGCGCAGGCCGGGGACGAGGCTGATCTCGTGGCCCTCGTTGAGTTCCCTGCGGGTCTCCTCGGGCAGCACGATGGTCGGTACGTGGGCGAGCAGCCCCGCTCCGACGATCTCGCCCCTGGCCTCACCCGTGGCGGGCCTCGCCTCACTCATGGTGGGCCTCCCACCCCTTCGGCGCGGTCACGGTGTTCTTGAGGTCGCAGTAGAAGTCGAAGGACCAGTCGCCGCCCTCGCGCCCGATGCCGGAGCTGCGCGCCCCGCCGAAGGGCGCGGAGAGATCGCGTACGAAGAAGCAGTTGACCCAGACCGTGCCCGCCACGAGCCGCGCGCCGATCCGCGCCGCGCGGTCCCGGTCACCGGCGGCGAGGGTGGCGGCGAGGCCGAAGCGGGTGCCGTTGGCGAGACGCACGGCCTCGTCGTCGTCACCTTCGGGAAACGTCTGGAGGGTGAGGACCGGCCCGAAGACCTCCTCCTGGACGATCTCGGAGTCCTGGGCGACGTCGGTGAGGAGGGTGGGGAGGTAGTGGTTCCCGCCGAGCGCGGTGTTGCGGCCGCCGCCGGTGACAACCTTCGCACCCGCTTCGACGGCACGGCGGACGAACCCGTCGACACGCTCCACATGCCGGGGATGGATGTTGGGCCCGACGTCGGTGGCCTCGTCGCGCGGGTCCCCCTGGGCCAGCTTCGCCACCCGGTCGAGGAAGCGCCCGAGGAAGGCGTCGCGCACGGGCTCCTCGACGAGGATGCGGGTGGCGGCGAGACAGACCTGCCCGGCGTTGTCGTACTGCTCCACGGCGAGGTCGGCGGCGAGGTCCAGGTCCGCGTCGGCGAGGACGACCAGCGGCGACTTGCCACCCAGCTCGAAGCTGCAGGGCACGAGGTTCGCGGCGGCGGCCCCGGCGACGCGGCGGGCGGTGGGCACGGAGCCGGTGAAGCTGACGCGGCGCACGTCGGGGTCGGCGACGAGGGGCGCCCCGGCCTCCTCTCCGTACCCCTGCACGAGGTTGAAGACGCCCGGCGGCAGCCCCGCCTCGTGCGTGATGTCGGCGAGGAGGGAAGCGGTCAGCGGGGCCCACTCGGCGGGCTTCAGCACGACGGTGCAGCCCGCCGCGAGCGCCGGCGCCACCTTCCAACTGGCCAGCATCAGCGGAGCGTTCCACGGCGTGATCAGCACGGCGGGGCCCGCCGGATCCCAGCTGACGTGGTTCGTGTGGCCCCGCGTGTCGAAGTCCTCGTGGCCGAGGGCGAGGAGCCGGTCCGCGAAGTAGCGGAAGTTGTGCGCGACGCGCGGCATGACGCCTCGGCGGTGCGAGCGCAGCAGTGCGCCGTTGTCGGCGGTCTCGACCGCCGCGAGGTCCTCGGCGCGGGCGTCGACGCCGTCGGCGACGGCGTGCAGCAGCCGGGCCCGCTCGACGGGCGGCGTCGCCGCCCACCCCGGGAACGCGGTACGGGCGGCGACCACGGCGGCACGCGCCTCGCCGGGGCCGCCACGTGCGATGGGGGCGAGCGGGGTGCCGTCGATGGGCGAGTGGTCGGTGAAGGTGGGGGGCGTGGAGGAGGTGTTGGGGGTGGAGGAGGTGTTGGGGGTGGAGGTGGCCACGCGGGTGCCGTCGATCCAGTGGCGGGTGTCGATGGATACGCCCTCGACGGTCGCGGTGGGAGGAACCTGAGCCATCACTGCCTCCAGTTCGTTTGAACCCAAACAACGTACGAGCGGGGCCGGGTGGGGGTCAACCCCTCGTGAGGGCCGGGCTGTTCGGCTACCGTTTGGGATCAAACGAGTACCGGTCCGTCCCGGCCGTGAGGAGCCCTCAATGCCGTGCCGTCGACCGCTGATCGCCCTCCCCCAGCGGTACGCCGCGACGACCTCCGCCCTCCGCTACGCCGCCGTCGTCACCGCCCGCGCCCTCGCCGAGGCCGTGTTCCGCGCGGGCGGCGAGCCGTTCATGATGCTCCCCGGCCCACCGGACGAGGCCGCCGAACGGCTGTCGCGCTGCGCCGGACTGCTGCTGCCGGGCGGCGGGGACATCGCGCCGTGGCGGTACGGGGTGGGGGTGAGGGTGGCGGTGGGGGTAGAGAGGGAGCCTGGAGCGGGGGCGGGAGTGCACAGTGCCGTGTACGACGTCGATGACGCTCAGGACGACTTCGATCTCGCCCTCGTCGACCGCGCGTTGGCCGTCGGCCTGCCGACCCTGGCGGTGTGCCGCGGGCTGCAGGCGGTGAACGTCGCTCTCGGCGGCACGTTGCGCCAGGACATGGGCGGCCCCGGCTCGGACCACCGCCATGTGGTGCACCCGGTGCGGGTGGTGCCCGGTTCCACGGTGGCGCGGGCGATGGGGGCGGGTGGGGCGGGTTCCGGTGAGGTGCCGGTCTCCTGCTACCACCACCAGTGCGTGGACCGCCTCGGCCGGGGCCTGGCCGCCGTCGCGTGGGCGGCGGACGGGACCGTCGAGGCGCTGGAACTCGTGGGCGGGGATGGGTGGTTCGCCGCGGTGCAGTGGCATCCGGAGGATACGGCGGGGGTGGATGCGGGCCAGCAGGCCTTGTTCGACGCACTGATCCGGGCATCCGCAGCACCCCTTTAGGGACGCGAGAAACTGCGCGACCAGCCCCCACCGACCCGCAGCGACCACGCACCGGAACCACCCCCAGGGGCGCGGGGAACTGCGCGATCAACCCCCACCAACCCGCAGCGACCACACACCGGAACCACCCCCAGGGGCGCGGGGAACTGCGCGACCAGCCCCCACCGGCCCGCAGGAACGCACGAGGAGCGGGGCGCGGGGCGCAGGGCACGGAGTACCGGGCACGGGGTGCCGGGTGCCGGGTGCCGGTCGCGGGCCTACGCGGGCCGCTTGGGCCTGCGGCCACTGCGCCGAGGCACCGGCGCCGCACCGTTCAAGAGGTGCTGTCGCCGCTCGTCCCCCCGCTCCTCCGTCCGTACGACGATCCTGCGCAGCAGATCCGCCAACGTCTCGCACTCCTCGTCCGACAACCCCTCCGTGACGAAGGCCTCCTCGGCGTTGAAGGCGGGGAAGACCTCCCCCATCAGGCGCTCGCCCTCATCCGTGAGGCGGAGCAGGACGAGCCGGCCGTCGTCGGGGTGACCGCGGCGCTCGACGAGGCCCCGGCCCATGAGCGTGCGGGCGACCCCCGTGAGCGTGCCCTTGGAGATGCCGGCCTCCTCGGCGACGTACCGCGTCTCCGTCTCGCCCCAGATCCAGACGACGTAGAGGACCACGAAGGAGGTCCACGTCAGTTCGGCGCCGCGAAGCACGGAATTCTCGAAGTGCTGCCGTACGGCCGTCGCCGCGCGGTAGATGTTCGAGACGGCGGCCATCTGCGCGTACTGGACAGCGGTGCCGGTATCGCCGAGCTTGGCCCGGACCGCCTTCTCGGTCTCGCGGATGGTGCGGTGGCCCGTCACTCGGTATCTCCTTGTGTGGTTCGTGTGCTGGGTGGGGCTGGGCGGGGCCCGGGATCGGGGTTGGCCGAAGCTCGGCCGAGCCGGTGTCTACAGCGCGCGCTCCAACAGCGTCCCCCCGTTCCAGGTGACGCCCACCTGACGGTAGTACGCGCCGATCGGCTCCTCGACGGTGAGCGCGGCCAGTTCCTCCGTGGGCGCCTCGAAGAGGTCGAGTTCCGCCTCGCCCGACCAGGCCTGGCCGCCCTCGAAGGCGGCGGCGCCCGACTCGATCAGCTCGTCCAGGGCGAGGCCCTTCCCGTCGATGGAGGGGAGTTGACGGTGGTGGGCCATGGGGTGGGCGTTGACGAAGCCGTTGGTGGGCGAGGGGGCGCGCAGGGTGACCACCGCCTGGGCGAGACGGTGGTCGGCGGCGGCGAGCGTGGCGCCGAAGACCGCGCCGGGTTCGATACGGGGGGCGGGGCCGTAGGGGTGGGGGCGGGTGAGGTGGATGGAGCCGAGCTTCTTCGGGTAGCCCTGGTGGTTGCCGCGGGCGACGGCGAAGTCCTTGTCGACCCAGATGTAGACGCACCGGGAGTAGGTACGGCCGCGGTAGGCGCAGCGGACGACCGCGAAGCACTCCTTGTACTGGGCGCGGACGGGGTCGAGGAGTTCGGTCCTGTCGGCGCCGCAGGACTGCCAGTCGGCCCAGATGACGGCGACCGCGCCGGGGTCGTCCGGGGCGGGATCGAGGGGGGCGGGAAGGAGTTCGCGGACGCGGGCCGGGTCGGTGCGGTACTCGACTGTGAGGAGGTCGCCGGAGTAGTGCCAGGGGGGTGGGGGCACGATGGAGGACCGGCCGGTGGCGCTCTTGGGCGGCAGAAATCCCCTGAGTCCGGCCATGATCAGCCCCTTCCGCGGCTCGTTTGACCCCGTACGGTACGCCTGGGGGTGGGGCTGTGTCACCGGGGCGTTGTCTGGCGGGGGCGCCTTGGGCGGGGGCTGCGGGCCGGGGCCTGCGCGTGCGGGTCGTCGTGGGTCGGGGTCTACGCCTGCTGTGCGTTGTGGGGCGGGGCCGCGGGGGTATGTGCGTACTCGCCATCCCTGCGCCACGCCTCAAGTCCAAAGACGCCACAGCCGGCTCGGTGCTCCGTTCGCACATACCCCCACGTCCCCTCGCGAGCGCGAGCGCCTGCGGCCCGGCGGGGCGCCGGTGCGCGAGCCCCGCAGCACGTCGCCGCAGGGCCAGACCCCACCCGCCTCTCCCTCACTCCCGCGAAGCGCCGCGGGCCAGACCCCACCCACCCCTCCCTCACACCTGCGAAGCGCCGCGGGCCAGACCCCACCCACCCCTCCCTCACACCTGCGAAGCGCCGCGGGGTAGACCCCACCCACCCGCCCCTACCCCCGCAGGACGTCGCAGGGCAAACGGGTGGGTGGGTGGGAGACATCCGCCGCGAAGCGGCGGGCTAGTTGCCCCTACCCCCGCAGGACGTC
>NZ_JBFAHP010000032.1:0-111065 GCF_040654255.1 Streptomyces sp. NPDC050732
CACTTGAGTGCGGTACACAGAGCCCGGCCGAGCGTGGTGCGGAGGCCTGAACGGCGGGCTCGGGCTCACTTCCTGCACCATGCCGCGCACCGTCCGGGACTTGACGAACTGCCCCATTCCGGTCATTTCCCACTCGCCGGTGAACTGCTTGATCAGCTTCGCCATCATGACGCCGGTCTGCGCCTCGGCGTTGGTCAGGTCGAAGCGGACCAGCTCCTCGCCGGTCGCCGCGTCGATCAGGCGGCAGTAGGCCTTGGCGACCTCCGTGAACTTCTGGCCGGAGAACGAGTTCACCGTGAAGACCAGGCCCGTGACGTCCTGCGGGAGGCGGCCGAGGTCCACGACGATCACCTCGTCGTCACCGCCGCCCTCGCCCGTGAGGTTGTCGCCGGAGTGCTTGATCGCGCCGTTCACGATCGAGAGCTTGCCGAAGTAGCAGCTGTCGACGTGGTTGCGCTGCGGGCCGTACGCGATGACGGAGGCGTCCAGGTCGATGTCCTTGCCGCGGAACGCCGGCTCCCAGCCGAGACCCATCTTGACCTGCGAGAGCAGCGGCTTGCCGCCCTTGACCAGGGACACCGTCTGGTTCTTCTGGAGGCTGACGCGGCCCTTGTCCAGGTTGATCTTCCCGGCGCCGGGCGCGGGGGCGGCGGGCGCGGCCGGGGCGGCGGCCGGCGGGGGCGGGCCCTGCACCGGCTGACCCACCGGGGGCGCCATCGGAGCGGCCGGAGCCGCGGGGGCGGCGGCGGGCGCGGCAGGGGCCGGGGCGGGCTCCTCCACCGAGACGCCGAAGTCCGTCGCGATGCCCGCGAGGCCGTTGGAGTACCCCTGGCCGACCGCGCGGGCCTTCCAGGCGCCGTTGCGCAGGTAGATCTCGACGATCACCAGGGCCGTCTCGGAGCCGAGCTGCGGCGGCGTGAAGGTGGCGAGGACCGAGCCGTCGTCGGCGTTGCGGATCGTGGCGGTGGGCTCGATGCCCTGGAAGGTCTGGCCCGCCGCGTCCGGGCTCGCGGTCACGACGACCTTCTCGATGCCGGGCGGCACGGCGGCCGTGTCGACGATGACCTTGTCGGGGGTCGTGCCGCCGCCCGACTGGTAGGTCACGCCGGGTCCGGAGGGCTGGTTGAAGAAGATGAAGTCGTCGTCGGAGCGCACCTTGCCGTCGGCGGTGAGCAGCAGGCCCGATACGTCGAGCCGCACCGGAGCGGCGACGTCCACCGCCACGCGGGCGGCGGTCAGGGGGATGTTCGAGCCGGGGGTCATAGCTGTCATGCCAGGGGTAACGAACGATCCCGCTTTACCGTTCCCTTACCCGGAAAGTGATTTTCCCGGTCCGGTCCGGTTCGCGGTGGGGCTCAGGCGCGGTTGCGCGGATGGGCGCGGGCGGCGCGCTCGTTGCCGCGCTTGTAGTTGCCGGTCCAGCGGGCCATCACCAGCTGCGGGTCGCCACTCGCGATCTCGGCGAGGAACTGTTCGGCGCGGGCGCCGCGGAGTGTCCCGGCGGCACGTCCGCCGTGGGTGATCACGAGCGTGCCGTCGGCGCGCTGTTCGTAGGTGAATCCATGAGGTCTCGGCATGGCCGGAGCGTACGTCCGGCCATGCCGCGCCGGTACCGAATTACGGCACCACCGTCACGGCATCCCCATCACGGCACCACGACGATCTTCCGGCCCTTCCCGGCGGCGAACCGGTCGAGTGCCTGCGGGTACTCCGCCAGCGGCAGCCGGTCGCTGATGAACACGTCGGGGTCGAGCACGCCGCCCGCGAAGAGTTCGGCGGCCCGCTCGTAGCTGTGCAGGACCGCCATCGAACCGGTGATGGTGATCTCCTGGTTGTAGATCCGGTACGGGTCGATGTTCACGCGCGTGGCGTAGTCGGCGACGCCGAACTGGAGGAACGTGCCCGCCTTGGCGACCCGTTCGAGGCCGTCCTGGATCGCGGCGGCGTTGCCCGTCGCGTCGATGACGACGTCCCAGCCCTGCGGGCGGTCCAGGTCGTCCGCGTTCGCCGCCGAACCGGAGACGCCGAGGCGCCGCGCGGTGGCGAGCCGGTCCGCGTTCAGGTCCACGACGTCGACGCTCGCCGCGCCGGTGCGCTTGGCGAGCTCCAGCATCATCAGGCCCATCGTCCCGGAGCCGTAGATCAGCACGTGCGAGCCGAGCCGCGCCCGCAGCACGTCGTAGCCGCGCACGGCGCACGACAGCGGTTCGATGAGGGCGGCGTCCTGGGTACGCACATGGTCGGGGAGGCGTACGCAGTTGGCGGCGGGCGCCACTGCGTACTGGGCGGCGCCGCCCGCGGTGGTCACGCCGATCGCCGCCCACCGCTCGCAGAGGTTGCCCCGGCCGTCGCGGCAGTAGCGGCACTCGTGGCAGTGCAGCGAGGGGTCGACGGCGACCCGGTCGCCGACGGCGAGCGTGCGGACGTCAGCGCCGAGCGCGACGACCTCCCCGGCGAACTCGTGGCCCGGCACGACCGGCAGGGTCGGCGCGAACTCGCCCTGGAGGATGTGCAGGTCGGTGCCGCACAGGCCGCACGCCGCGACTTCGACGACGACGTCGCGGGGGCCGGGGGCGGGGTCGGGCAGCTCCCCGACGACGGCCTTGCCGACGGACTCGATGATGGCGGCCTTCACTTGACGGCTCCCTGGTTCATTTGACGGCTCCCAACGACAGGCCCTGGACCAGCTTGTCCTGGGCGGCGAACCCCGCGGCGAGCACCGGCAGGGAGATCACGAGCGACGCGGCGCACACCTTCGCCAGGAACAGGCCCTGGCTGGTGATGAAGCCGGTCAGGAAGACGGGCGCGGTCTGGGCGACGACGCCGGTGAGCACCCGCGCGAAGAGGAGTTCGTTCCAGCTGAAGATGAAGCAGATCAGGGAGGTCGCGGCGATGCCGGGGAGCGCGATGGGCGCCACCACGCGCGTGAGGATCGTCGGCAGCCGTGCCCCGTCGATCTGCGCGGCCTCGATGACCGGTTTCGGCACCTCGGCGAGGAACGACTGCATCATCCACACCGCGATCGGCAGGTTCATCGAGGTGTAGAGGAGGACGAGCAGCCAGATGTTGTCCAGGAGGCCGGTGTTCTTGGCGAAGAGGTAGATCGGCAGGAGGCCCGCCACGACCGGCAGCATCTTCGTGGACAGGAAGAAGAAGAGCACGTCCGTCCACTTCTTCACGGGCCTGATGGACAGGGCGTACGCGGCCGGGAGGGCGAGGACGAGCACGCACAGGGTCGAGACGACCGACGCCACCGTCGAGTTGACGAGCGAGGGCCAGGGGCTGGCGCCGCCGCCGGAGCCGAAGAACTCCCGGTAGCCGTCGAGGGTGAGCGAGGCGGCGAGCGACGGCGGGTTGGTCGCGGCGTCCTCCTCCGAGTGGAAGGAGGTCAGCGCCATCCAGGCGATGGGCAGGAAGAACAGGATCCCGGCGAGCCAGGCGGCGAGCCCCAGGCCGGCTCCCTTGGCCCCTTTGGCTCCCTTGGTGCGTACGGTGTTCGGTGTGCGTACGGCGCTCATCAGCGGGCCGCCTCCTCACGGAACAGGGACGAGACGACGCGCAGGGCGAAGGTCGCGATGACGAGCGAGCCGATGACGACGAGCACGCCCGCCGCGGAGGCCAGGCCGTTCTCGTGGGCCTGGTAGAAGCTCTGGTAGACGGTGTAGGGCAGGTTCGCCGTGCCGAGGCCGCCCGAGGTGATGGTGAAGACGGCGTCGAAGTTCTGCACGATGTAGATCGAGCCGAGGAGTGCGCCCAGTTCGAGGTAGCGGCGCAGGTGCGGCAGCGTCAGATGGCGGAAGACCTGCCAGTTGCTCGCGCCGTCCATGCGGGCCGCCTCGATCAGTTCGGGGTCGCGGCTCTGCAGTCCCGCGAGCAGGATCAGCATCATGAAGGGCGTCCACTGCCACACCAGGGAGGCCTCGATGGCGAGGAGCGGGGTGTTGGAGATCCAGTCGGGCTGCGCCGCGGAGTCCCCGCCGACCCAGTGCAGCAGGCCGTTGAAGAGGCCGTACTCGGGGTTGTAGAGCACGTGCTTCCACAGCAGCGCGGCGGCCACGGGGACGAGCAGGAACGGCGCGATGAGGAGGGTGCGGACGAGCCCGCGCCCCTTGAACCTCCGGTTCAGGAGCAGCGCGAGCGCGAGTCCGGCGACCAGGCTCACGAGGACGACGGATGCCGTCAGGAGGACGGTGGTCAGGACGGACTTGCGCAAGTCGGGGTCGGTGAGGACCTCGGTGTAGTTGGCGAGTCCGGTGAAGCTGCGGGCGTCCGGGTAGAGGGCGTTCCAGTCGAAGAAGGAGATCACCAGGGTGGCCACGAAGGGCAGCTGGGTCACGGCGATCATGAAGATGAGGGCGGGCAGCAGGGGCGCCCTGGTGGCCCAGGCGCGCAGCCGTCCGGTTCCCGGTGGCTTCGCGGCGGGCACGCGCGCGTGCCTCACGGGGGTGGTGGTGCTCGCGGTGGCGGTCATCGTCCCTCGTACTCCTCGGAGATCTTCTCGGCGAGGTCCTGGGACTTGTCCAGGGCCGCGTCGACGGACTGGCGTCCGGCGATGGCCGCGCTGATTTCCTGGGAGACCTTGGTGCCGAGGTCGGTGAACTCGGGGATGCCGACGAACTGGATGCCGGGCGCGGGGCGGGGCTGCACGCCGGGGTCGCGGGGCCGCGCGCCCTCGATGGCGGCGCGGGTGACGTCCTGGAAGGCGGCGGCTTCCTTGCGGTAGGCGGGGTTCGCGTAGGTGGAGGCGCGCTTGCCCGCGGGGACGTTCGACCAGCCGGTCTTCTCGCCGACGAGCCTCTCGTACTCCTTGCCCGACGCCCAGGAGATGAACTTCCAGGCCTTGTCCGGGTTGTGCGAGGCCTTTTGCATGCCCCAGGCCCACGTGTACAGCCAGCCGGAGCTCTTCGTCCGTGCCACCGGTGCGGGTACGTAGCCGATCTTGCCCTTGACCGGGGACTTGGCGGACTCCAGGGAGCCCGCCGCGGCCGTCGCGTCGTACCACATGGCGGTCTTGCCCTGGGTGAGGTTGTTGAGGCACTCGGCGTAGCCGGACTGTGCGGCGCCTGACTGGCCGTGCTCCCGAACGAGGTCTACGTAGAAGCGGGTTGCCTTTTCGAACTCGGGGGAGTCCAGGCGGGCCTTCCAGTCCTTGTCGAACCAGGTGCCTCCGAAGGTGTTCACCACGGTCGTCAGCGGCGCCATCACCTCGCCCCAGCCGGGCAGTCCGCGCAGGCAGATGCCCTTCATCCCGGGTTCCTCGCCGTCCACGCGGGCGGCGAGGTCCGCCACCTGCTGCCAGGTGGGGTGGCCGGGCATGGTGAGGCCTGCCTTCTTGAAGACGTCCTTGCGGTACATCAGGAAGGACGACTCGCCGTAGAAGGGCTGTCCGTAGAGCTTGCCGTCGTCGCCGGTGAGCGACTGGCGCATGGGCGGCAGGATGTCCTTCTCGTCGTACGCCTGGTCCTTGCGCGCGTACGAACCGACCTCGTGCAGCCAGCCGTTCCTGGCGTAGATCGGTATCTCGTAGTTGCTGAGCGTCGCGACGTCGTACTGGCCCGCCTGGTTGGCGAAGTCCTGGCTGATCTTGTCGCGGACGTCGTTCTCCGGCAGGACGGTGAAGTTCACCTTGATGCCGGTCTCCTTGGTGAAGTGGTCGGCGGTGAGCCTGCGCAACTCCACCATCTGCGGGTTGTTCACCATGAGGACGTTGATGGAGTCGCCGCCTGAACCGGCCCCGCCGGCACCGGCCCAGCAGCCGGCGACCAGCGGGGCGAGCAGCGCCCCTGCGGCGGCCGCGGCGAGCGCGCGCGGCCTCGGCCTCCGTCGGCTCGGGGTTCGCATGAGTGCTCCTGGACGTAGAGGGTCATATCGGGGTGATTGGGGTGCCGCAGGGTGTGCGGAGGCCCGCACCGACCGCAAAAGTGGAGTGGGGAAGGGCGTCAGACGCGGAGGACCTGCGGCCCCAGGAGGGAGTACCGGTGCGCTTCGGAGGCGGGCAGGCGGCTGCTCGTGACGATCGTGTCGAGGTCGCCGATCCCGGCGAACCGGCAGAAGCTCGTCGCCCCGAACTTGGTGTGCACGCCCAGGAACACCGTGCGCCGCGACGCCCTGATGGCCTGCGCCTTCACCTCGCTGACCGCGGGGTCGGGCGTCGTGAGGCCGTGTTCGCGGGAGATGCCGTTGGCACCGATGTACGCCAGGTCGATGACGAACCCGGCCAGCATGCGGGTCGTCCAGTGGTCGACGGTGGCGAGGGTGCCGGGGCGCACCCGGCCGCCGAGCAGCAGGACGGTGACGTTCTCCGCCTCGGCGAGGGCGCCCGCGGTGGCCAGGGAGGCGGTCACGACGGTCAGCGGGCGGCCCGCCGCGGCCTCCGGCAGCGCCTCGGCGGTCAGCTGGGGGGTGAAGCCCTCGTCGACGAAGACGGTCTCGGCGTCGCCGAGCAGTTCGGCCGCGGCGGCCGCGACGCGCCGCTTCTCCGGGACGTGCATGGTCGTGCGGAAGGCGAGGGTGGTCTCGAAGCCCGCGCTCTCCACGGGGTAGGCGCCGCCGTGGGTGCGGCGGACCAGGCCGTGGTCCTCCAGGGCCCGCAGGTCGCGGCGGACGGTCTCCTTGGCGACGCCGAGCTCGTCGGCGAGCGCCGTCACGTCGACGGAGCCGGCGTTGCGGGCCGCGCTGACGATCCGCCGCTGACGTTCTTCCGCGGTCATCGGCGCCACCTGCTTCCCCTGGGTCTCACGGTGCCCGTTCGGGCCCTGTGGGGAAGTTCTACAGCGCGGGCATGGGGGCGACCAGGGGCGCAGCGGGCACGATGTTGCCCGTATGTGCCCGCTTGGCGGGGCGACGGCCTGTGCGGCGGGGCGCGGGCGTGCCCGTTTCCGGGGTCGGGGCCGCCCGTTCGGTGCCCGGTCGGGCGGGTGGCACGGTCAGTACGGCCAGACCGGCGGGTTCGTGCAGAAGTGGCCGCCCAGGTGCGCGTGGTCCGGGTTCGCCGGGTCCAGTTCGCCCTGCTCGGCGATCAGCTTCTCCGCGTATCGCTCGGAGTCGTCCCGCGGTTCGTAGCCGAGCGCCCGCGCCGACGAGAGGTCCCACCAGATGCGGGTGTTGGCGGACGAGCCGTAGACCACCGTGTGCCGCACGTCGTCGGCGGTGAGGGCCGCGTGGAAGAGCCGCGCCCCGTCGTCGGGGCTCATCCAGACCGACAGCATCCGCACGCTCGACGGCTCCGGGAAGCATGACCCGATGCGGACCGAGACGGTCTCGACACTGTGCTTGTCCCAGTAGAACTGGGCGAGGTCCTCGCCGAAGGACTTCGAGAGGCCGTAGAAGGTGTCGGGGCGGCGCGGGGTGTCGACGGGGATCAGCGGGTCGTCGCCCCGGGGGCGCGGGGTGAAGCCCACCGCGTGGTTGGAGGAGGCGGAGACGATCCGCCGGACGCCCTCCTCGCGGGCCGCCTCGTAGAGGTTGTACGTCCCTTCGATGTTGGCCTTGAGGATCTTGTCGAAGGTGGACTCCAGGGAGATGCCCGCGAGGTGGAGGACCGCGTCGACACCGCGCACGGCCTCGCGCAGCGCGTCCCTGTCGGCGAGGTCGGCGGTGACGGCGTCCGGCTCGTCCGGGACCGGGCGCACGTCGAGCAGGCGCAGGTCGTAGCCGTACGCGGGCAGGAGTCCGCGCATCAGCGTGCCGAGGCCGCCGGCGGCGCCGGTGAGCAGGACGGTGCGGGGAGCGGGCATGCGGGTCTCCTCGGGCGGGCGTATGTATGCACGTACAGGATTCACATTCGTGGACAAGCTAAGGATCTCGGACGTGCCGCGTCAAGGGGCCCGCGGAGGGGCTGAATCCGTTCCCGGGCGGGGAGTTCACCGGCTTGACCGGGCGCGAGAGGGCGCCTTAGCGTGGCCGTGTTCAGAAATATGGACGCCAATCAGAAACATGCACGCCAAGGGAGAGCCCGTGACGTCAGCCCCCCTCGCTTCCCGACTCCGCGTCCCCAGCGGGCCGCTGTTCTTCCCGGTCACCGCGTACGGGCCGGACGGCGCGCTCGACCCGGACACCTTCCGCGCCCATGTGCGCGGCGGCATCGAGGCGGGCGCGGCCGCGGTGTTCGCCTGCTGCGGCACGGGCGAGTTCCACGCCCTGACGCCCGAGGAGTTCCAGGAGTGCGTCGCCGCCGCGGTCGACGAGGCGGCGGGCCGGGTGCCGGTGGTCGCGGGCGCCGGATACGGCACCGCGCTCGCCGTGCGGTACGCGCGCCTGGCCGAGGAGGCGGGCGCCGACGGGCTGCTCGCCATGCCGCCCTACCTCGTCGTCGCCGAGCAGGAGGGACTGATCAGGCACTACACCGAACTGGCCGCCGCCACCTCCCTGGACGTCATCGTCTACCAGCGCGACAACGCCGTCCTCACCCCCGGGACGGTCGTCGAACTCGCGCGCACGGACGGCGTCATCGGTTTCAAGGACGGCCTCGGCGACATGGACCTGATGCAGCGCACCGTCAGCGCCGTGCGCGCCGCGGCGCCGGGCGACTTCCTGTACTTCAACGGCCTGCCGACCGCCGAGCTGACCGCCCTCGCCTACCGCGGCATCGGCGTGACCCTCTACTCCTCGGCGGTCTTCTGCTTCGCGCCCGACATCGCGCTCGCCTTCCACCGCGCGTTCAACGCCGGCACGCCGGAGGGGGACGCCACCGTCGACCGCCTCGTCGACGGCTTCTACCGTCCCTTCGTGGAGCTGCGTTCCCTCGGCCGCGGCTATGCCGTCTCCCTCGTCAAGGCGGGCGTCCGGCTCGGCGGCCTGGACGTGGGCCCCGTGCGGCCGCCGCTGCACGAACCGGCCGGTGAACACGTCAAGCGGCTCGCCGAACTCGTCGAACGCGGGCGGGAACTGATCGGCAGTGCGCACCCCGGAGCGGGCGCGTGAAGGCCGCCGCGTTCCTCTACCCCTGGGACGTCGTCGGCGACCCCGACGCGCCCGCCCGCCTCGCCGCCCTCGGCGTCCGTCAGGTCACCCTGGCCGCCGCCTACCACTCCACGCGCGCGCTGACCCCGCGCCACCCGCGCCACCGCGTCGTCACGGCCGCGCACGCCGCCGTGCTCTACCCGCCGGGCGACCACTGGCAGGGCCGTGAGCCGCGCCCGTACGCCGCCGGGGAGTGGGCGCCGGGCGATGCCTACGGAGAAGCGGCCCGGGCCCTGACCGACGCCGGGCTCGACGTGCACAGCTGGGTCGTCCTCGCCCACAACTCCCGCCTGGGCGACGACCACCCGGCGACCTCGGTGGTCAACGCCTACGGAGACCGCTATCCCTGGGCGCCCTGCATCGCGCAGCCCGCCACGCGCGCGTACCTGACCGACCTCGCCGCCGAAGCCGCCGTACGCCCCGGCACGGGGACGCGCGGCACCGAACTGGAGTCCTGCGGCTGGTACGGCCTCGCGCACCTGCACGCCCACGACAAGATCGCCGGCGTCACGCCGGGCGAGGCCGGGCAGTACCTGATGTCGCTCTGCTTCTGCGCCTCCTGCCGTGAGGGGTACGCCGGACAGGGCCTCGACCCCGACGAGCTCGCGGTCGTCGTCCGCCGCGCCCTGGAGCCTGTGTGGCGCGGTGGCGACGAGGGCCAGGACGAGGGCTGGGCGGGCGTCGAGAAGCTCATCGGCGCCGACCGGGCGGCGGCCACGCGCGCGTGGCGCGAGAAAACCGCCCGCACCTTCCAGGAGGCCGCCGTCGACGCCGTCCGCGCCGCGGCACCCCCCGGTTTCCAGGTGCTGCTCCACGCCGACCCGGTGACGTACCACTGCGGTGCGAACGCGGGCGTCGACCCGGCGCACATCCTCTCCGTGGCCGACGGCGTGGTCGTGCCCTGCACGGGCGACGCCCGCCTCCTTGAGCCGTTCGCCGCGCAGGGCCGGACCGGAGCGGTCCTCGCCGCCAACCTCACCGTGGTGAGCGGCATGGGCGGCAGCCCCGCCACCCTCGCCGCCGACGCGGCACGCGCCGCCGGCCTGGGCGCCACCGAACTGCGGCTCTACCACGCCGGATTGGCATCCGACGCAGACCTCGCGCACGTCGCGACAGCCCTGTCGCACAGGGAGTGAACGCCGGTACGATCCGCGCACCACAACCGTCGCTCCTACACCAGGGGCAGACCCCGGACCCGGGGACAGAGGGGGACAAGGTGCGCCACAAGGGGATATCCGCGCTGGTCTGTGCCGGACTGATGGCGGGTGCCGCGGTGCTCGGCGGCGCGACACCCGCCGCCGCGAGCACGCCGGCCGCCGACAGCGGCACGCCGTCCGACCTCCGCGAACGCCTGGAGCGAATACCGGGCATGACGGTGGTCTCCGTAGCGGACAAGGAGGGCCACCCCCTCTACACGCTCACGTACAAACAGCCCGTCGATCACCGCAAGCCCCACGGCGCCACCTTCACGCAGCGCGCCACGCTCTGGCACAAGGCCACGGACAAGCCGACCGTCCTCTACACCAGCGGCTACACCCTCCCCGGCGGCACCGCCTCCCTCACCCGGCTGATCGACGCCAACCAGCTCGCCGTGGAGCACCGCTACTTCGCCGAGTCGCGGCCCAAGGGCCCCGCGGGCGACGACTGGTCCAAGATGACCGTCCAGCAGGAGGCCGCCGACGAGCACCGCCTCACCCGCGCCCTGCGCACCGTCGAGAAGGGCAAGTGGCTGGGCACCGGCGCCAGCAAGGGCGGCATGACCGCGACGTACCACGAGCGCTTCTACCCCGGCGACCTCGACGCCGTCGTCGCGTTCGTCGCGCCCAACGACGCGAACAACCGCGACGACACCGGCTACGAACGCTTCTTCAAGACGGTGGGGACCAAGGAGTGCCGGGCCGCGCTGAACGCCGTGCAGCGCGAGATGCTCGTACGCCGCGACGCGCTGCTCCCCAAGTTCGAGGCGGACGCGAAGGCCAACGGCGACACCTTCGAGGAGACCCTCGGCACCACCGACCGCGCCTACGAGTTCGCGGTCCTCGACCAGGTGTGGAACTTCTGGCAGTCCGGCACCGCGGCCGACTGCCCGACCGTGCCCGACGCGAAGAAGGTCACCGACGACGAGCTCTACGACTGGTCGAAGAAGCACGGCTTCAGCGTGTACCAGGACGAGTCCCTCGGCACCAACGGCTCGGGCCCCTACTACCGCCAGGCCGCCACCCAACTCGGCTGGGCCGACCTGAGATTCAAGCACCTCAAGGGCGTCCGCAACTACCCCGACATCTACCAGCCGAACTCGGTGCTCCCCGCCGCGATGCGCGGCACGTACAACAACAGCACCATCGCCGACGTCGACCGCTGGGTGAAGAACCGGGGCCAACGCATGATGTTCATCTACGGTGAGAACGACCCGTGGAGCGCCGAGAAGTTCACCCCCAGCCGCCACGACTCCCACCGCTACGTGGTCCCCGGCGCCAACCACGGCGCCTCGATAGCCAAACTCCCCGAGCCCGAGCAGACCGAGGCCGTCAAGACCATCAAGCGCTGGGCCGACGTGAAGTAATCCGCCCTCCGGACACCGGCCCCTGGCACCTCAGCAGGGGCGCGGCGATCAGCAGCCGTGCCCCCGCGAGGGCCGGGAGGAGCACGCGGAAGTCGACGCTCTCCACGAGAGCCGCGCCCGCCGCGATGCCGAGGGCGGTCGGGGTGAACATCAGGGTGTTGGCGGTGGCCGCCACCCTGCCGACGAGTGCGTCGGGCGTCTCGCGCTGCACCGCCGTCAGGCCCGCGATCAGCGCGCAGGGCAGGCCGACGCCGTTCGTGAGGCTGCCGGCGAGGACCGCGGCATCGCTCGGCAGCGCGGTCAGCGCGGCGGCGACCCCGGTCAGGGCGATGCCCGCACCGCCGAACCGCCGCGCCCCGAACCGCCGCATCAGCGCCCCCGACGCCACGCCCACCGCGACGGAACCGACGCCCTGCGCGACGTACAGCACCCCGGAGTAGGAGGGGGAGCGGCCGAGTCCGTCGACGACCGCGTAGACCAGCGCGCCGCTGATCCCCGAGCTCAGCATCGTCAGTCCGGCGGCTACGACGAGGGGGCGCAGCCGCTCGTGGCGCCACAGGTACCGCGCCCCCTCCGCGGTCCGCGCCCGCAGGGGCGTGGGGTCGGGCACCGGTACGCCCTCCCGCACCCGCAGCAGCGCGAACATCCCCGCGGCCAGGACGAATGTCACCGCGTCCAGCGCGGCGACCCGCGCGCCCCCGTACGCGGCGAACAGGCCCGCCCCCGCGAGCGGCGCCACCAGCTTCATGCCTTCGTTCGCGGACATCCGAAGGCCGTTGAAGTCGCCCAGCAGGTCCTTGTCGACGGCCGTCGCGACCAGGGCGGCCTCCGCCGCGTCGGTGACGACGCCGCACGCCCCGTACACCACGAGGACGGCGAAGAGGATCCACAGCCGTCCCGCGCTGTCGACGGTGAACAGGGACAGGAGCAGCGCGCCGAGCGCGAGGTTGGCGGCCACGAGGAGCGGTCTGCGGCGGGTGCGGTCGGCGAGCGTGCCGAGCAGCGGGCCGACGAGGGTGGGCGCCCAGAGCACCAACTGGCAGAGCGCGGCGAGCCCGTCGGACCCGGTGAGCTCCTTCACCCAGATCCCCGAGGCCAGCCACAGCGCGGAGCTCCCGAAGCCCGAGACCACCACGGCACCCAGGTAGAGACCCGCGTCGCGGTCCCGCAGGACACGCCCGATCGTCGATGTCATGCCTGGTGATGCTGGTTCCTGAGGTCCCCGCGCCGGTATCGGGAGCTTGCCTTATCGGGCCGCGATGAGTTCGGGTCGTGCGCGGAGTCCACAAGGGGAGACGTACCGAAAGCGCCCCCTCAGGAGGACCCCATGACCGCCATCCCCGACCTGGGCCCGCAGGCCCGCCTCGTGGCACGGATCGCCGGCCGCGTCACGGACGACCGGCTCGCGGCGCCCACGCCCTGTCCCGAGTACGCGGTGCGCCATCTGCTGGGTCATGTGCTCGGCCTCTCCTCGGCCTTCGCACAGGCCGCGCGCAAGGAGTTCGGGCCCGGCCTCGACCAGGACCCGGGGAGCGTCGTGCCGGACATCGGGCCGGGCTGGCGCGACGAGCTGCCGAAGGCGCTCGACGCCCTCGCCGACGCCTGGCGCGACCCGGCGGCCCGGCAGGGCATGACCCGTGCGGGCGGCGTCGACCTGCCGGGCGAGGTCGCGGGGCTCGTCGCCCTCGACGAACTCGTCGTGCACGGCTGGGACCTGGCCCGCGCGACCGGCCAGGAGTACGCCCCCGACGAGGCGAGCCTGGAGGCCGCGAAGGCGCTGCTCACGCCGACCGGGGAGGAGGACGGGGACGGGGGAGGTCTGTTCGGGGCGGCGGTACCGGTGCCGGACGACGCGCCTCTCCTGGACCGGGTCATCGGCCTGAGCGGCCGCGACCCCGGCTGGCGCGGGCGGGAGCAGGGGGATGGACGGGGGCAGAGCTGAGCGCGGTGCAGGTATGGATCAGGTAAAGGGTCGTCCCACGGTCTCCCCACATCCGGGTCGATGCGCGTAGACAGTCCTTGACCTGCCCGAACCCTGATGCGGAGACGCAACACATGCGGAAATCCCTACGCGTGGCCGGCCTGGCCACCGCCTGCACCGTCGCCGGTGCCGCCCTCTACACCGCCGGTGCCGCCGGTGCCGACCAGGCCGCACCGCGGGCCACCGCGGAGCCCCACAACATAGGCCTCCTCGTCGGCGAGATCGACGCCTACTACGGCGCGGCGAAGGGGGCGGACGGCGTGTGGCGGTCCTCGCCCGACAGCCCGTACGCCAAGGACCTGGCCCGCATCCAGGCCAAGGCGAAGAAGGACATCAGGAAGGCCGCGCACCACGCCCGGCACGGCAAGAAGCCGGCGATCGTCCTCGACGTCGACGACACGGCGCTGCTCAGCTTCGACTACGAGAAGTCGACCAACTACACCTACGACAACGACAGTTGGTACGCCTACGTCAAGGAGGCCAAGCGCCCCGCCGTCTTCGGCATGCCGCAACTCGTGAAGTACGCCAAGAGCAAGGGCGTCGAGGTCTTCTTCCTCACCGGCCTCGCCGAGTCGCTGCGCGAGGGCGCCGTGACCAACCTCGCCGGTGCCGGGTACGACACGGAGCTCGACCGCGCGCACGTCTTCACCAAGGACAAGGCGAACCCGCCCGCCTACCTGAAGGACTGCGCGACGCCCGCCGCCTGGAACTGCACCACCGTCCAGTTCAAGGAAGGCACGCGCAAATACATCGAGTCGACCGGCTACAACATCGTCGGCAGCTTCGGCGACCAGGTGAGCGACCTCGAAGGCGGCTACGCCGACAAGACGTACAAGCTCCCGAACCCGACGTACTACGTCGGCTAGAGCCGGACGGTAAGCGTCCCGAGATAGGTTGCATTACTGACTAGATCGCCATACGGTCTAGGTAGCTCAGACGCACAGGGGTTGTGCGGCGTGCGCGTGTACGCCCGCACAACCCCCTCGGGAACGGGGATCCCATGACCATCACCACGGACTTCGCGCCGGACTTCTCGGCACCGTCCACCGCCGTCGCGGCCGCGCTCGCCGCCTATCTGCTGTTCGGCGAGGCCTGGGCAGGACGCCGCATGTACGCGTCGCTGGCCCGGCGCAGGGACACCGAGCCCCGCGCCCTCGTCCGCTACTACGGCCTCGTGCTCGCCCTGTGGTGGGCGTTGGCCGCCCTCGCCGTCGCGGCCCTGCTCCTCTCGCCCGGCACCGCCGCCGCCGACCTCGGCCTCGCGCTGCCCGAGCGGCCCGCCTACGCCGTCGCCGCGATCCTCCTCACCGGCGCGGCCGCGGTCGCCTCCGGACGGCACTTCCGCGACCTCGCCGAGCGCGGCAGGAACGTGCCGGGGCTCTCCGCCATCGAGGCGATGCTGCCCCGCACCCCCGTGGAGCGCAGGCTCGCGATCGCCGTCGCCGTGTCCGACGGCGTCTGCGCCGAACTGGTCTACCGCGGCCTGCTCATCGCCTTCGGCGTCGGAGCACTCGGCCTCGACCTCTACGCGGCCGCGGCCCTGTCCGTCCTCGTCTACGCGCTCGCCGGCTTCTACCAGGGCCGTCGGGGCGTCCTCGCCTTCGCCCTCTTCGGCGCGGTGTTCACCGGTCTCTACTTCGCCACGGGCAGTCTGCTGCTTCCCGTCGCCGTGCACGTCATCCTGTCCGTACGCGATCTGACGCTCCCCGCGCCGGAGAAGCTGCACACCGCGACCGCCGCCTGAAAGGCAGACCCGCAGTGACGACCGACCGCCGCGCCAGCTGGTTCAAAGGCGTACTCGACCTCCTCGTGCTCGCCGGTCTCACCGACGGCGAGAGCTACGGCTACGAGATCGCCAAGATGCTCGGTGCCGCCGGCTTCGGCCAGATCAAGGGCGGCACGCTCTACCCGGTGCTGAACCGCCTGGAGGAGGCGGGCCTCGTCGCCGCGGAGTTCCGCGCCGCCGAGAAGGGGCCGGGGCGCCGCTACTACCGGCTCACCGACGCCGGCCGGGAAACCCTCGGCGAGCAGGGCGGGCTGTGGCTCGCCTTCGACGGATCCGTACGAGAAGTCCTCGCGAAGGCCGGAGTGGAGACACGATGAAAGCACAGCAACCACAGCACGCACAGCAATCGACGAACGCGCGGTACGCGCAGGACGGCTATCTCATCGAGCTCGCCGAGCGGCTGCGGGCGCAGGGCCTGCCCGCCGACCGGGTCGAGGCGACCGTCACGGACCTCGCCGCCCACCTGGAGGAGTCCGGGGCCGAGGACGCGGAGGCCGAGTTCGGGCCCGTCGAGGAGTTCGCCGCGCAGCTGGTGCCCGCCACGGGGGAGCGGGCACCGCAGGCGCCGGACGAGCGGGTGGAGACCTGGCGCTGGACCGCCGACACGTACGTCGACGAGGAGCTCCTGAACCGCTTCGGCGACGAGGGCTGGGAGGTCGAGCGGGTCGACGCCCTCGGCCGCTTCGTCAGCCACCGCGATGTGGCGCAGCCGCAGCGCTGGGAGTACCGGCGCGAGCTGGTCACGCGCGGCCGCGAGGACCTGGACGAGCGGCTCGCCCCCGACGGCTGGGAGCTGTGCGGCGAGTGGATCGTCTACGCCTGGTACAAGCGCCCCAAGGCCGCGAGCATCGGCCCCGCGGCCCGTCTCACGTCCACCCCGCCGGCCCCGGCCCGCTCCCGGTTCTTCAGCCGCAAGTTCTACGCCCTGCTGGCCGTCCTCGCCGCGGCCGTGGCGGTCGCGGGCGCGGCGGTGGCGGCCGACGAGAACGACGCGGCGTCCGGCGCGGGCTTCGCTGCGGGCCTCCTGACGGGCGCGGCGGCGGTCGTGGCACTGGCGTGGGGAGTGTCGAGGTGGCGGGGGCGCCGGGGGTAGGACACGCCCGCGCCCCCCGGGGGGGGCTTTTCGTCCCCCCGGCCGCCCGTCGCCCGCCGTCAGCCCTTGAGCGCCGCCGCCATCATCGCCTTGGCGATGGGGGCCGCCAGGCCGTTGCCGCTGACCTCGTCGCGGGCCGCGCTCGACGACTCGATCATCACCGCGACCGCCACCTCCTTGCCGTCGCTGCCCTTGGCGTACGACGTGAACCAGGCGTACGGAGTCTTGCTGTTGTTCTCGCCGTGCTGGGCCGTGCCCGTCTTGCCGCCCACGACCGCGCCGCTGATCCGCGCGTTCGTGCCGGTGCCCTTCTCGACGACGGTCCGCATCGCGGACTGCAGGCCCTCCGCGGTGGACTCGTCCATGACGCGCTGGGAGTCGCCGTCGTCGTACTTCTCCAGAATGTTGCCGTCGGAGTCACTGATCTGCGAGACCATGTGCGGCTTCGCGAGCACGCCGCCGTTGGCGATGGCGGCCGACACCATCGACATCTGCAGCGGGGTCGCCGTCACGTCGAACTGGCCGATGCCGCTGAGCGCCGTCTGCGCCTTGTCCATGCCGGACGGGTAGACGCTCTTCGCCGCGCGCACCGGCACGTCCAGCTTGTCGGCGTTGAAGCCCATCTTCTCCGCCATCGCCTTCACCTTGTCCTGGCCCAGGTCGACGGCCATCTTCGCGAAGACGTTGTTGCAGGAGTACTGGAGCGCCGTGCGGATGTCGGCGTTCTCGCAGGGGGCCGACCGGTTCTCGTTCTTGAGGACGGTGCGCGTCCCGGGCAGCGTGTACGGATTCGGGCTGCTCGTCGTCGCGTCCACCGAGTCGTAGAGGCCGTCCTCAAGCGCTGCCGCCGCCACGACCAGCTTGAACGTCGAGCCGGGCGGCAGCGGCTGCCGCATCGCGCGGTTGACCATCGGCTTCTCCTTGTCGGTGGTCAGCTCCCGCCACGCCTTCGAGTCCGTGGCACCGCTGATCCTCGACGGGTCGTACGACGGGGTCGAGACCATGCCGAGGATCTTGCCGGTCTTGGGGTCCACGGCGACCGCCGCGCCCTTCGTGTCGCCCAGCGCCTTGTACCCGGCCTTCTGGACCGCCGGGTCGATCGTCGTGACGACGTCGCCGGGGTCGGCCCGCTTCCTGGTGAGCGTGTCGAGGGGGTTCTTCAGACGGTTGTCGGTGCCGTCGAGCAGGTCCTGGTAGATGCCTTCGAGCTGGGTGGCGCCGTAGACCTGGGAGCTGTAGCCCGTGACGGGTGCGTAGAGGTCGCCGTTCTTGTAGGTCCGCTTGTACGCGAGGTCTCCCCCTGTCGTCCGCTCGGAGCCGGTGATGGCCTCACCGCCCACGATGATGTCGCCCAGCGGGGCCGCGTACTGCTCTATCGCTTTGCGCCGGTTGTGCTTGTCGTCCGCGAGCGCCTTCGATTCGTGGAACTGCACCCATGTCGCCCGGACCAGCAGGGCGAGCACAAGCAGCAGTGCGAAGACCGAGGCGTGCCTAATCGTCTTGTTCATCCCGTGGGAGGACGAGCGGAGGGAGGGGTTTCGTTCCCTTGTGGCGTGCTTGCGCCCGATTTCTCATCGAGCCTTCATGAAGCCCGCCTCGTACGCGGCGATCACCGCCTGGGTGCGGTCCCGCGTGCCCGTCTTGGCGAGGACCGACGCCACGTGCGTCTTCACCGTCGCCGCGCCCACCCCCATCCGCCCGGCAATCTCCGCGTTGGTCAGGCCCGCCGCCATCAGCCGCAGCACATCGCTCTCCCGGCCGGTGAGCCGCGCCACCCAGGCGGGCGGCGCGGGCTCGGCGCGGCCGTACTCGGCGGCCAGGGCACGGACGGCCGCGGGGAAGAGCAGCGATTCACTGCGCGCCACGAGCCGGACCGCCTGGACGAGCTCGTCGGCGTCCGCCCGCTTGAGGAGGAACCCGGCGGCTCCGGCGCGCAGCGCCTCGTACACGTACGCGTCGTTCTCGAAGGTCGTCACGACGACGACGCGCGGCGGCCCGGACATCGTCCGCAGGATCTGCTCGGTCGCGCGTATCCCGTCGGTCTCCGGCATGCGGACGTCCATCAGGACCACGTCCGGCCTCAGCTCCCGTACGACGGAGACGGCCTCGGCGCCCGTCGCCGCCTCGCCCACCACCTCGATGCCGGGTTCGGCGGCGAGGATCGCGCGCAGGGCGGTGCGCACCATGCGCTCGTCGTCCGCGAGGACGACCCGGATGTCGTTCGCCGCCATGGCTGTCCCTTCGATGGAGTCGCACGTCAGGTGCAGGTCAGGTGCACGTCAGGTCGGGTCAGTTCAGGGGGAGTCGCACGTCGAGCCGCCACATCCCGTCGGCGGGGCCCGCCTCTGCCGTGCCGCCGAGCAGCCGGGCCCGGTCCGCGATGCCGCGCAGGCCGTGGCCGCCGCCGGGCCGGGAGGCGGGGGAGCGGGGCGGCAGCGGGTTCTCGGCGGTGACGGTCAGGTCGGGGCCTTCCAGGGCGATGAGCAGCGTCACGGAGGTGGCGTCGCCGCCGTGCCGCAGCGCGTTGCTCAGGGCCTCCTGCACGATGCGGTAGGCCTCGCGGGAGACCAGCGGCGGGAGGGCCGCGGGGTCGGCGGCGACGGTGGCCGTCACCCGGAGCCCGGCCGCCCCGGTGCGGTGCAGCAGGCCGTCCAGGTCGGCGGCGAGGGTGGGCGCCGGGGCCGTCGGACCCGCGCTGCCTGCCTCTCGCAGCACGCCGAGGACGGCGTCGAGTTCGCCCACCGTGCGGCGCGTGGTGTCCTCGATGGCGGCCAGCGCCTCCCGCACGAACTCCGGGTCGTGGTCCAGGACGCGGCGGGCCGCGCTCGCCTGGAGCGTGACGGCGCTCAGGGCGTGACCGACGGAGTCGTGCAGCTCGCGCGCGAGCCGGTTGCGCACGGCGAGGTCGGCGGCGCGCTGCTCGGCGGCGGCGAGCCGGTCGGCGGGCGTCGGCCCGAGCAGGCCGGGCGCCCAGTGCGCGAGGAGCCCGCCGGCCGTGGCGGCGCACGCCGCGAGCGCCACGAGCGACGCGCAGCCGATGACCGGGGAGAGGGCCAACAGCCAGGTCTCGCCGAAGACTTCGGGCATCCCGATGCGGCTGTCGGCCAGGACGGCGAAGAACGGCAGCGCGATCAGGACGCCCGCGAGCGGCGGCAGCGCGAGCGACATGCCGCTGATGACACCGCCGAAGCCGAGGTGCAGCGTGAACCACGCGGCGGCGCGGGTGCGGGCGACCCGGGTGCGCGCGGGTCCGTCGGCGAGGGAGTCGGCCGGTACCCCGCACAGCGCCCGCACGGCGGCCACCGACATCGGCCGCGTCAGCGGGAACAGCGCGGTGACCGCGGCGAGTGGCAGCCCGACCGCGAACGCGCTGAGCTGGGCGCCGAGCGAGCCCAGGATCGCCTCGTCGTCGAAGAGCGGCCCGACGGCGACGGAGCCGACGAGGACGTACGGCATGGCGAGGGCGCCGCCGAGGATCAGATGGATCCACCGGCGACGCGCCCTGCGCCCGAACAGGGTGGTGGCCGGCGCCTTCACGCGGCCGTGCCCGCCCGCCGTGCCGGGACACGGGCCATGGGTACGGTGACGATCCCCCCGATGATCATGCCCGCCAGCGTAGGTCTTGAAGGCGGGATGCGGAACGCGGGGCGGGGACGGCGGCTGCGGCATGTCCCCAAGGTCCCGCCGGGGGCCGTCGCGGCACCTCCTGCGCCGGGGCGATCCGGCTCCGCCGCGCGGCGGAGGCGGCGCCGCGCGGAATCAGGCCTCGCGCAGGACGAGGACGACCTCGTCGATCTCCTTGCCGCGCGCCGGGGCGTACCCCCGCTCCGTGGCGGAGAGGCGGAAGCCGCACTTCTCCAGGACCCGGATCGAGCCCGCGTTGTCCGCGGCCGCGCGGGCGTAGAGCGGCCGCTGCGGCTCCAGTTCGAGCAGGCCACGCAGGGCAGCGGTGGCCAGGCCCCGGCCCCAGTAGGCGCGGTCGATCCAGTACGTGACCTCCCGCTCGCCGGGCGCCCCGTACACCCCGGCGCTGCCCACCACGTCGCCGTCGGCGAGGACCGTGCGCACGGCGACGTCGGCCGAGGCCCGCATCTTCGTCCAGTGCGCGTCGAAGGCGTCCCGGTCGGCCGGGTCCTCGGGCGTGAACGCGGCCATGTGGCCGGCCACGGGATCGTTCATCTGCCGGTAGAAGACGGGCAGATCGCTGTCGTGGACTTCGCGCAGGCTGACATCCATGCGTCAGAGCCTACGAGTCGCCAGTGTCAGCCGGTCCCGGGCGTCGAAGAGCGCGTCCTTGACCATCTGTTCGTGCGCGGGCGTGAGCCGTGCCACCGGCACCGAGCAGCTGATCGCGTCGCGCGCGGGAGTGCGGTAGGGGATGGCGACGCCGAAGCAGCGCAGGCCCAGCGTGTTCTCCTCGCGGTCCACCGCGAAGCCCTGCTCGCGGACCGCGCGCAGCTCCTCGATGAGCTTCTCGCGGTCGGTGATGGTGTGCTCGGTGAGCGCGGGCAGCGTCTCCGGGAGCAGCGCGCGGACCTGGTCGTCGGTGTGCGTGGCGAGCAGCGCCTTGCCGAGCGACGTGGAGTGCGCGGGGAGGCGGCGGCCGACGCGCGTGAAGGGCCGCAGGTAGTGCTGGGACTGGCGGGTGGCGAGGTAGACGACGTTCGTGCCGTCGAGCCGGGCGAGGTGGATGGTCTCCGTGGTGTCGTCGGAGAGCCGGTCCAGGGTCGGGCGGGCGGCGGCCACGACCTCGTCGCCGTCGATGTACGAGGTGCCGACGAGCAGGGCGCGCACGCCGATGCCGTACCGCGTGCCGGTGGCGTCCGTCTCGACCCAGCCGAGCTCGACCAGCGTGCGGAGCAGCATGTACAGGCTCGACTTGGGGTAGCCGACGGCCTCCTGGACCGCGGCCAGGGAGTGCATTCCGGGGCTGCCCGCGAAGTACTCAAGCAGTTCCACCGTCCGCACGGCGGACTTGACCTGCGCACCGCCTCCGGTCTCGCCAGCCGACATCGCCCTTGACCCCTTTGAACGCCGAGAAATAGTCTCAAGTCCCCGCCGTTCATCAACGGAGACGGTGTTCAGCATATCGAACAGCCCTGGTGAGTGGCATACGTCTGGAAAGGGAATCCTCGGTGGCAGCAGCACCAGTCTGGAGTGTCGACCCCCGAACCGGGAAGCAGCGCGAGCAGGTTGCGGTGGAAGCCACAGCCGGGGAGGTCGACCGCGCGGTCCGCGCCGCCCGCGACGCCGCGCCCGCGCTCGCCGACCGCGCGGTCCGCGCCGCCTTCCTGCGCACCGCGGCCGACCTCCTCGAAGAGTCGAAGGACCATCTCGTGGAGGCCGCGGACGCGGAGACCGCGCTCGGGCCCGTCCGGCTCGCCGGCGAACTCGCCCGCACCTGCTACCAGTTGCGCACCTTCGCGGACATCGTCGACGAGGGCGCCTTCCTCGGCGTCGTCATCGACCACCCCGACGCCACGGCGACCCCGCCCATACCGGACCTGCGCCGCTACAAGATCCCGCTCGGCGTCGTCGCGGTCTACTCCGCCTCCAACTTCCCCTTCGCCTTCTCCGTGCCCGGCGGCGACACCGCGAGCGCGCTCGCCGCGGGCTGCCCGGTGGTCGTCAAGGCCCACCCGGACCACCCGGGCACCTCCGAACTCGTCGCCTCCGTGCTGCGCAGGGCCGCCGCCGCGCACGACATCCCCGAGGGCGTCCTCGGCCTCGTGCACGGCTTCGAGGCGGGCGTCGAACTGGTCAAGCACCCGCTCGTCGCCGGCGCCGGATTCACCGGCTCCATCCGCGGCGGCCGCGCCCTCTTCGACGCGGCCGCCGCCCGGCCCGTCCCGATCCCCTTCCACGGCGAGCTCGGCTCCCTCAACCCCGTCGTCGTCACCGAGGCCGCCGCCACCGAGCGCGCCGAGCAGATCGGCGCCGGGCTCGCGGGGTCGATGACGCTCGGCGTCGGCCAGTTCTGCGTCAAGCCCGGCCTGGTCCTCGCCCCCGAGGGCGCGGGCGGCGACCGGCTCGTGAAGTCCCTGACCGAAGCGGTCAGCGACACCGAGGCCGGGGTGCTCCTGGACCACCGGATGCGGGACAACTTCGTCGCCGGGGTGCGCGAGCGCGCCGAACTCCCCGACGTGGAGGCCCCCGTGACGCCCGGCGCGGGCGGCGAGCACACCGTCAGCGCGGGCTTCCTGACCGTCCCGGCCGCGCGCCTCGCCGACGAGGGGGCGTACGACCTGCTCCTGGAGGAGTGCTTCGGCCCGGTCACCGTCGTCGCGCGGTACACCGACGCGGCGGAGATCACCGCCGTCCTCTCCCGCCTCCCGGGCAACCTCACCGCCACCGTGCAGCTCTCCTCCGACGAGGCGGCGGGGGAGAGCGGCCGGGGCGCCGAACTGCTCGCCGAGCTCACCCCGCTCGCGGGGCGCGTCCTCGTCGACGGCTGGCCCACCGGTGTCGCCGTCGCCCCCGCCCAGCACCACGGCGGCCCCTACCCCGCGACGACCTCGACCTCGACGTCCGTGGGCGGCACGGCCGTCGAGCGCTGGCTGCGCCCGGTCGCGTACCAGGACACCCCCGAGGCGCTGCTCCCGCCGGAGCTGCGCGACGACAACCCGCTGGGCCTGCCGCGGCGTTACGACGGGCGCCTGGAACACTGACCGCATGGACGTCACCATCGGGCAACTCCCGTTCTCGCTGCGCACGTACGGCCCCGACGGGCACTGGTCGTACGAGGACGGGGTGCTCACCGGCTGGGCGGGCGCCCGGCAGGACCGCTTCGTGCCCCCGACGGGCGAGGCCCTTGAGCCCGCCTCCGACGCGCCCCGCCTCCTCGGCGCCCCCGAGGGCGACTTCCAGCTGATCGCCCGCGTCACGGTCGGCTTCGCCGCCGCCTTCGACGCGGGCGTGCTGTACCTCCACGTGGGCGAGCGGGAGTGGGCCAAGCTGTGCCTGGAACGCTCCCCGGACGAGCCCACCGTCTGCACGGTCGTCACCCGCGGCCGCTCCGACGACGCCAACGCCTTCGTGGTGGACGGCAGCAGCGTCTGGCTGCGCGTCAGCCGTACGGGCTCGGCGTTCGCGTTCCACGCGTCGACGGACGGCGAGCGGTGGACGTTCGTGCGGATCTTCTCGCTCGGCGACGAGGAGACGGCGGGCGCCGCACTCGTCGGCTTCATGGCGCAGTCACCCGTCGGCGAGGGCTGCGTGGTGACGTACGACCACATCGAGTTCCGCCCCAACTGGCCGCAGGGGCTGCGGGACGGCTCCTAGCTGACCCGGACACCGACGCGGGTGCCGGTGGCCGCCGCGCGTTCGATGGCGTCGAGCAGTCGCTGGCGCCGCAGCGCGTGCGCGAAGTCCGGCACCGGTGCGCCGCTTTCGGCCGGGTCGCTACCCAGCATCCGGGCGTACTGCGCCCCTACGTTGTACGCGGGGAGGCCGCGCACGTCGTCGAGCTCGGGGATGTCGAAGTACCGCTCCGGGAGAGGGAGTTCGCGGGTCGCCGTGTCCGCGCCGCGGGCGCCCCGCACGGTCAGCGCGGCCTGCTGCAGATGGCCGGAGTCCCCGGTGATCACCAGGTCGCCCTCCGTGCCGTTGATCTCCCAGTGGAAGTTCGTGCCCCGGGAGAGGCCGCCACGGAAGTGCGCCGAGACGACGGCTCCCGAGTCGAGGCGCCCGATCACCGCGATCTGGTCGTCGACGGTCATGGCGGCAGGGCGGCCCGTGCCCTCCTCGGTCACGACGGGACGCCGGGTCGCCAGGGTCGCCGAGACCTCGGTGAACTCGCCGAGCACCATGGCGACGGCGTCGACGGTGTGCCCGAAGGGGATGGTCA
Organism: Streptomyces sp. NPDC050732; assembly: GCF_040654255.1. NCBI lineage: Bacteria > Bacillati > Actinomycetota > Actinomycetes > Kitasatosporales > Streptomycetaceae > Streptomyces > Streptomyces sp. NPDC050732. The sequence continues at coordinate 24,231 of NZ_JBFAHP010000032.1, forward strand.
GCATGGACCCGCCGTTCCGCCGGTCCAGGAGGTACTGCCCGGACGGCTCGAAGACGGGGCCCCAGCGCCGCCCCGACGCGACGAGACTGGTCGACAGGACCTCACCGACGTAACCCCCGGCGACGAGATCGCGGACGAACCGCACGGCGGGCGCCGAGCGGGCCTGCAGCCCCGCGAACGTCCGCACACCCGCCCGCTCCGCGGCCGCCGACAGCTCCTCGGCCTCGGCGAGACCGTTGCCGAGCGGCCACTCCGAGAGCACCGCCTTGCCCGCGCCGAGCGCGCCGAGGATCACCTCGCGGTGCAGCGGCACCCGCACGCTCACCACGACGAGGTCGACCTCGTCGCTGCGGACGAGCTCCGCGGCCGAGCCGAAGGCCAGCGGCACCCCGTACTTCTCACCGGCGGCCCGCGCCGAGGCGTCACTGGAGGCGGCCAGGGCGCGCAGCTCGTATCCGTCGAGGCGGGCCAGCGCGGGGACGTGGGAGTGGGGTGCCCAGCCGCCGCGGGCGGAGAGGCCGACGAGACCGACGCGGACGGGTGCGGTGGTTGCGTTCATGAGCGGGACGGTAGGCGGCAGGCCCTGATCACCCGCAAGGGCGCCAACTATATTTTGGAAACCATGACTGGTCAGAACCGTGAGGACACCCGGAACCGGCACGACATCTACGGCCTGCTCTGCCCCGGCCGCGCGGTCTTCGAGCTGCTCGTCCACAAGTGGACGTCCCTCGCCGTCACCGCCCTGGCGGACGGCCCGCGCCGCTTCGGTGAGCTGCGCCGCAAGCTGGAGGGCGTGAGCCCCAAGGTGCTCACCCAGACCCTGCGCCGCCTGGAGGAGCACGGCCTCGTGACGCGCACCGTCCACGCCGAGGTCCCGCCCCGCGTCGAGTACGAACTGACCGACCTCGGCCGCGGCGCCCTGGAACCCCTCGCCCACCTGCGCACCTGGGTCAGGGCGAACACGGGAAGGTTCACGGCCGCGGAGTCCCTGGCACGGGAATGAGCCGTTTACCCTTGGCGGCGTTCATATGTACTCGAAAGGGCGTGACACATGGCTAGGGCCACTGCGCGACACATCTTGGTCGCAACCGAGGCGGAAGCGCTTCAGCTGAAGGAGCAGATCGAGGGCGGCGCGGATTTCGCCGAGCTGGCCAAGCAGCACTCCTCGTGCCCCTCGTCGAGCGCCGGCGGGAACCTCGGCTCGTTCGGCCCCGGGCAGATGGTGCCCGAGTTCGACCAGGTCGTCTTCTCGGCCCCGGTCGGCGAGGTCCAGGGCCCGGTGAAGACCCAGTTCGGCTCGCACCTCGTCGAGGTCACCAGCCGCCAGGACTGACGCGGTGCACCGGGCTGTGCCGCTGAGGCACGGCCCGGTTCCGGCGCGCCCGCGCCGGGCACTTTCCCCGGGAGTCCCGGGAGGGGAATGAGACGCTTCGGTCGTACGTTGACGGACTGAGCGGAGGCACCCTCCGCACCGAACCGCTTCGTACCGTACGACCTGGAAAGAGCCACACATGCGCGTCGAGATCTGGAGCGACATCGCCTGCCCCTGGTGCTACGTGGGCAAGGCCCGCTTCGAGAAGGCCCTCGCCGCCTTCCCGCACCGTGACGGCGTCGAGGTCGTGCACCGCTCCTTCGAGCTGGACCCCGGCCGCGCCAAGGGCGACACGGGCCTGGTGCTGCCGATGCTCATGGGGAAGTACGGCATGACCGAGGAGCAGGCCCGCGAGGGCGAGCGGCGGCTCGGGGAGAACGCGGCCGCCGAGGGCCTCGACTACCGCACCGAGGGCCGCGACCACGGCAGCACCTTCGACATGCACCGCCTCCTGCACTTCGCCAAGGAGCAGGGCAGGCAGGACGAGCTGATCGGGCTGCTCTACCGCGCGAACTTCGCCGAGGAGCGGTCCGTCTTCACGGACGACGAGCGCGTCGTCGAGCTCGCCGTCGAGGCGGGCCTGGCCGAGAGTGAGGTGCGGGCCGTCCTCGCCGACCCGGAGCGGTACGCCGACGAGGTGCGCGCCGACGAGCGCGAGGCCGCCGAACTGGGCGCCAACGGCGTGCCGTTCTTCGTCCTCGACCGCAAGTACGGCATCTCCGGCGCCCAGCCCGCCGAGGTCTTCACCCAGGCCCTGGAGCAGGCGTGGGGCGAGCGGCCGCCGCTCACCACCCTCGCGCAGGCCGACGGCGGCGACGCGTGCGGGCCCGACGGATGCGCGGTTCCGCAGGCCTGAGCCGCCGCATAGGTTGATCTCCATGGAGTCCATGGAGATCGACAACGGCACCGAATTCGCACCCACTTCGACGTACCTGAACACCGCGAGCTGCGGCCTGCTGCCCCGCCGCGCCGTCGAGGCGGTGTGCGCGCTCGCCGCCGAGAACGGTGAAGGACGGCCGGGCGGCGCGGGCGACTTCGAAGTGGTGGACGCCGCCAGAGCCACCTTCGCGCGGCTCGTCGGGGTCGCGGAGGGCCGCGTGGCGACCGGGAGTTCGGTCGCGGTGCACGCCGGGCTGATCGCCGCCTCGCTGCCGCCCGGCGCCGAAGTCCTCGCTCCCGAGGGCGAGTTCGCGTCCATCGTGAACCCCTTCGTGCTGCGCGGCGACCTCAAGCTGCGGTACGCGCCCCTGGACGAGCTCGCCGCGGCCGTCACCCCGGCCACGGCCCTCGTCTCCTTCTCCGCCGTCCAGTCGGCCGACGGCCGCACCGCCGACCTGCCGGCGGTCCGCGAGGCGGCGGCCGCCCACGGCGCGCGCACCCTCCTCGACGCGACGCAGGCGGCGGGCTGGCTGCCGTTCGACGCGGACGCGTACGACTACACCGTGACCGGCGCCTTCAAGTGGCTGCTGTGCCCGCGCGGCGTGTCGTTCCTGACGGTGCGGGAAGAGGCGCAGGAGTCCCTGCCGCCGCTGCACGGCGGCTGGCTCGCGGCGGCGGACACCTGGAACTCCACCTACGGCCCGCTCACTCGACTCGCCCCGGACGCCCGCCGCTTCGACGAACCGGCCGCCTTCCTCGCCTACCACGGGGCCGCCGCCGCGCTCACCCTCGTCGAGGAGACCGGGATCGACGCGATCCACGCCCACGACACGGCACTCGCCGCCCGCTACCGCGCCGGACTCGCCGCACTGGGCCACACCCCCGTGCCCGGCGACTCGCCCATCGTCTCGGTGCCAGGACTCGCCGACCGCGCCCCCGCACTGACCCGCGCCGGCATCCTCACCTCGGCACGGGCGGGACACCTGCGCACCGCGTTCCACCTCTACAACACCGAGGCGGATGTGGACCGGATCCTCGACGTGCTGTCCGGCTGAGGCCTGGCGCGGCGGGCCGCGGGGCGCCAGGCTTGGCAGTACTACGTGGTCGCGCGGCCGCGCGAGGTGGTGGTGCCGGTGGAGCCGTCCTTCGAGAGGCCGGACACGTCCGACCCGCCGTGCGGCCCCGGCCGCCCGCCCGCCGACGCCGAACTGCACCGGCGGCTGGTCTACGGCGACGAGGCGGCCCTCGCCGAGGTCTACGCCGCGTACGGCATGCTCGTGCACCGCGTCGCGACCCGCGTCACCCGCGACCGGAACGCCGCGGAGGACGTGGCGCAGGAGGTCTTCGCCCACCTGTGGACCAGGCCCTACGCGTTCGACGCGCGCCGCGGCAGCCTGCGCGGCTGGCTCTCGATGCTCGCCCACCGGCGCGCCGTGGACTGGGTGCGCGGCGAGGAACGGCACCGCAAGGCCGCCCACGCCGACGAGACGGCGCTGCGGGCGGTCCCCGCGCAGGGGCCCGCCCCCGACGAGGCCATCCTGGAACAGGAACGCTCCCTGCTCCTGCACTCCGCCCTCGCCCGGCTCCCGCTGCCCCAGCAGCAGGTGGTGCACCTCGCCTACTTCGCGGGCCGCACCTACCGGCAGGCCGCCGTCGAACTCGGCATCCCCGAAGGCACCGCGAAGACCCGCCTGCGCACGGCCCTGCGCACCCTGGCCGAGACCCTCGCGGACCCGCCACCGCCCCTGCGAGGTGAACACCGTTGACCGACGACCACGAAGCGGTACGCGAACTCCTCGGCGCCTGGGCCGTGGACGCCCTCATGCCCACCGACGAGCCCGCCCTCACCCGCCACCTGCGAGAGTGCACCCCCTGCGCCACCGAGGCGGCACGGCTCCGCACCACGGTGCGACACCTGGACGGACCCGCGCTGCCCGGCGGGGTGCCGGAGGGGCCTCTCGGGCGGCAGTCCGCGCCGCCCGGCCCTGCGTCGGACGGCACTCTCGGAAGGAAGCCCGCCCCGCCAGGTCCGGTGCCGGGCGAGACCCCCGGACCGAAGCCCGCCCCGCCCAGCCCGGCACCGGGTGAGGCCCCCGGGCGGCACGGGCTCTCCCTCGCCCTGCGGAGTCGCGCCCCCGCCCTGCGCACCGCCCCGCACGCCGCGCCCTACGCCGCCGCCGTCGCCGGACTCCAGGCACTCCTCGCGGAGTTGGAGGAGCGGGCCCCCTGGGGGACACCCGTCGTGCACGACTGGGACGTCCACGACACCGTCGCCCACCTCATCGCCGCCGACGAGCCGCTCGCCCGCCACCTGGGCCTGCCCGCGCGCGAGCCCGCCCCGCGCGTGCCGGACGGCAGACCGTGGCGTGCCGCATGGGAGGCGCGCACCCGCGAGGTGATCCGCCGCGAACGCACCCGTACGCCCGCGCAGACCGTCTCCGCGTGGCGGGTCCAGGCCGCCGGGCTGCTCTCCTCCCGCGCCGCCCACGACCCCGAACTCGCCGCCCGCGCCACGGTGCTGGCCGGGGTGCGCCTGCCCGTCGCCGACCACTTCCTGTCCCGCGCCTTCGAGACCTGGGTGCACGCCGACGACATAGGCGTCGCACTCGACCGCGCCGTGCCCCCACCACCCTCCCCCCACCTGTGGCAGCTGGTACGCCTCGCCGTCCGCATCCTCGGCCCGGCCCTGGGCCCCAAGTCCCCACCCGTCGCCCTCACCGTCACCGGGGACGGCGGGGAGACGGAGTGGGTACTGGGCAGCTCGGACGACCCGGTACGCGCCGAACTCGTCCTGACGCCCGTCGACTTCTGCCTCCTGGTAGGCGGCCGCCGCACCCCGGACCAGCTCCCCCGTGGCACATCGGGCGACGAATCCGCAATCCACCACATCCTGACCAGGGCGTCCTCACTGGCGTGGCTATAGCTGCGCTCCGGGAGGGGCCGGGGGGTCGTGCCCTGTCAGGGGCGCGGGGAACTGCGCGCTCAGCCCCCTCCCACCCGCAGCCGGGCCTGCGGCGACAAGCTCCACGGCGCGGGCGGCGGGACAACGGGGCTCCGGCCCGGCCGGGCAGGACCGGTCCGGAGGTCGTGCGGGGCTAGCCCCGAGCCCTGCGCTCGGGGCAGTCCTCCGTCTCCTTGCACAGGTTCGTCTCCACCTTGGCGAGCAGCCGGAGAAGGTCCGCGCACTCCGTCTCGTCCAGGCCGGCCAGCGTGTGGCCCTCCAGCTCGCCCCACGCGCGCTCCACCTGGGCGAGCAGCCCGCAGCTCGCCGCGCTGGCCTCGACGAGCACGGCCCGCCGGTCGGCCGGGTCGGGGCGCCGCCGCACGTGCCCGGCCTGCTCCAGGCGCTGCAGCATCTTCGTGACCGTGGACGGGTCGAGGTCGACCGCCTTGATCAGCTCGGACTGCCGCACCGGACCCGCGTCCCACAGGTGCATCATCACGAACTCCTGGCCGGGGTAGAGGCCGAGCCCCTTGAGGGCCTTGCCCGCGGCGATGCGGTGCAGCCGGGCCACCCGGCTGACGGCGAGACTGACGGGCCCCGCCTCGGCGACGCCCGATGCCCCGGGCGTACAGACGGGGTCGGCCGAGGGGGCCTGCACGGTGTCGGCCTTCATCACGAGCTCCTGTTGTAGACGTCTTCGAAAACTTTACCTTGGTCGGCCAAGGAATGGGCTACAGTGACTCTCGGCGCGAATCATTGGCCGACCACATAAAACACGGCACAACCCAGCCCGGGAGTTCTGATGACCACCGCATTCGACCCGATCGACCTGTCCGGCGTGCAGCTCGGCAACCGCATCGCCATGGCCCCCATGACCCGCAGCCGCGCCGGTGACGGCGGTGTCGCCACCGAGCTGACCGCCGAGTACTACGCCCAGCGCGCCTCCGCAGGCCTGATCATCACCGAGGGCATCCAGCCTTCTGTGGTCGGCCAGGGATACCCGGACACCCCGGGCCTGCACTCCACCGAGCAGGTCGCCGCCTGGCGCAAGGTGACCGACGCCGTGCACGCGGCGGGCGGCACGATCTTCGCCCAGCTCATGCACACCGGCCGCGTCGGCCACCCCGTGCTGCTGCCCGACGGCCTGACCAACGTCGCCCCGTCGCCGGTCGCCGCCGCGGGGCAGGTCTACACCGCCGAGGGCCCCAAGGACTTCATCGCCCCGCGCGAGCTGACCGGCGCCGAGATCCGCGCCACCATCGACGACTTCGTCACCGCCGCGCGCAACGCGATCGACGCGGGCTTCGACGGCGTCGAACTGCACGGTGCCAACGGCTATCTGATCCACCAGTTCCTCGCGCCCGGCTCCAACCGCCGCACCGACGAGTGGGGCGGCCCGGTCGAGAACCGCATCCGCTTCGCCGTCGAGGTCGCCTCGGCCGTCGCCGCCGAGATCGGCGCCGCCCGCACCGGCTTCCGCGTCTCGCCCGGCAACCCCTTCAACGACATCTCCGAGCCCGACCCGGAGCCGACGTACACCGCCCTGGCGAAGGAGCTGGCCGCGCTCGACCTCGCCTATCTGCACGTCGCGGAGGTGGGCGACGTCCGCGAGCTCACCGTACGGCTGCGCCGGGACTTCGGCGGCACGTTCCTCCTGAACCCGCACACCGAAGGTCCCACCAGCCACGACGCGCTCGCCCTGATCGAGGACGGCACCACGGATCTCGTCACGTTCGGGGCGCTCTTCCTCGCCAACCCCGACCTGCCGGCCCGCCTGAGGACCGGGGGCCCGTACAACACGCCGGACCGGGGCACCTTCTACGGCGGCACCGAGAAGGGCTACACGGACTACCTGCCGCTGTAGGAGCGTGGGACGCACGTACGGCGAGCCGGCCCGGCACCCACGGGGGGTACCGGGCCGGCTCGCCGTCAGCGGCGGGTCACCTCACCGGCGTGAAGTCCCGCGCCCCGATGTACTCGGGCCGGCGCACCGGCGCCGAGAACGGCTCCACCGCCGTGTTCTCCACGCTGTTGAACACGATGAAGACGTTGCTGCGCGGGTACGGGGTGATGTTGTCCCCCGAGCCGTGCATGGCGTTGCAGTCGAACCACGTCGCCGAACCGGCCTCGCCCGTGAACAGGCGGATGCCGTAGTCGGACGCGAGGTGCGTGAGCGTCTCGTTCGACGGGATGCCCGCGTCCTGCATCTGCAGCGACCGCTTGTAGTTGTCCTTCGGCGTGGCGCCCGCGCAGCCGAGGAACGTCTTGTGCGACCCCGGCATGATCATCAGGCCGCCGTTGGTGTCGTGGTTCTTCGTCAGCGCGATGGACACCGACACGGTCCGCATGTTCGGCAGGCCGTCCTCCGCGTGCCAGGTCTCGAAGTCCGAGTGCCAGTAGAACCCGGAGGCGCCGAAGCCCGGCTTCACATTGATCCGGGACTGGTGGACGTACACGTCCGAGCCGAGGATCTGCCGGGCCCTGCCGACGACCCGCGGGTCCGCCGCCAGCTTGCCGAAGAGCTCACTGATCTTGTGCACCTCGAAGATCGACCGGATCTCCTGGGAGCGCGGCTCGACGATGGAGCGCTCGTTCGCGCGCATCGCCGGGTCGTTCATCAGCCGCTCCAACTCGGCGTGGTACACGGCCACTTCGTCCGGGGTGATCAACTGGTCGATCGCCAGGAAACCGTCCCGCTCGAACCCCGCCAGGTCCCCGGGCGTGATCGGCCCTGCCGCACCCGGCTCGGACCACACCACGGGGTCCTTGCGTTCGATGAGCACCTCTTCGGCGCCTCGGGTCGGGTACAGGTCGCTGGTGCGTTCGGGTGCGGTGGTCATGGTGTTGCCTGCCTCTCCTCTCGTACGGCCCTGTTCGGGATGTAGGTCGTGGTCAGACCGCGTCCGGCTCCGTGAGCAGCGGGTACACGCCGTTCTCGTCGTGGTCCTCGCGACCGGTGACGGGCGGGTTGAAGACACACAGGCAGTGGAAGTCTTCCTTGATCCGCATGGTGTGCTTCTCGTGCCCGTCGAGCAGGTACATCGTGCCCGGCGTGATCGTGTACTTCTCGCCGGTCGTGTCGTCGGTCAGCTCCGCCTCCCCCTTGGTGCAGACGACGGCCTCGATGTGGTTGGCGTACCACATCGACGTCTCCGTACCCGCGTACAGGATGGTCTCGTGCAGCGAGAAGCCGACGCGCTCCTTGGCGAGAACGATGCGCTTGCTCTCCCAGGTGCCCGAAGCGGCCTTCACATGCCGGTCGGTGCCTTCAATGTCCTTGAACGAACGGACGATCACGGTGAGTTGGTTCCTTTTCTCTTACGGTGCCGGGGCTCGGTAGCGCGCTCGGTCAGGCGGTCTCGCGGACCGCGCGGGCCAGCGTGCGCAGCCCCTCGTCCAGCTCGTCGGGGGTGATCGTCAGCGCCGGAAGGAGCTTGACGACCTCGCCCTCGGGGCCGGAGGTCTCGATGAGCAGGCCCAGTTCGAAGGCCCGCTTCGCCACGGCGCTCGCGCGGTCCTTGTCCAGGAACTCGATGCCCCAGACGAGGCCGCGGCCGCGGAACTCCTTGATCTCGGCGCGGTTCTCCTCGACGATCGCGGTGAGCACCTGCTCGACCTGCTCGCCGCGGGCGCGGGTCTGCTTCTCCATCGCCGAGCCGTCGGCCCAGTAGGCCTCAAGGGCGGCGGCGGCCGTCACGAACGCCGGGTTGTTGCCGCGGAACGTGCCGTTGTGCTCGCCCGGCTCCCACACGTCGAGCTCCGGCTTGAACATGCAGAGCGACATGGGCAGGCCGTAGCCGCTGATGGACTTGGACACGGTCACGATGTCCGGCGTGATGCCCGCCTCCTCGAAGGAGAAGAAGGCACCGGTGCGGCCGCAGCCCATCTGGATGTCGTCGACGATCAGGAGCATGTCCCAGCGCTCGCACACGTCGGCGAGCTTGCGCAGCCACTCGGCGCGGGCGACGTTGATGCCGCCCTCGCCCTGCACCGTCTCGACGATGACGGCGGCGGGCTGGTTGAGGCCGGAGCCCTGGTCCTCAAGGAGCCGCTCGAACCAGATGAAGTCGGGGGTCTGCCCGTCGAGGTAGTTGTCGAACGGCATCGGCGTGCCGTGCACCAGCGGGATGCCGGCGCCCGCCCGCTTGAAGGCGTTGCCGGTCACGGCGAGCGAGCCGAGCGACATGCCGTGGAAGGCGTTCGTGAACGACACGATCGACTCGCGGCCCTTGACCTTGCGGGCCAGCTTCAGCGCCGACTCCACGGCGTTGGTGCCCGTCGGGCCCGGGAACATGACCTTGTACGGCAGGTCGCGCGGGCGCAGGATGATGTTCTGGAAGGTTTCGAGGAAGGCGCGCTTCGCGGTCGTCGACATGTCGAGACCGTGCGTGACGCCGTCCCGCTCGATGTAGTCGATGAGTGCGCGTTTCAGCACCGGGTTGTTGTGCCCGTAGTTGAGCGAACCGGCGCCGGCGAAGAAGTCGAGGTACTCGTGGCCGTCCTCGTCGTACATGCGGCTGCCCTGCGCGCGGTCGAAGACCGTAGGCCAACCGCGGCAGTAGCTGCGCACCTCCGACTCCAGGGTCTCGAAGACGCTCAGGTCGGGCTGGGTGATGGTCACAGCAGATCTCCTGGGAGATGGAAAGACGTGGGAGGTGGGGGGAGTTACGGGTGTTGCGTGGTGCCGGTGAAGCACGTGGGGGAGGCGAGGGGGCTCAGTAGCCGAGCGGACCGATGCGGTACAGGACCTCGGGCTCGTGCCCGCCGTCGGGGAAGAGCCCCGCGTCGAACAGGACCGTCCGCTCCAGGGACGCGCCGTGGCGTGCCGCGTAGGAGGTGAAGAGCCGTTCGGACGCGGTGTTCCCGGGCGTGATGGTCGTCTCCACCGCGGTCAGCGCACGTCCGGCGGCGACCTTCGAGGTGAGCCCGTCGAGCAGGGCGCCGGCCAGACCGCGGCCGCGCTGCGCGTGGTCGACGGCGACCTGCCAGACCACCAGGGTGTTCGGCCGCTCGGGCCGGACGTACCCGGTGATGAAGCCGACCGGCTCCCCGTCGGCGTCCCGGGCCACGACGGACGTGGCGGCGAAGTCGCGGCACCAGAGCAGATAGCTGTACGAGGAGTTGAGGTCGAGCACCTTGGAGTCACGGGCGATCCGCCAGATGGCGGCGCCGTCGGCGACAACGGGACTGTCGAGTCGCAGCCCCTCCGGCATTTTCAGGAATTTCGCTTGCAGGTCGGTCGGTAGATCGGCTTGTGCAGCGGTCATGCGGATTGAATTTACCGAGCAATTTCTGGAATTGCATCGGGGGAAGGGGTTACATGAGAGCGCTTCATGTGTTATCACGCGGGGGCGTGCGCCCGCATGAGATGGCGCCGCTTTGGGGTAGTTTGGCCCGGATTTAGGGCGCAAAACGGACGCATTGTGGAGTACGTCACACAGATGTAACCCCATGGAGACGCGTCCGAATTACGGTGGTTGGTGCTGTCGAAACCTTAGTGTTTAGGTCTCCGGAAAGCGGGCAGAAGAATACGGGAAGCTGTGCTTGACGAGTTTATAAATAATTCGTGAGAACGTGCGCGGGAATTCAAAGAGGGCGGCAAAGGAGCGGAGCGGTGGATTCACGATCCGGTGAGCCCGTCGATGCGCTCCCTGAGGAGATCGGCGTGGCCGTTGTGCCGGGCGTACTCCTCGATGAGGTGGACGAGTATCCAGCGCAGGCTGACGACGTCCTCGCCGCCCATGACGGCCGCCTCCTCCGCGCCGAGCCGCCCCGTGTCGTCGAGCGAGCGCCCCGCGCAGAGCTCCCGGGCCACGGCGACCTCGCGCTCCCACACCGCGAGCACCTCGGCGAACGTCCTCGACCGGTCGAGCACGAAACCACTGCGGTCCCCGTAGAGCGGCTCGACGTCGCGCCGCGCGAACACCCGCTGGAACCAGTGCCGTTCGACCTCGGCGAGGTGCTGCACGAGACCGAACAGCGAGAGCGACGACGGCTCGACAGCCGTGCGCAGCGCCTGCTCGTCGCCGAGCCCCGCACACTTCAGCGCCAGGGTGGCGCGGTGAATGTCGAGCCAACTCACCAGCATGGTGGGCTCGTCGGCGGTCAGAGCTGGAATGCGGCGGCCGTCCGGGAGCGTGGTCATGGCATGCACGTTGCCATGGGGCGCGTGCACATGGCCATGGGGCGTATGCGGATGGCCGCAGGGGTTTTGTGGGGTGCGGCGCGGAATGCGTCCGGCGCCGCACGGGTTCCGCGCGGGATGCGCGAGCTCCGCGCGGTGCCGGACGGGACGTGTGCGGCGCCGCGCGGGCTGCGTGCCGTGTCGCGGGGTTACGTGCTTTCGTGCGGGCGTGGGTGCGGGCCCGCCTGGGCGGGGAGCGTCAGCTCCAGGCGTCCGTCACCGCGCGGCGGGCCGCCTCCAGGTCGACCGCGAGGCCGGCCTCGCCCATCACGGCGCCCAGGGCGGCGATGCAGGCGTGCACCACACCGCGGGTCGCGTCCGGGCCGTAGTGGTTGACCCTGATCATCTCCTTGGCGAGCGCCCCGCCCCCGGCGACCAGCGGAAGCACCGGGTCCGCGGCGAGCGCCCTGGCCACCAGGTCCGAGGCGTCGACGCCCGAGGGCGCGCGCAGGGTGGTGGCGACCGGTGCCGCGTCCGCGGCCTCGTGCACGTACGGCTCCAGGCCTCCGCCCAGCGCGAGCGCCCCCGCGCGGGTGGCGGCGGCAGCGGTGGCGTGCCGCGCCATGAGGGCGTCGAGGCCCTCCGACTCGATGCGCTCCACGCACGCTTCGAGCGCGAGCATCTCCAGCTGGGCCGGCGCGTGCAGCAGCGCCTTCCTGCCGCCGTCGATCCAGCGCTCCTTCCAGTCCAGGAGCGAGAGGTAGGAGCGGCGCGGCGCCTGCGGATTGGCGGCGATGCGCTGCCAGGCCCGCTCGCTCACGGACACCGCGGAGACACCCGCGGGACCGCCCATCGCCTTCTGCGCGCCGATCACGCACAGGTCGACGCCCCACGCGTCCGGCAGCAGCGGCTCGGCGGCCACCGAGGCGACCGCGTCCAGCATGAACAGCGCGCCGTGCTCGCGCACGACCTCACCGATCTCCGCGACCGGGTTGGTGTTGCCGGTCGCCGCCTCGGCGTGCACCAGCGAGACGAAGTCGATCTCCGGGTGCTCGGCGAACGCCCGGCGCACCTGGTCGGCCGTGACGGCGGTGTGGAACGGCACGGCGAGGTCGACGACGGTCGCGCCGCAGTCCCGCAGCCAGTTCCCGAAGGTCTGACCGTACGGCCCCGTGATCACGTTCAGCGCGGTCGTGCCCGGCCGCGCGGCGCCCCTGATGCAGCCCTCCAGGGGCAGCAGCGCCTCGCCCTGCATGATCACGACGTCCTGCTCCGTGTCGAGCAGGCGGGCCACCCGCGCCTCGATGGCGGCGAAGTGCTGGGCGCTCAGCGGCGCCAGGTCCAGAAAGGGGTGCGTCACAGTACTGCTCACGTCACTGCTCACTTCGCTCACGAGTTCGTTCGGGCTGCGGTACCGAGCGTACCGGCCGCCTTTTAGGCTGCTGCTCATGAGCGATCACGCGGTGCTGCACGTGAAGGGGCGGGTGCTCGTCGGGCCCGATGACGTACGGGACGAGCTGTGGGTGGTCGGGGGGAGGGTGACGTACGACCGGCCCGTCGGGGCGGCGGCGGACGACGTCCGTACGGTCGAGGGCTGGACGCTGCCCGGCCTGGTCGACGCGCACTGCCACGTCGGCCTCGACGCGCACGGGCCCGTCGACGCGGAGACCGCCGAGAAGCAGGCACTGACCGACCGCGAGATCGGCGCCCTGCTGCTGCGCGACGCGGGCTCACCCTCGGACACCCGCTGGATCGACGACCGCGAGGACCTGCCCAAGATCATCCGGGCGGGCCGCCACATCGCGCGCACGCGCCGCTACATCCGCAACTACGCCCACGAGATCGAGCCCGAGGACCTCGTCGAGTACGTCGCACGGGAGGCGCGGCGCGGCGACGGCTGGGTCAAGCTCGTCGGCGACTGGATCGACCGCGAGGTCGGCGATCTGACGGCGTGCTGGCCCCGCGATGCGGTGGCGGCGGCGATCGCGGAGGCGCACCGGCTCGGCGCCCGCGTCACGGCCCACTGCTTCGCCGAGGACTCCCTGCGCGATCTGGTCGAGGCGGGCATCGACTGCATCGAGCACGCCACCGGCCTGACCGAGGAGACCATCCCGCTCTTCGCCGAGCGCGGCGTCGCGATCGTCCCCACGCTCGTCAACATCGCCACGTTCCCGGACCTCGCCGCGGGCGGCGAGGCGAAGTTCCCGCGCTGGTCGGGACATATGCGGCGGCTGTACGAGCGTCGCTACGACACGGTGCGCGCCGCGTACGACGCGGGCGTCCCGGTCTACGCGGGCACCGATGCCGGCGGCTCCCTCGCCCACGGTCTGGTCGCCGAGGAGATCGTCGAACTCACCCGCGCGGGCATCCCGGCGGTCGACGCGCTCTCCGCGACGACCTGGGGTGCGCGGGAGTGGCTGGGGCGCCCGGGTCTCGCGGAGGGCGCGCCGGCGGACCTGGTGGTGTACGAGGCGGATCCGCGGGCGGACGTGCGGGTGCTGGGGGCGCCGCGGAGGGTGGTGCTGAACGGGAGGGTGGTGGGTTGACCTGGGCGTTACGCGTGCTCGGGTGGCTCGTTGGAGTCGCCTCGGCGGGGCGGTCGCGTCAACTCCCGTGGGTGAGGGGTGTGGTGGGCGGGTGATGCTCGGGTGGTTCGGGGGAACGTGCGTGCCGGGAGATTCGAATGCAAGGGCGGATTGTGCCCTTTGGAGTGAACTCACGTCGGGTTGCTGTTCATTCACTCTAAGTGCGTAAAGATTCCCGCGTCGTCCCCCGTCCCAGCGGGACGACGCCATCGGCGCGCACGTGATGTCCCCATGTGGCGTGCGCCGCCGGTGGCCCGCATCCTCTTGTGGGGGTTCCACCACCTTGAACAGCAACACCTTCCGCACGCCTGCCCGCCGCCTCTCCGTCGTCGCCGTCACCACCGCGCTCGCCGCCGGGCCCGCGGCGCTCGCCGGCGCGGGAACCGCGCAGGCCACGGGCGGCGACAGCCACCGGGGCGGGCGCGCCGACGCCGTCGTGCTGCGCACCGGCCTGAACGTCTCCCTGCTCAACAAGACCCTGAACGTCCCGCTCAAGGTCGCCCTCAACGAGGTGCAGGCGCCCGCGAACGCCGAGAAGACCACGCTCACCGCCCAGCTGGACGGGGTCGACGGCGGGCGCCCCTTCAGCGTGCTCCGCGCCGACGTGGCCACGGCGAAGGCGACCGTGCGGGGCGGCACGGCGGAGGGGTACAGCAACGTCGCGCGGGCGAAGATGCATGTGCCGGGGCTGCCGCTGCTCTCCCTCGTCGAGGTCGAGAAAGTCACGTCGAAGGCGGTCTGCGCGGCGGGTAAGCGGCCGGTCGCCGAATCGAATCTGCTGGGCGGCGTGACCGTGCTCGGCAAGAAGGTCACGCTGACGGCGCGGGGGACGACCGAGGTGAAGGTGCCGGGGGTCGGCGAGGTACGGCTCGACCTGTCCAAGACCCACACGACATCACGGACCGCCGCGGCCTCCGCACTGGAACTCACGGTCTCCGTGAACCCCCTGAAGCTGAACGTCGCGGAGGTCACGGGCACGGTGCGGCTGGCCGGAGCGGGGTGCGAGACGCCGTCGCCCGTACCGCCGAAGGACGCCGGGGAGAAGCCGCAGGGTGAGCCGGGGGAGCGGGTGGAATCGGCGAAGCCGACGAAGCCGACGAAGCCGGCAACGGAAGCGAACCTGGCGGAGACGGGTGGCAGTTCCATGACGCCGTACGTGGCGGGCGGAGCGGTGGCGCTGCTGGCGGCGGGCGGAGGAGCGGTGACGTTCAGCCGCCGCAACCGGGGGTAGCGGCGCGGCGGGGCTGCGGGGGGCGCCTTGGGCGGGGGGTCCGCCTGCGGGGCCGGGGCCTGTGCCTGCGGGTCGTCGTGGGTCGGGGTCTGCGCCTATTGCTCGTCTGGGGGGCGGGGCCGCGGGGGTATGTGCGTACTCGCCATCCCTGCGCCACGCCTCAAGTCCATAGGCGCCAGAGTGTGCTCGGTGCTCCGTTCGCACATACCCCCACGTCCCCTCCGGCGCGCTTGCGGCTGCGGCCCGGTGGGGGGCGCGCGGCGCGCGAGCCCGGCAGCACGTCGCAGGGGACACCCACCCACCCCCACTCCCACTCCCACCGAGCGTCGCAGGGGGCGCCCGCCCACCCGCCCCTACCCCCGCAAGACGTCGCGGGGCAAGCGGGTGGGTGGGTGGGGAACATCCGCCGCGGAGCGGCGGGCTTGGGGGTCTACCCGGGTGGGGCGGCGCAGGGGGTGCCCGGCCGCACGGAGGGCTATGGGTGCAGGGTCGTGGTGAGGGCGGAGAGGAAGCGGTTCGAGGTGGGGCGGTCTCTGACGGCCAGACGGATCCAGTCGGGCCCCAGGCCAGGGAACGTGTCGCCACGCCGCACGGCGAACCCCAACTCCCGGAGCCGCTCCCGCACCCCGCCCGCCCCGGGCACCCGGACCAGCAGGAAGGGCCCCTCCGCGGGACCCACCGCGCGGACCCCGTAGGGGGCGAGCCCGGCGAGGCCGGCGAGGAGATGGGCCCGGTCCGCGGCAATGCGGTGCGCCGCATGGCCCGCCTCCGCCAGCGCCCGCGGCCCCACACACGCCCGCGCCGCCTCCAGAGCGGGCGACGAGACCGGCCACAGCGGCTGCGCCAGGGCGAGAGCGGAGATCGTGTCCGGTGCGGCGAGGACGTAACCGATGCGGAGGCCCGCGAGGCCCCAGGTCTTGGTGAGGCTGCGCAGGACGACCAGGCCGGGTATGTCCGTACGGCCCGCCAGCGCCTCCCGCTCACCCGGCACCGCGTCCATGAACGCCTCGTCGACGACCAGGATCCGTCCGGGGCGTGCCAGCGCGGCGACCGACGCCGCAGGGTGGAGGACGGACGTCGGGTTCGTGGGGTTGCCGACGACCACCAGGTCGGCCTCCTCGGGTACGGCGGACGTGTCGAGCCGGAAGCCGTCCTCCTCCCGCAGCAGCACTCGCCCCACCTCGTGCCCGGCGTCCCGCAGCGCCGCCTCCGGCTCGGTGAACTGCGGGTGCACCACGTAGGGGTGACGGACCTTCAGGGCGCGGGCGAGGAGGACGAAGGCCTCCGCCGCGCCGGAGGTGAGCAGTACGCGGTCGGGTGTCAGACCGTGCCGCGCCGCCACCGCATCCCGCGCAGCCCGGCCGTCCGGATAGGCAGCCAGGCCGTCGAGGGACGCGGCGATGACCTCCTTGAGCCAGGCCGGGGGAGTGTCGGAGCGTACGTTCACGGCGAGGTCCGTGAGGTCCGCGCCGTCGTCCCGCACCTCGGCGTCCCCGTGGTGGCGCAGGTCGACCGGGACGGCGGGCGTGCCGGGACGGGCCGCGACCGCGCACGTCGCCATCGGCGGGCGCCCCACGGGCGCCGACTTCCGCTTCGGTACGAGGAGTTCACCGCCGCCCCGCAGCGCCGCCGCCTCCGCCACCGACGGCGTGCCCACCGCGGCCCTGGACCTCGCGGTCGGGTTCGGCACCGAGACCTCCGCCAGGTCCCGCGCCGTGTACGTCACGAGCGGCACACCGAGCCGCGCGGCCGCCCCGACGATCCCGGGCTCCTCGCCCTTCACATCCACCGTCGCCAGCTCGGCGACCGCCGTCTCGGGAAAGCCCGCGTCGCGGACCGCGTCCCGGACCAGGCCGAGCACCTCCTCCACCGGAGCGTCCGCACAGGCGCCGACGCCGACGACGAGTACGACGTCCTCGGCGGACGTCACCTTTCCGGCACGGGCCATGGGGAGTAGGTCCTTTCGTGTGGGGCGGGGGTGGTGGATGTGCGGGACAGGGGGTCAATCGGCTAGCAAGGGGCCATGGCGGTGCTCGTGGCGCTCGGCGCCTTTCTCATGACCCTGGTGGGCGGCTGGACGGCCCGGCGGGTCACCGACCGGCGCCACCTCGTGCTGGGGCTCGCGGGCGGGCTGATGCTCGGCGTCGTCGGCCTCGACCTGCTGCCGGAGGCGCTGGACGCCGCGGGCGGGCCCGTCTTCGGCGTACCGGCGGCCCTGCTCCTCTTCGTCGCAGGATTCCTCGTCGCCCATCTGGTGGAACGTCTCCTCGCGGGCCGGCACGCCGCCCACGGCGCGGAGGAGGGCGGGCACACCAGGGTTCCCCAGGTCGGGCTCACGGCCGCCGCCGCGATGGTCGGGCACAGCGCGATGGACGGCGTCGCGATCGGCGCCGCCTTCCAGGTGGGCGGCGGCATGGGCGCGGCCGTGGCGCTGGCCGTCGTCGCCCATGACTTCGCGGACGGCTTCAACACGTACACGATCACCAGCCTGTACGGGAACGCCCGCCGCAAGGCCGTCGCCATGCTCTTCGCGGACGCGGCGGCCCCGGTGGTGGGCGCCGCGTCGACGCTGCTCCTCACCATTCCGGAGCAGCTGCTCGGCGGCTATCTGGGCTTCTTCGGCGGCGCGCTGCTGTACCTCGCGGCGGCCGAGATCCTGCCCGAGGCGCACCACGACCACCCGGCGCGCTCGACGCTGCTGTGCACGGTGGCGGGCGCGGCGTTCATCTGGCTCGTGGTGGGCATCGCGGAATGAGCGCGCCGGCCCGGTCACGGCGTGCATCTCTCGACGAACCGGCGGGCAACGCCCGGCTCCGCCGCCCAGTGCGTGTGCAGATAGCTGGCGTGCACATTCCCCTGTACGAAGCCTTCGACGCGCCGCTCGGGCCGGTGCAGGCCCCACGCGGGGGTCGCCCCCGCGCCCGGCTCGACCACCGTGCGGTGGAACTCGTGGCCCCGCATCCGCGTCCCCGCCGGTGCGAGCACGCTGTCCGACACGGCCACCGCGTCCCGGTATCCGAGCGTCAGCCGCTCCGACATCCGCGCGACGGCGTCAAGGACCCCGCACATCGGCTTCCCGTCCAGCTCGCGGGAGAGGTAGAGCAGCCCCGCGCACTCGGCGGCCACGGGCGCCCCGGAGAGCGCGAGCGCGGCCACGGCCTTCCTGAGCGGTTCGTTGGCGGACAGCTCGGGTGCGTACACCTCGGGGAAACCGCCCCCGATGACCAACCCGGCCGTCCCGGCGGGCAGTTGCTCGTCGTGGAGGGGATCGAACGGTACGACCTCCGCCCCGGCGGCCGTGAGCAGCTCCGCGTGCTCGGCGTAGGAGAAGGTGAAGGCGGCCCCACCGGCGACGGCGAAGCGCGGGTGATATCCAGCCTGTCCGGCGTTTGAGGACGAACTTGGCGAAGCCGGTGATGTACCGAGCCCCGTGCCGGGGTCCGGGGCGGAGCCCCGGTTTCGGGAAGGGGCGGGATCGGGGAGAGAAGCGCCGCAGGCCACAGCCGCAACCGGATCCCACGCGGCACCTGACAACGAAGGCGCGCTGCGCGCCAGCGCGAGCAGGGCCTCCAGATCACAACCCTCCCGTACCCGCGCGGCCAGCGCCGCCACCGACTCCAACGCCTCGGTCTGCCGCTCCGCGACCGGCACGAGCCCCAGATGCCGCGAGGGAGCGTGCACCTGCGCCGCCCGGCGAAGCACCCCGAGTACGGGAACCCCGGACTCGTCCAGCGCCTCCCGCAGCAGCGCCTCGTGCCGGTCCGAGCCGACCTTGTTGAGGATCACGCCCGCGACCCGCACCTCGGGGTCCCAGGACGCGAAGCCGTGGACCAGCGCCGCCACCGACCGCGACTGCGACGACGCGTCGACGACCAGCACGACCGGGGCCCGCAGCAGTTTCGCGACGTGGGCGGTGGAGGCCAGCTCGCCCTGGCCCGCCGCCCCGTCGTACATCCCCATCACGCCCTCGATCACGGCGAGGTCGCACCCGGCCGCGCCGTGCGCGAAGAGCGGCGCGACCAGGTCGGGCCCGCACAGGTACGCGTCGAGGTTGCGGCCGGGGCGGCCGGTCGCGAGCGCGTGGTAGCCGGGGTCGATGTAGTCGGGCCCGACCTTGTGCGGGGAGACGGCGAGCCCGGCCGCCGCGAAGGCGGCCATCAGGCCCGTCGCGACGGTCGTCTTGCCGCTGCCCGACGACGGCGCCGCGATGACGAGACGAGCTACCACTCGATGCCCCTCTGGCCCTTCTGGCCGGCGTCCATCGGGTGCTTGATCTTGGACATGTCGGTGACGAGGTCCGCGAAGTCGATCAGCTGCTGCGGGGCGTTGCGGCCGGTGATGACCACGTGCTGCGTGCCGGGGCGGTTCCGCAGCACCTCCACGACCTCGTCGGTGTCGATCCAGCCCCAGTGCATCGGGTAGGCGAACTCGTCGAGGACGTACAGCTTGTACGTCTCCTCGGCGAGGTCCCGCTTGACCTGCTCCCAGCCCTCGCGGGCCTTGTCCTCGTTGGTCAACTCGCCCTCGGCGGGGGCGCGCTGGATCCACGACCAGCCCTCGCCCATCTTGTGCCAGGCGACCGTGCCGCCCTCACCCGAGGCGCCGAGGACCTTCAGCGCGTTCTCCTCGCCGACCTTCCACTTCGCCGATTTCACGAACTGGAAGACGCCGATCGGCCACCCCTGATTCCAGGCGCGCAGCGCGAGCCCGAACGCGGCGGTCGACTTGCCCTTCCCGATGCCCGTGTGGACGAAGACCAGCGGACGGTTGCGGCGCTGACGTGTCGTCAGCCCGTCGTCCGGTACGACACTCGGCTGTCCCTGCGGCATTAAGCGGCCCTCCTAGAAGGCGAGTTCATTCCCTGTACGTCCTTGACGAGGCCGGCGATCGAGTCGGCCCGCAGCTCGTCGAGGGTCACGGCCGTGCCGCCGAGCTCGCCCGCCAACTGGCCCGCGAGACCCAGGCGTACGTAACCCGACTCGCAGTCCACGACGACCGAGGCGACCCCGTCCGCCGCGAACAGCCGGGCCGCGCGGCCCGCGCGGGCCACCGGCTCCACACCGCCCGTCGCCCGCCCGTCCGTCACCACGACCACCAGCGGCCGCCGCGCGGCGTCGCGCAGCCGCTCCACGCGCAGCACGTCGTGCGCCTTCAGCAGGCCGGCGGCCAGCGGTGTGCGGCCGCCGGTCGGCAGCGATTCGAGCCGGGCCGCGGCCGCGTCCACCGACGACGTCGGCGGCAGCGCCACCTCGGCGCCCTTGCCGCGGAACGTCACGAGCCCCACCTTGTCGCGCCGCTGGTAGGCGTCCAGGAGGAGCGAGAGCACGGCGCCCTTCACGGCGCTCATGCGCTGCCGCGCCGCCATCGACCCGGAGGCGTCCACGACGAACAGCACAAGGTTGCCCTCGCGCCCTTCGCGCGTCGCCTGCCGCAGGTCGTCACGGCGTACGACGAGACCGGCCCCCGTACGCCCGCGCGCCTTCTGGTGCGGGGCGGCGGCCTGCACCGTCGCCGCCAGGTGCAGCTTGGTGAGGGCTCCGCGAGGGCGGCGCGAGCCCGTCGTGCGGCCGTGTTCGGTGCGCGCACGCGAGCGCCGGCCCGCCGCGCCCTCGCCGATGCCGGGCACGCTCAGCATCTTCGTGCGGAACGGCTCGGCGGCGCGCACGGCCTGCTGCTCGGCGGAGGCGCCGCCCGGGGCCGGGGCGGGCTCCTGCGGGGCCGGGGCCTCCTCGGTCCCGGGACCTTGGCTCTGGGACGGCAGTTCGGGGGAGTCCGGGCCGTCCGGGCCGTCAGCGGGGGGCTGCCCGCCGCCGGGGCCGCCCCCGTCGGGGCCGCCGCCGTCCGGATCGTCGTCGCCCTCCGGCGGCTCGGGCTCCTCGGAAGCCTGGTCGTCCCGCGCCTCCTCCAGCGTCTCGTCGAGCTTGTCCTCGTCGAGGCCCGGCGCGTCGAAGGGGTTGCGGCGCCTGCGGTGCGGCAGCGCGAGCAGCGCGGCCTGCCGCACGTCCTCGCTCTGCACGTCGGTACGGCCCGCCCAGGCGGCCAGCGCCGTCGCCGTGCGCGCCATCACGATGTCCGCGCGCATCCCGTCGACCTCGAACGCCGCGCAGGTCGCCGCGATCTGCCGCAGCGCAGCGTCGCCCAGGACCACCTGGGGGAGCAGCGTGCGGGCCGCCACGACGCGGTCGCGCAGCGCCTCCTCGTCCTCGGCGAAGCGGGCGGCGAAACCCTCGGGGTCGTCGTCGTACGCGAGCCGCCGCCGTACGACCTCGACGCGCTGGTCGGTCTCCCGGGACGCGGCCACCTCGACGGTGAGACCGAACCGGTCGAGCAACTGCGGCCGCAGCTCGCCCTCTTCGGGGTTCATCGTGCCGACGAGCAGGAACCGCGCGGCGTGCCGCACGGACACGCCCTCGCGCTCGACGTACGAGGCGCCCATCGCGGCGGCGTCCAGGAGCAGGTCGACCAGGTGGTCGTGGAGGAGGTTGACCTCGTCGACGTACAGGATGCCGCGGTGGGCGTCGGCGAGCAGTCCGGGCTCGAAGGCCTTCACGCCCTCCGCGAGCGCCCGCTCGATGTCGAGGGCGCCCACGAGCCGGTCCTCGGACGCGCCGACGGGCAGCTCGACCATGCGCGCGGGGCGCGCGGTGGCGCCGCCCGCCTCGTGCGGGCCGTCGGGGCAGTTCGGGTCGGGCGCGGCCGGGTCGCACGAGAAGCGGCACCCGGCGACGACCGGGACCTCCGGGAGCAGCGCGGAGAGCGCGCGCACGGCGGTGGACTTGGCGGTGCCCTTCTCTCCCCGCACGAGTACGCCGCCGACGGCGGGCGATACGGCGTTCAGCAACAGCGCGAGCCGCAGGTCGTCCTGCCCGACGAGGGCGGTGAACGGATACGGGGTACTCACAGAGCCTCCTTGATGCGGTGGTGCGTGGCGGCGCTCACGAGGGCGCTCCGGGCGCGATGAACGGCAGGCCCTCCGGCGCGCCGTTCTCGATCAGGCGCCACAGCGCGTCCGTGTCCGCGTGTTCTTCGATCAGGTCGCCGAGCAGGTCGAGCTGTTCCTCCCGCAGGGTGGCGAAGCTGGTGTCGGGGGCCGGTACGAAGCGGCGGCCGGCCGCGCGGGCGACCTCGGTGAGGAACCGGCGGCGGAACGCGTCGCTCTCCAGCGACCCGTGCCAGTGCGTGCCCCACACCTCGCCGACCCGGCAGCCGTCCAGGAAGGGCTCCCCGCCGGCCACCTCGGCCACGCCGTGGTGGATCTCGTACCCCTCGACGGGTTCCCCGAGCGCCTCGCCCACCGGCCGGGCCAGGGTCTTCTCGCGGGCGAACCGCACCCGCACCGGCAGCAGCCCGAGCCCGTCGACGGACCCGGCCCGCGACTCCACGTCGTCCTCGATGTGCTCGCCGAGGACCTGGAAGCCGCCGCAGATGCCGAGGACGGGCCGCCCCTCGGCGGCCCGCCGCGCGAGGGCGTCCGCGAGGCCGCGCTCCCGCAGCCACCGCAGCGCCTTCACGGTCCCGCGCGTGCCCGGTACGACCACGAGGTCCGCGTCGACGAGCTCCTCCGCCCGGTCCACGAACCGCACGACGACGCCCGGCTCGGCGGCCAGCGCGTCGACGTCCGTGAAGTTGGACATCAGCGGCACCGCGCACACGGCGACCCGCAGCACGTCCTCGCCGACCGGCGGCGCCACCACGGACTCCCGCACCGCACCCCGCAGGGAGACCCGCAGGCCGTCCTCCTCGTCGATGCCGAGCCCGTGCTGGAACGGCAGCACGCCGTACGTGCGCCGCCCGGTGAGCCCGAGCAGCATGTCGAGCCCCGGTTCGAGGAGGGAGACGTCCCCGCGGAACTTGTTCACCAGATAGCCGGCGACGAGCTCCTGGTCGGCCGCGCTCAGCAGCGCCGTCGTCCCGAAGAACGACGCGAAGACCCCGCCGCGGTCGATGTCCCCGACCACCAGGACGGGGAAGCGGGCGGCGCGCGCGATGCCCATGTTCACGATGTCGGTGCGCCGCAGGTTGATCTCGGCGGGACTGCCCGCGCCCTCACAGATCACGGCGTCGTAGCTGCCCCGCAGCTCCTCCAGGCATCCCACGACCGTGTCGAGGAGCGCGGCCTGCCGGCCCCCGTGGTAGCCGCGCGCGCTCATCTCGCCCACCGGCTTGCCCATCAGGACGACCTGGCTGGAGCGGTCGCCGCCCGGCTTGAGCAGCACGGGGTTCATCAGCGCGCTCGGCTCGACGCGGGCGGCCTGCGCCTGCATGGCCTGCGCACGGCCGATCTCGGCGCCCTCGCGGGTGACGAAGGAGTTGAGGGACATGTTCTGCGCCTTGAACGGCGCGACGGACACGCCCTTGCGGGTCAGCCACCGGCAGATCCCGGCGGTGACGACGCTCTTCCCGGCGTCCGAGGTGGTCCCGGCGACGAGCAACCCGCCACTCATGCGTTTCTCCCTGATCTCCCTGACTCGGCCGGCCGCGACCTCGCCGGCCGCAGCGCCCCGCGGGCGGCGACCGCGACGCCGAGAGCCAGCCAGCTCACGCGCCGGGAGAGCCGCACGGCCCGCTCGATGTCCGCCACCCGCACGTCCCGCCCCTTCCCGTTCAGGACGGGCCGGTGCTCGACCCGCCCCGCGTACGAGAGGGTCCCCCCGAGCCGCACCCCCAACGCCCCCGCGAAGGCGGCCTCGACGGGCCCCGCGTTGGGGCTGGGGTGCTTCGCGGCGTCGGAGCGCCACGCCCTGACCGCCCCCGAGGGCGAGTCCCCGGCCAGCGCGGCCAGCGCGGCGGTGAGCCGCGCCCCCGGCCACCCGAAGACATCGTCCAGGCGGGCCGAGGCCCATCCGTAGCGCCGGTACCTCGGCGACTTGTGGCCGACCATCGCGTCCAGCGTGTTCACGGCACGGAAGGCGACGAGCCCCGGCACCCCGCCGAGGGCGCCCCACACGAGCGCCCCCACCACCGCGTCGGACGTGTTCTCGGCGACGGACTCCACGACGGCCCGCGCGATCCCGTCGGCGTCCAGCGCCTGCGGGTCGCGCCCGCACAGATGCGGCAGCCGCTCCCGCGCGACCTCGATGTCGTCGGCCTCCAGCGCCCCGCCGACGGCCCGCGCCTCACGGCCGAGGGAGGTCCCGCCGACCACGGCCCAGGTCGCGGCGGCGGTCAGCGCCACCGAGCCGGCGCGTGACCGGCGTACAAGAGAAGAGGCGAGGGCGGCGGCGCCCGCCGCGCCCCCGGCGCACACCACGGCGTGCAGCGCGCCCCACCCGCGGTGGTCGCGCCACAGCACCCGCTCGACGGCGCCCGCGGCACGTCCGAACGCGGCGACCGGATGGCCTCGGCGCGGATCGCCGAGCAGCAGGTCGCCGAGGAGTCCGGCGGCGGCGCCGTACGCGAAGTCGCGATCGGCACTCATGGGCTCAGCCCGTCGCTGCGCTGAGGAGGGAACTCGTACTCAGGGAAGGAACAGGCAACGGGCGGCCGCGCATGGCGATATGTCCTCACTCAGGGTGTCCGCGCCCTGGTTCGACGTGATCGGCGGCGAGAGTTCCTGGCTCGCGGGGAGCGTCTCTCCCCGGTGACAGTGGCGGGACCGCGCCGGATTCGCACCGGCTTCCTCTTCTGCCGCCGTAGTTGGCCCCGGCAGTCCACCACGCCCCGCGAATGCCCGTCAACTCGCCGTTGACCTGCGGTGGGAGAGTGTGCGGAGCCCCACACGCGAGAGTGGGGTGCGGGACGTACCAGCACGTCCCGCACCCCACCCGAAAACGCTTCGTCAGGCGACGATCAGATAGATCCCGTACGCCACGGCCGCCGCGCACAGCGCGAAGCAGGCGTACGCGCCGGTGCGCGCCATGGCCGCGGAACCGCCGCCCGACGCGGCCGCCGTCTCCTGCTTGGAGAGGCCGACGATGCCGAGGGTGAACAGGCCCACCAGGGCCACCGTCACCGCGAGGCTGACTCCGAAGACGGAGCCGAGAGCTGCCCAGTCGATGCTCATGGTGATCTGTCCTTATACCGTCGCGGGCCTGGCGGGGTCCGCCATGGCGCCGGTCGTGGTGGTGGTCGGGGCCGTGACGGTGGCCTTGACGGACTCGTCCGGGCCGGTCGAGGCGGCCATCGCGCTCGTCGGGGGCGGGGTGACGGCGGCGATCGCGGTGGTCACGACGCCCGCGGGCTCGGCACCGGTGGTGCCGTCGTGGCGGATCTCGTCGTCGGTCACGTTGGTGTGGTCGATGGCGTTGCGCCGCGAGAGCGCCCAGATGACGGCCGAGCCGGCGATCAGGAGCGCGGCGGTGACCGCGACACCCCAGGGGCCCTGCTTGGTGAGGAACTCGGCGCCCGCGCCGACCAGACCGGCGGCCGGCAGGGTCAGACCCCAGGCGACGAACATCCGGGTCGCGGTCGACCAGCGGACCACGCCGCCCTTGCGGCCGAGGCCCGCGCCCATCACGGCGCCGGAGCAGGACTGGGTGGTGGAGAGCGAGAAGCCCAGGTGCGAGGAGGCCAGGATGACCGTCGCGGCGCTGGTCTGGGCGGCGAAGCCCTGCTGCGGCTGGAGGTCGGTGAGGCCCTTGCCCATGGTGCGGATGATGCGCCAGCCGCCGAGGTACGTACCGAGGGCGATGGCCACACCGGCCGAGACGATGACCCACATCGGGGGGTTCGCGCCGGGGTTCAGGACGCCGCCGGTGACCAGGGCGAGCGTGATGATGCCCATGGTCTTCTGCGCGTCGTTCGTGCCGTGGGCCAGCGAGACCAGGCCCGCGGAGGCGATCTGGCCCGCGCGGTAGCCCTTGGCGGTGGCCTTGGTGTCGGTGTTGCGGCCGATCCGGTACGTCAGGCGTGTGGCCAGCGTCGCGGCGATGCCCGCCACGAGCGGCGCGGCGAGGGCCGGGATCAGGATCTTGGTGACGACGGTGCCGCCGTCGATCGACGACCAGCCCATCGACATGACCGCGGCGCCGATGAGGCCGCCGAAGAGGGCGTGGGAGGAGCTGGAGGGCAGCCCCACCAGCCAGGTCAGGAGGTTCCAGAGGATCGCGCCGACGAGCGCGGCGAAGATGACCTCGGTTTTGAGGCCGTCCTCATTGACGATCCCGCCTGAGATCGTCTTGGCGACTTCGACGGAGAGGAAGGCTCCGACGAGGTTGAGCACGGCGGACATGGCCACCGCCGTCTTGGGCTTGAGAGCGCCGGTCGAGATGGTCGTCGCCATCGCGTTGGCAGTGTCGTGGAAACCGTTCGTGAAATCGAACACGAGAGCGGTGACGATCACGATCCCGAGGAGAAGCGTGATGTGTTCCATTTACCCAGGCTTCTGTTGGACGTCAGTGGCATGTGGAACGTAGGCAACCCGGGTGAACGGAAAGTGAACTGGGCCGGGCGTTGCGGTGACCCGAAGTGGAGTGCCCTCACTCCGTATGGACCAGGTGTGCGAAGACGATCGTACGGACCGGGGGCGAGAAGCCCACAAACTGGGCGGAGTGTTGCGCTCCGCCGGGCGGCGGCCACCCCCGCGCGACCCGCCCCGACCGGCTCGGCGACCCGCGGAAGAGATCCTGATCACGCCCGGGCCACCAGCAAACCGGAATCGCCCGGCTGGCAGGATCGCCGCATGACTGAGCAGCGGCGGAACGAGAGTCGGGACGCGGCGGGCGACGCCGTGCGGAAAGCCTGGGCCGAGCTGGTCCAGACGGCCCGCAGGACGGTGGCGGACGGCCTGGTCGTCGGCACCTCGGGCAACGTCTCCGTACGCGTCGGCGGCACCGTCCTGGTCACCCCGAGCGGGGTGCCGTACGACCGGCTGCGGCCCGAGGACGCGGTCGGCGTCGACCTCGAAGGACGCCGGCTCCTCGGCGGCCTCGCGCCGACCAGCGAGCTCCCCATGCACCTCGCGATCTACCGCAACACCTCCGCGGGCGCCGTCGTCCACACCCACGCGGTGCACGCCACGGCCGTCTCGATGCTCGTGCCCGAGCTCCCGGCCGTCCACTACATGACCGGCGCCCTCGGCGGCCCGGTCCGCGTCGCCCCCTACGCCCTGTACGGCACCGACGAGCTGGCCGAGCACATGCTCCGCGCCCTGCGCGACCGCACGGGCTGCCTCCTCCAGAACCACGGAACGGTCACCTACGGAGACAACCTCTCCCAGGCGTACGACCGCACCGCCCAGCTCGAATGGATGGCCCGCCTCTGGCTCACGGCCGCCGCCGTCCCCGGGCACGCCCCGACGCTCCTCTCCCCGGCACAGCTGCGCGAAGCGGAGGAGAAACTGCGGGGCTACGGTCAGCCCGCGGACTGACCCGCCACGTCACTCCGGAGGCATCGCCCACTGGCCCCGGAGCCCCCGGCCCCGGACACTGGGACGGTGCGCCCAGCCAAAGCGACGGCAGCGGCCGTCACCGCAGTAGCAGCCGCCCTGGGGACGGCCGCGGCCGCCATCGCGGCCGGCCGTTTCGCCAGCGACGCCGCCCTCAAGGCGCCCCCTGGACGCCCGCTGCCGACCGAGCCCCGCCTCACCGTGCACGCCACGGCCGCCGGCCAGGTCAGCCTGACCCGCGCCCTCGCAAGCCGCCGCCCCGGCACGTACGGCCTGAGCGGCCCCGGCACCCACGCGATCGTCGGCCCCGTCCTGGAGTCCGCCCCGCACGAGGCCGACACGGTCGTACGCCGCCTCGAAGCGGTCACCCGCGGCTCCCTGGAACCCGGCGACCGCGTCTGGCTCACCCCCCAGGTCCACATCGGGGATCCGCGCACCGCCCTCGGCCTCGACCACGCGGACATCGACATCCCCGGCGAGCTCGGCTCCCTGCCCGCCTGGTTCGTGCCCGGCGCCCGGGACACCTGGGTCATCACCGTCCACGGCCTCGGCACCACCCGCGAACACCCCATGGTCGTCATGGACTTCCTGCACCGCCTGCGGGTCCCGGTCCTCGACCTCGCCTACCGCGGCGACCCCGGCGCGCCCCGCTCCCCGGACGGCCTCGGCCACCTCGGCGAGACGGAGTGGCGCGACCTGGACGCCGCCATCCGCCACGCCGTGCGCAACGGCGCCGAGCGCGTCGTCCTGCACGGCTGGTCCACCGGCGCCGCCATGTGCCTGCACGCCGCGGCCCACTCGGCGCTCCGCGACCGCGTCGGCGGCCTCGTCCTCGACTCCCCCGTACTGAACTGGGAGACCACCCTGCGCGCCCTCGCCGGCGCCCGGCGCACCCCTGGACCCCTCCTTCCGCTTGCGGTCCGCGCGGCCCAAGGCCGCACCGGGCTGCGCGGCGACCGGCTGCCGGCCGCGGCGAACCCCGGGGCGCTGCGGGTGCCGACCCTCGTCGTGCACGGCCCCGACGACGCCGTCGCCCCCTGGGACCTCTCCCGCAGGCTGGCCGAACAGCGCCCGGACCTGGTCACGTTGCACCCGGTGCCGGACGCGCCGCACGGCGCCATGTGGAACGCCGACCCCGCGGGCTACGAAGAGGTGCTGCGCCGCTTCCTCACCCCCTTGCTGTGACGCTGCGCCGTCATTCCGTTTGGGTTTTCGGACCGTCAACAGGAAGACTGCTCCCGTGACGTCCCGTACCCCGCGCGACTCCAGGCTCCGACTTGTCCGCGCGCCCCGCCCGAGGGCCGAAGAGCGAGGAGAGGCCCGGCGCGACGCGACACGACCCCTCTCCGCCGGGCCCGGCGCGATGAGCGACCGCCGCACGCGCCGCCCCGCGCCCCGGCCCCCCGAGGGCACACCCGCCCCCGCGGAGCTGGCCCGCAGCGCCCGCGCCGGCCTCGCCGACGCCGCCCGGGTCGCCCGCTGGGCCGACGCCGCCCTCCGCCCGGGACCCGGCCGCACCGGCGCGGCCCCCGACGGCAAGGGCACGCTCTCCGACGCCACCGCCGAACGGGCCGCCGCCGAACTGGGGCTGACCCCCGCTCAGGTCCGCGCCGACTGGGACACCGCGCGCCTCGCGGGCCTCATCGAGGTGCACGGCGACAGCGCGCGCCCCGGCTGGCGGCTGCGGGCCTGGGACCGCGACGACACCGCCGTGCTGCGCGGCTGGGTCGCCCTCTTCGACGCCTGGTCGCTGGCCCACCCGGCGCCGGACGACCTCGCCCCCGCGGCCGTCGCCGAGACCGTCGAGGCCATGCCGCAGGTCCTCTCCTTCCTCCAGCTGTCCGCGGGCCCCGTCCCCGTGCCGCAACTGCTCGACCTCCTGGACCAGCGGGTCACGGAACTGCGCACCGAACGCTGCGAGATCCCCTACGGGCCCCAGCCCGAGCCCCCGTCCGAGGCCGCCGCCCCGGCCGGACGCCCCCGGGACGAGGCCCCGCTGCCGGCCCTCCTCGACTGGGCGCTGCACGGCCTCGCCGCCGTCGGCGCGCTCACCTACGCCGACGGGCAGGCCACGCTCACCCCGCTCGGCAGCTGGGCGGTCTGGGTCAAGCTGGAGCAGATCTGCGTCGCCGCGCAGAGCCCGGCCGGGCACATCGAACAGTCCGCAGAGGACATGCTGCGCGGCTGCGCCCGGCTCCGCCCCAACGCGGCCCGCGCCGAGTACCGCGCCTGGCTGGCCGCCCGCACCGTCGGCAGCGCCGTCACCGACCTCCTCACCGCAGCCCGCGGCGAGGACGCCCTGCTGCGCGGCCTCGCCTTCGAGGCGCTCCGCGTGGTCGGCGCCCCGGCCGAGGCGGAGGTCAGGGCCGTCGTCGACGAGACCCCCCTGCGGCCCTACGCCCTGCTCTGGCTCGCCGAGCAGGAGGGCGCCGACCCCGAGGACGTCCATCTCGTGCTGACCCGCGAGGAGTCCACCTGGCTGTGGGTCGACACCGCGGCGGCCGTCGCGGACCACGGCGAGGCGCAACTCCTCGTCCGGCACCTGGAGTCGGCGGTCCAGCCCACCGTGCCCGCGCTCCTCGACGAGGTGCGCCGCGTCGGGCACCCCCGCACCGTGCAGGTCCTGGTCGCCCTCGCCGCGGCCCACCCCGACCCGGCGCTCGCCAAGGCCGTGCGCCGCGCCGCCTTCCAGGTGCACACGGGCGGCGAGTAGCCGACGGACGGACGCGTCAGCGGAAGGTGTCGCACTGGGCCATGTCGCCGGTGCGGTAGCCCTGGTAGAACCACTGCTGGCGCTGCTCGGCCGAGCCATGCGTCCAGGACTCGGGGGTGACCCGGCCCTGGAACTTCTCCTGGATCCGGTCGTCGCCCACCGCGGCCGCCGCGTCCAGGCCGTCGCGGATGTCGTTGTCGTCGAGGCTGCTGATCAGCGGCCTGCCCGTGCGGTCGTCGGGGCTGCGCGTCGCGTGCCGCGCCCAGACCCCGGCGTAGCAGTCGGCCTGCAGCTCGACCTTCACGGCGTTGCTGTCGCGGCCCGTGCGCCCGTCCTGGGAGCGTTGCAGGATCCCCGTCAGGTTCTGCACGTGGTGCCCGTACTCGTGGGCCACGACGTACGCCTGCGCGAAGGGCCCTCCGCTGGAGCCGAACTTGGTGCGCAGTTCGTCGAAGAAGCCCAGGTCCAGATAGACCTTCCGGTCGCCGGGGCAGTAGAACGGGCCGACCGCGGACGACGCGGTGCCGCAGGCGGTGCCCACGCGGCTGGTGAACAGCACGGTCTGCGCGGGGGAGTAGGAGGCCCGCCGGCGCTGGAACTCGGGGCGCCAGTAGTCCTGGAGGCTGTTGACCACCGCCACGATGCGGCAGTCCTCCTTGCTGTTCGCGTCCCGCCCCGTGCGGCAGCTCTGCTGCACCTGCGCGAGGGACGACGACGAGGCCTCAGGCTCCTCGTCGCCCGAGGAGAGCCCCAGCTGGTCGGGGCCCACTCCGAAGAAGAGCCCCAGGAGCAGGGCGATGAGCCCGGCGACGCCGCCGCCCACCGTCGCCCGGCCGCCGGGGATCCGACTGCCGCGCACATCCCGCACCTCCGAGGTGTCCAGGTCGGCGTCGTCGTCGAACTGCATGGGCGCACCCCTCTGCCGCGCATCCCGGAACGACATACGCCGCCCCGTGCCGGACCACCGGCCACTTCATCCTGATACGCCCACCCCCACCCGGCGCCGGACGGAGGTCCGAACGGGGGACACGGACCGCTCCCCGCGCCGTGTCGCCCCGCCGCACGAGGCCGTCCCCGCCCCCTCACGGCTACGCTCTGCGCCTGATCCATGGGCAGTGGTACCGAAGGGGGGCGACATGTCCGCTCCACCGCACGACCCGCCCGACCCGCGCACCGGGACCTCCGAGCCCCCGCACGAGCCGCCCGGCCAGCGTGCCGCCGCCTCCGGCCCGCGCGCCGCCGCCACCGAGTCGCACGAGCCGCCCGGCCCGCGCGCCGCCCGCTCCGAGCCACCTCCCGCGCCGCCCGCCCCGGCCCGCCGCGGCACCCGCATCGCCCTGCCCGTGGCCCTCGCCCTGCTCGCCCTGCCGCTCATCACCGCCGCCCACCACTCGCGGCCCGTCCCCTACGGAGACCACCTCACCGTCCACGCGCGCGTGGGGGACACCGCACCCGGGTCCGCCGACGAACCCGGACTGCGCACGAGGGGCCCGGCCGTCGAGGCGTACGACACGGAGAGCGGCGGCCTCCGCTGGACGTACACGCGCGCGGGACGCCGGCCCGTCACCCTCCTGCCCGCGCCGGGGCACGCCTTCACGCTCTGGAACGACGGGTTCGTCACCGACACCGCACGCGCCGACGGCGGCTCCGTGCGCTGGCACCGCGCCATCCCCGGCGCGGGCGGCTGGCTGCGCACCCCGGGCGCCCGCGGCGGCGCCGGCGTCCTGCAGCCGCTCACCCCGGGCGCCCGCATGCTGGCCGTCGTCACTCCGCACCGCATCGCCGCCTACCGCACCGCGGACGGCGACCTGCGCTGGGTGCTGCCCGCCCGCCCCGGCTGCGCCTTCGAACCTGCGCGCTCCGTGCGCCGCGGCGAGGCCCTCCTGATCGCCCAGCCCTGCGCGGGCCCGGCCGTCCCGTGGACCGCCCAGGTGGTGGCGGTGGACGACTACGGAAGGATCGTTCCCGGCCGCACCCCGCTGGGCAACGGGGATCTTGAGCGGGGCCCCGGCGGCGTCGGCGGCCCGGAAAACTAGTTGCGACGGCCCGTTAGACTGGCTGCCATGGCAGCTCCTCTCCTCAGTTGGACGGCATAGCCACCGGTCCCGAGCACCTCAGTCGTCCCACTCGCCGTCCACTCTGTTCAGGAGTACCCCCGTGATCACCGCTTCCGGCATCGAGCTGCGCGCCGGCGCCCGCATCCTCATCGAGAACGCCTCCTTCCGTATCGCGAAGGGCGACCGCATCGGCCTCGTCGGCCGCAACGGCGCGGGCAAGACCACCCTCACCAAGTGCCTGGCGGGCGAGGGCGTCCCCGCGGGCGGCACGATCTCCCGCTCCGGAGAGGTCGGCTATCTCCCGCAGGACCCCCGCACCGGCGACCTCGACGTGCTGGCCCGCGACCGGATCCTCTCTGCCCGCGGACTCGACGTACTGATCCGCAAGATGCGCGAGAACGAACAGCGCATCGCGAGCGGCCAGGGCTCCACGCGCGACAAGGCCATGAAGCAGTACGAGCGCCAGGAGACGGAGTTCCTCACCAAGGGCGGGTACGCCGCCGAGGCCGAGGCCGCCACCATCGCCGCCGCGCTCAACCTCCCTGACCGCGTGCTCGGCCAGCCCCTGCACACGCTCTCCGGCGGTCAGCGCCGCCGCATCGAGCTGGCCCGCATCCTCTTCTCGGACGCCGACACGCTCCTCCTCGACGAGCCGACCAACCATCTCGACGCCGACTCGATCGTCTGGCTGCGCGACTACCTGAAGACGTACCGCGGCGGCTTCATCGTGATCTCCCACGACGTCGACCTCGTCGAGACGGTCGTCAACAAGGTCTTCTACCTGGACGCCAACCGCTCTGCGATCGACGTCTACAACATGGGCTGGAAGCTCTACCAGCAGCAGCGCGAGTCCGACGAGAAGCGCCGCAAGCGCGAGCGGCAGAACGCCGAGAAGAAGGCCGCCGCCCTGCACTCGCAGGCCGACAAGATGCGCGCCAAGGCCACCAAGACCGTCGCCGCGCAGAACATGGCGCGCCGCGCCGACAAGCTCCTCGCCGGCCTCGACGAGGTGCGCCAGAGCGACAAGGTCGCCAAGCTCCGCTTCCCCGAGCCCGCGCCGTGCGGCAAGACGCCGCTCATGGCGGAGGGCCTGTCGAAGTCGTACGGCTCGCTGGAGATCTTCACCGACGTCGACCTCGCCATCGACAAGGGCTCGCGCGTCGTCATCCTCGGCCTCAACGGCGCGGGCAAGACCACCCTGCTGCGGCTCCTCGGCGGCGCCGAGAAGCCCGACACCGGGCAGGTCATCGAGGGCCACGGCCTCAAGCTCGGGTACTACGCCCAGGAGCACGAGACCCTCGACCCGGAGCGCACGGTCCTGGAGAACATGCGCTCGGCCGCCCCCGATCTCGACCTGGTCGAGGTCCGCAAGACGCTCGGCTCGTTCCTCTTCTCCGGAGACGACGTCGACAAGCCCGCCGGTGTGCTCTCCGGCGGTGAGAAGACCCGGCTCGCCCTCGCGACCCTGGTCGTCTCCTCGGCCAACGTCCTCCTCCTGGACGAGCCCACCAACAACCTCGACCCGGCGAGCCGCGCGGAGATCCTCGGCGCGCTGCGCACCTACAAGGGCGCGGTCGTCCTCGTCACGCACGACGAGGGCGCCGTCGAGGCGCTGCAGCCGGAGCGGATCATCCTGCTGCCGGACGGCGTCGAGGACCTGTGGGGCCAGGACTACGCGGACCTCGTCGCCCTCGCTTGATCGAACCAATGATCCACAGCGTATGGATCATTCGGCCGATCCGTGATCCCTCATCTGTGTGAGCTGTCCTCGTACCGAGGTGTGGCATACACGGATTTTCGCGCCGATCTGCGATGAGGCTCGCCTCGTCGCCCGGCACGGCGCTGACCTGGCGGTTCGCCGCGTTCGCCGTTCGATCGCGCGGAACCCGGTGTACGGAATCTTCGACTCCGCTCGTGATGGGCGCCGCCTGAGCGGCAAACCTCGACGTACGGACCTTGTCGAATGGGTGGCCAGGAAGCCCGGAAGGGGTGATCATGAGAAGTCCAGAGCGCACTTCCCATGAGGAGGCACGGGTGGCCGAGACTCTGAAGAAGGGCAGCCGGGTAACCGGCGCCGCGCGCGACAAGCTCGCGGCAGACCTGAAGAAGAAGTACGACGGCGGTGCGAGCATCCGGGCGTTGGCCGAAGAGACCGGCCGCTCGTACGGGTTCGTGCACCGCATGCTCAGCGAATCGGGCGTCACGCTGCGGGGACGCGGCGGGGCGACGCGAGGCAAGAAGGCCGCCGCCGGCTGACGGCGACGGCACGCGGTACCGGTGGTCCGATGGTGGCCACCCGGTCGGTCGGCTGATCGACCGGGTGGTTACTGTGCAGTCACTTACGGGCGCTCCAGTGCGTCCGGCCCGACCGCACACACTCGGAGGCACCCATGGCTTCGTCCGACAGCGAGCTCGCACCGGTTCTCGACAAGGACGGCGTACGCCTCACCATCGACGAGGCCGTCGCCACGGTGATGCTGACCAATCCGGCCAAGCGCAACGCCCAATCTCCCGCGCTGTGGAGGGCGTTGACGGAGGCAGGTCAGCTGCTCCCCGGCAGTGTCCGCGTCGTGGTGCTGCGCGGTGAGGGCAAGTCCTTCTCCGCGGGCCTCGACCGGCAGGCGTTCACGCCCGAGGGCTTCGACGGCGAGCCGTCCTTCATCGATCTCGCACGCGGTGAGGACGGCGTCCTCGACGCCACGATCAGTGAGTACCAAGAGGCCTTCACCTGGTGGCGGCGGAGCGACATCGTGTCCATCGCCGCCGTCCAGGGCCACGCCATCGGCGCCGGCTTCCAGCTCGCGCTCGCCTGCGACCTGCGGATCGCGGCGGACGACGTGCAGTTCGCCATGCGCGAGACCAGCCTGGGCCTCGTCCCCGACCTCACCGGCACCCACCCGTTGGTGGGGCTCGTCGGCTATGCCCGCGCTCTGGAGATCTGCGCCACCGGCCGCTTCGTGCACGCGGACGAGGCCGAGCGGGTGGGCCTCGCCAACCTCGTCGTGCCCGCCGACCAGCTCGACGCCGCCGCCAAGGACCTGGCCGCCGCGCTCGTCGCCGCGCCGCGCGACGCCGTCATCGAGACCAAGGCGCTGCTGCAGGGCGCGACGGGCCGCTCCTACGAAGAGCAGCGCGTCGCCGAGCGCGCCGCGCAGGGCCGCCGACTGCGCGACCTCGCGGGCCTCGGCGACTGACGCACCCGCACGCCTTACCCCACCTCGGTGACGAGCACGGCCACCGAAGGGCGGTCGGGCAGGGCCGGTCGCCGGACGCCGCTCGATGCGCACGGCGCTGCTCCCTCGCCCCCCCAGGCCCCTCACCCCACCTCGTGACGAGCACGACCACCGAGGATGGTCGGGCAGGGCCGGTCGACGGACGCCGCTTGATGCGCACGGCGCTGCTCCCTCGCCCCCCCAGGCCCCTCACTCCACCTCGGTGACGAGCACCGCCACCGAAGGGTGGTCCGGCAGGGCGGTGCCGACCGCCGCGCGGACCGCGAGCGCCACGTCCAGAGCACGGTGATCGCGGTCCGTGGCGAGCTCCACCGCGAGTTCCACGCGCACGTGGCGGCGCGGCAGCGTGTCCGTCGCCGGGCGCTGCTCGATGTGCACGGCCCCGCCGAGCACGCCGGTCAGCCGGGCCACCCCGGGCACCGCGAGGGCGGCCCGCCCGGCGCGCGCCTCGTCGCCGTCGCGGTCGTCGTCGGCTCGCGGCTGCGGATCCTTTTCTGGGCGTACGTCTTCGGGGTTCCTGCCCTCGTCCACGAGCTCCGTGCCCTCGTCGAGCAGGGCCACCACCTTCAGGTCCACCTCCTCGACAAGGAGGCCGAGCCGGTCCGCCGCCGCCTCCGACAGCGCGGCGCGCAGCCGGTCCGCCGCGGCGGGCAGGGGCTCGCCCGCGACGGCCGCGAACTCGCCGGTGATCCGCAGCGGCCCGGGCGGCAGCGCGCTCGGCGGCGCGGGCACGGCCGCGACGTACGCCCTGTCCGGATCGGCCGACGCGACGCGGACCGTGCCGAGACGCACACCGGCGACCCGGTCAGCCATCTGGCGCAACGCGTCCCGCGCCGCGGATTCCGTCACCCACGCGCCGTCCGCCGCACCGCCCAGCGGCAGTACCCGGCCGAGCCGCAGCTGCCGGCGTACCGCCTGGGTCCAACCTTCACCCGTCATGGCTCCACCCTGCCGCATCCCGGGCGCGCGGGCGCGGGGCCGCGCTTAATGTGAGCGGAGAAGCAGCACTCCACGGAGCAGATCCCCTTTCGAAAGGAACGGGACGACGATGAGCGACACCGGACAGCGGAACGCGTCTCAGACGCTGCAGAAGGACTCCCCGAAGGAGAGCGCGGCGAAGTCCGCGACAGGACGGGGCGGCGGTGACCCCGGCGGCCGGGGCCGCACCACCATCGCGGACGGCGTCGTCGAGAAGATCGCCGGGCTCGCCGCGCGCGACGTGGAGGGCGTGCACGCGATGGGCGGCGGCCTCGCGCGGACCTTCGGTGCCGTGCGCGACCGGGTCCCCGGCGGCTCGAAGTCCGTGTCGCGCGGCGTGAAGGCCGAGGTCGGCGAGGTGCAGACCGCGCTCGACCTGGAGATCGTCGTCGAGTACGGCGTATCGATCGCGGACGTCGCGCAGGACGTGCGGGAGAACGTGATCGCGGCGGTCGAGCGCATGACCGGGCTTGAGGTCGTCGAGGTCAACATCGCGGTGAGCGATGTGAAGCTGCCGGACGAGGAAGACGACGAGCCGCAGGGACGCCTTCAGTAGGACGTCCCGCCAAGCGGTCCACAGGCAAGCGATCCAAAGGAGCGCACGATGAGCATGGCCGTGATCGGCATGGTGGCCGGAATGGCTCTTGGCTTCGCCGGATACTTCGGCGGATTCGGGGCGTTCCTTCTGGTGGCCGCCCTGGGCGCCATCGGCTTCGTGGCCGGGCGGTTCCTGGAAGGGGACCTGGAGCCCGGCGACCTCTTCCGCGGCCGCGGCGACCGGGGGCGGTGAGCGGTGGCGGCACAGGTCGCACCCGGAGAGCGCGGCGCGACCCGGATCGCCGACCGCGTCGTCGCGAAGATCGCCGCGAGGGCGGCACGCGAGGCGGTGGACGCGGTCCCGCCCGACGGTTCGCCGCCGCGCGCCACGGTCTCCGTCCGCCATGAGTCCGCCCGTGTCCGCGTCAGCGTCGAACTGGACTACCCCTGCGACATCGGCGGTCAGTGCGGCGCCGTGCGTCGCCAAGTCGCCGAGCGGGTGAGGGAGTTGGCGGGAATGGAGGTGCCCGAGGTGGCCGTCCAGGTGGAGCGGCTGCACTCGGCGCAGGTCCGCGCGGCGGCACAGGGGAGGACACGATGAGCGAACCCGAAGGGGGCGGCACCCGACCGGTGCCGGTCCTCGAACAGTCGGAGGGCGAGCCTGACGAGACGGCCTCCGCGACCGCCTACCGGCCGCCGCCCACGCTCTCCGGCGACGAGAAGGCCTCCCGGTTCTGGTCGCGCCGACGGGTGCCCGCGGCCCTGCTCGCCCTGCTGGTCCTCGGCGCCACCGGACTGCTCCTCTACGACGTCGTCGCCGTCAGGGCCGACCACCCCGCGATGCGCTGGCGCCGCGAACTGGCCCACCAGCTCGGTCAGCGCCCCCTCGACGACACCGCCGTGCTCGCCGGGGCCGCCCTGGCCGCCCTCGTCGGGATCTGGCTCCTCGTGCTCGCCGCGACCCCCGGGCAGCGCGGCCTCCTGCCGATGCGGCGCACGCACGCGGACGTGCGCGCGGGCCTGTACCGCGGCGCCGCCGCCACCGTGCTGCGCGACCGCGCCATGGACGTACCCGGCGTGCAGTCCGTGCGGGTCTGCATGAAGCGCTCCAAGGTGGACGTGCGCGCGGTCTCGCACTTCCGCGAACTCGACGACGTACGCGGCGACCTGGACACCGCGATGGCCGACGGCATCCGTGAGCTGGGCCTCGCGCGCGCCCCCGGCCTCTCCGTCCGTGTGGCCCGGCCCGGCAGAAAGGCGTGAGCGCGATGCTGCGCACGGTCAACCGCGTACTCCTCGCCCTCGCCGGGTTCGTGCTGCTCGTCCTCGGCGGCTCCGTCCTCGCCGTCGGGCTCGGCGCGTCGCCGCCGTCGTGGTGGATCCACGACGGCCGGCACGACGTGCTGCTCAGCGCCGCCGACCGGGTGCAGTGGCGCGACGAAGGTTGGTTCTGGCCCGTGGTCATCGCCGTCCTCGCCGTCCTGCTCCTGCTCTCCCTGTGGTGGCTCTCCGCGCAGTTGCGCAGGCGCCGTCTCGCGGAGGTCCTGGTGGAGACAGGGGACGGCGAGGGCGCGCAGCTGCGCGGCGTGGCCATGGAGAACGTGCTGGCCGCCGAGGCGGAGACGCTGGACGGCGTCGAGCGCGCCCACGCCGTCCTGACCGGCCGGCGCAGCAGGCCCCAGGCCCGCGTGGACGCGGTCCTCGCCCCCCACGCCGCCCCGGCCGACGTCCTCCACGACCTCTCCACCCAGCCCGTGACCCACGCCCGCGATGCGGCGGGCCTGGCGAGCCTGCCGACGACGGTGCGCCTACGAGCCCGCAAACACCACGCGGAACGCGTGAACTGACCGGCGCCCGGTCAGAAGCCCGCCCGGGAACCGCCGTCCACCGGCACCATGATTCCCGTCAGGTAGGACGCGGCGGGGGAGAGCAGGAAGGCGGCCGTGCGGCCGAACTCCTGAGGGGTGCCGTAGCGGCGCAGGGGGATGGTCGACTCGTTCGCGGCGCGGGTGGCCTCAGGGTCGGGGGAGAGGCCGTCGAGCTGGCGCATGCGGTCGGTGCCGATGCGGCCGGGGAGCACGCCGACGACGCGGATGCCCCGCGGACCCAGCTCGTCCGCGAGGGACTTGGCGAAGCCGGCGAGCCCGGGGCGCAGGCCGTTCGAGATCGTCAGGCCCGCGATCGGCTCGTACACCGACCCGGAGAGCACGAAGCCGATGACGCCGTCCTCGCCGAGCTGTGCGGCCGCCGAGCGGGCGAGCCGCACGGCGCCCAGGAAGACCGACTCGAACGCCGCCTGCCACTGCTCGTCGGTGTTGTCCGCGACAAAGCCGGGCGCGGGCCCGCCGACGCTGATCAGCACACCGTCGAAACCGCCGAAGTGCTCGCGGGCCGCGGCGATCAGGGTGTCCGCGGCGGCGGGGTCGGCGTTGTCGGCGGCGACGCCCACCGCGTTCGGGCCGAGCTCGGCGGCCGCCTCGGCGACCGTCTTCTCGTCGCGGCCGGTGACGACGACCTTCGCGCCGTCCGCGACCAGCTCGCGCGCGGTGGCGTTGCCGAGGCCACGGGTGGCGCCGGTGACTACGTAGACACGGTCCTTCAGTCCAAGATCCATGGCCCCTATCCTCCCGCGTCCGCCCCATGGAGCGCGAGGGCTGTATTGACCAGGCCGATATGGCTGAATGCCTGCGGGAAGTTGCCCAGCTGCCGGCCGGACGCGGGATCGTACTCCTCCGCGAGCAGCCCCACGTCGTTGCGGAGCGCGAGCAGGCGGTCGAACAGATCGCGGGCCTCCTCGGTGCGGCCCGTCATGTGCAGCGCGTCGGCGAGCCAGAACGAGCAGGCGAGGAAGGTGGCCTCGCCGCCCGGCAGCCCGTCGATGCGCCGCTCGTCCGCGCTGTAACGCCGTACGAACCCGTCGCGGCCCAGCTCCTGATGGATCGCGTCCACCGTGCCGACGACGCGCGGATCGTCCGGCGGCAGGAACCCCACGCGCGGGATGAGCAGCAGGGACGCGTCGAGCTCGGCGGAGCCGTAGAACTGCGTGAACGTGTTCCGCTCGGCGTCGTACCCGCGCTCGCACACCTCCCGGTGCACCTCGTCGCGCATCTTGCGCCAGCGCTCGACGTCCCCGAGGTTGTCGGCCAGACCGGGATCCTCCTCCAGCGCCTGCACGGTCCGGTCGGCGGCGACCCACGCCATCACCTTCGAGTGCACGAAGTGCCGGCGCGGACCGCGGACCTCCCACAGGCCCTCGTCCGGTTCGCGCCACTTCTCCTCCAGGAACTCCAGCATGCACCGCTGGAGATTCCAGGCGTGCGGACGCGGGGCCAGGCCCTTCGCGCGGGCCATCGTGAGGGAGTCGATGACCTCGCCGTACACGTCGAGCTGCAGCTGGTTCACGGCGTCGTTGCCGATGCGCACCGGGGTCGAGTCCTCGTACCCGGGCAGCCACGGCACCTCGTACTCCGGAAGCCGCCGCT
This sequence comes from Streptomyces sp. NPDC050732, assembly GCF_040654255.1. Taxonomy (NCBI): domain Bacteria; kingdom Bacillati; phylum Actinomycetota; class Actinomycetes; order Kitasatosporales; family Streptomycetaceae; genus Streptomyces; species Streptomyces sp. NPDC050732. Next base: position 64,691 of record NZ_JBFAHP010000032.1, read on the forward strand.
CACCGCATATCCCGTACATGATCTGGAGGTCGGCGGTGTTGCCCGCGACCGCGCGCAGCAGCCAGTCGCGCCACGCCTCGGCCTCCTCCAGATAGCCGGCGGCGACCAGGGCGCCCAGGGTGAGGGTGGAGTCGCGCAGCCAGGAGTAGCGGTAGTCCCAGTTGCGCACGCCGCCGATCTCCTCGGGCAGGGAGGTGGTGGGGGCGGCCACGATGCCGCCGGTCGGGGCGTAGGTGAGGGCCTTGAGGGTGATCAGGGAGCGTACGACCGCGTCGCGGTGCGGCCCGTCGTAGCGGCAGCGCGCGGTCCACTCCTCCCAGTCGGCGAGGCTGTCGCGCAGCGCCTCATAGGGCTCGACGAGGGTGGGGCGCGGCTCGTGCGAAGGATGCCAGGTGAGGACGAATGCCACCTTTTCGCCCGCCTCCACCGTGAACTCGGAGTGCGTGCTGAACCCCTCGCCCCAGGTGCGCACCTCGGGCTCGCTGCGCAGCCACACCGCGTCGGGGCCCGCGACGGCCACGCGGAGCCCGTCGATCCTGCGCATCCACGGCACGACCGAGCCGTAGTCGAAACGGAGGCGGATCGTACTGCGGACCGTCACCCGGCCCGTCAGCCCCTCGACGATGCGTACGACATCGGGGGCGCGGTCGCGCTGCGGCATGAAGTCGGTGACGCGGACGGTGCCGTCCGGCGTCTCCCACTCCGAGTCGAGCACGAGGGTTCCCGGCCGGTACGCGCGCCGGGTGCAGGGGCCCGCGTCTTCCGGCGCGATGCGCCAGTGGCCGTTCTCCTCGTCGCCGAGCAGCGCGGCGAAGCAGGCGGCCGAGTCGAATCGGGGCAGGCAGAGCCAGTCCAGAGAGCCGTCCCTGCCGACCAGGGCAGCGGTCTGGAGGTCGCCGATGAGCGCGTAGTCCTCGATGGGGTGATGCACGCAGAACGGCTTCCCGGGATGAGGCCCCGTCAATCTGACCGCGTGCCGCGGGGATGCGCGGGAGTCCGGCTCAGGCGTTCGCCGGTGTCGCCTCGGGTGCGGGGGCCGCCGCGGCGGCCGCGCGGTCGCGCCGCTCCCTGCGGACCAGCACCACCCAGCCGACGGGGACGCCCGAGGCGAACAGCCACCACTGGACCGCGTACGCCATGTGCGCGCCGATGCTGCTGTGGTCGGGCTCGCCGATCAGTTCGGGGGAGCCGTTGGCCGGCTCGGGCGAGGTCTGCTCGACGTAGCCGCCGAGGACCTGCTTGCCGAGGCTGTCGGCCTGCTGCCCGCTGCTGATCAGCATGATCTGACGGTCCGGCAGGCCGCGGACGTTCTTGATGCCGCTGGCCGCGGACGTCTCGTCGGCCTTCAGGCGGCCGGTGATGGTGAGCTCGCCCTTCGGCGGGGCGGGGATCTTGGGGAAGGCGGTCTGCGGGCCGTCGGCCGGGATCCAGCCGCGGTTGACGAGCAGGACCTTGCCGTCCGCGAGGACGAAGGGCGTCAGGACGTGGAAGCCGACCTCGTCGTCGGAGTTGGTGCGGCGCCGCACGACGACCTCGTGCTCCGTGTCGTACGTCCCCTTGGCGCTCACCCGGCGGTACAGGTCCTTCCTGGGCACCTCGTGGCCGGGAGAGGTGATCTTCTCCGCCGGGACCGGGGGGGCGGCCAGCGCGTCGGCGACCCGCTGGTTCTGCGCGACACGGTTCTGGTGACGGTGCAGCTGCCAGAAACCCAGCTCGACCATCACGGGGATGAGGACGAGGGCGATGAGGGTGAGGATCACCCACTGCCGGGTCAGGAGGAAGCGGTACACCCCACGACCGTACCTCTAGGCCCGTGGGGTGCCTGCCCGGGGGTGGGGTCGGTGCCCGCCCGGCGGCGGGGCCGGTCAGACCTTGTCGATGATGCCCACCCGCCCCTCCGCGCGCGAGCAGTGGGCGCCGCAGTACCAGTGCCCCTCCACCTCGACGCCCTGGCCGATGATGCGGCACCGGCAGTGCTCGCAGATGGGCGCCATGCGGTGGATGGCGCAGGAGAAGCAGTCGAAGACGTGCACCGCGCCCTGCGCGTGCACTTCGAAGGACATGCCGTAGTCGTTTCCGCAGACCTCGCAACGTGCCATGCGCCACAGGGTGGGTCGCCGCGGCGGTGCGGGGCGAGCGGTCGGCGGGCGAGTCGCCCGCAATCACCCGTCTGACGCCTGCTCGGTTACGACTCCGTGGCGGGCGTCACGTCCTGGAGGAGCTGTCCGAAGGCCGCCTCGTCGATCACCGGGGTGCCGAAGGAGCGCGCCTTGACGGTCTTGGAGGTGCCGGAGTCCGGGTCGTTCGTGACGAGGAGGCTCGTGAGACGGGACACACTCGTCGCGATGTGCAGGCCGGCCTCGACGGCCCGGTCCTCCAGGAGTTCGCGCTCCACGGAGGTGTCTCCGGAGAACGCCACCCGCATGCCCTGCTTGAGCGGTTTGCCCGGTTCGTAACGCCCCGGGTTCGGATACGGGCACGGCGGGCGCTTGCGCGAGGGGCGCCAACTGCCCGGCCGGTACGAGGAGGAAGGCGCAGGGCCCGTCGACTGGCGGACGACGCGCGGCGCGCCGTCGGACCACTCGGTCAGCGGGCGGCACTCCAGGAGCGGCAGCCGGACATTGCCGCCCGCCGCCGCGTGCAGGCTCGGGCGGAACGCCTCGGCGAGCACGCGGGCGTCGTCCAGCGCGTTGTGCGCGTGGCGCTGCTCGACGCCGAAGTGCGCGGCCAGGGACTCCAGCTTGTGGTTGGGCAGCGGGAGCGCCAGCTCCTTGGAGAGGGCGATGGTGCACAGGCGTTGGCGCACGGGGGCCAGGCGCTCCGCGCGCGCGTACTCCCTGGCGATCATCGACCAGTCGAAGACCGCGTTGTGCGCGACCAGGACGCGGCCGTCCAGGCGTCCCGCGAACTCCTCGGCGATGTCCTTGAAGAGCGGTGCGTCGGCGAGCATCGAACTGGTGAGCCCGTGGATCCAGACCGGGCCCGGGTCGCGCTGCGGGTTGACCAGCGTGTACCAGTGGTCCTCGATCTCGCCCTGCGCGTCCACGCGGTAGACGGCGGCCGACACTATGCGGTCGTCGCGGGCCAGGCCGGTGGTCTCCACGTCGACGACCGCGTATCCCGTTGGATACGCGGCCGGCCAGGGCACTGCGGACGCTGCGGTCGTGTGGTCTTCGAGCATGGTCCATGAGGATACGGGCCGCGACTGACAGTCAGGGTGCCGGTCCGAGAAGCCCGGCCACCAAAGCCTTGACGGAGGTGGTGAAGAGCGCCTCCGCGTCGACGGGTCCGGCCAGCGCGCGGGCGAGCGCGCCGTCCTGCTCCGCCGCCTGCGCCGTCCACAGCTCGTCCTCGCCGGGGTGCTGCTCGGGGGCGCGTTCGCGGTAGCGCTCGACCAGGACGTGGCCGACGACGTGGACCTGGACGGCGCGCACGGCCTCGGCGGCGCGGGCGCCGCGCAGGCCCGCCTCGTGGACCTCGTGGACGAGGGCCCGCTGGGCGGGCAGGAACATCCGTTCCGTCAGGCCCCGTTCGTGGACCATCGCGACGAGGTGCGGGTGGTCGAGGAGCTGGTGGCGCAGGGCGCGGGCCACGGAGGCGACGCGCTGCGCGGGGGCGCGGCCGGTGGCGCGGATCTCGCCGAGGTCGGCGAGGGTGCGCTCGACGAGGGCGTCCAGGAGCGACTCGCGGTTGCCGACGTGCCAGTAGATCGAGGTGACGGCGGTGCCGAGCTCGGCGGCGAGCGCGCGCATCGTCAGGGCGCGCGGGCCGTGCCGCTTGACGAGGCGCGCGGCCGTGTCGAGAACCTGCTCCCGGTCCAGCTGCGCACGGGACTTCTCTCTGCCCTTCTCTTTACCCTTCACGGACCCTGTTGTAACTGTGTTACAGAACCGCCGCAAGTCCCGGCCGCGGGCCCGAGTCCGCGCTGACGAAGGGTGGTACGACATGGCACGCATTCGCTACGGAGCGCGCGACGAGGCGGAGATCGCCGCCTCGCGCACCGCGAGTTCCCGGCTCCCCGACATCTGGTCCACGGGCGTGGTGGCCGTCTGGGAGAGCGATCCGGACGTGGTCGCGGCGGTCCTGCCGCCGCCGCTGAAACCCACCGGGCGGCCCCTGGTGCGGGCGAGCATCAGCAAGGTCGACCTGCCGGGCTACCCGCTGGGCGCGGGCTCCGTCGCCGTAGCCGCCGAGCACGCGGGGGTGGTGGGCTGGTATCCGCTGGTGATGCCGATGACCCACGAGCGGGCCCTGATCGGCGGGCGCGAGGTCTTCGGCGAGCCGAAGAAGCTCGGCGAGGTGGAGGTCGAGCGCGACGGCCTGGTGGTACGGGCCAGACTCGCCCGGCACGGCATCGCGTTCGTGGAGGTGCGCGGCGCGGTCAGCGGCGCCCTGCCGCTGCCCGCACCGACGCGGAAGACCGACTTCTACTTCAAGTTCCTGCCCGCGGTGGACGGTTCGGGCTTCGACGCGGACCCCGTACTCGTGCACTGCGTACGGAACGAGAAGGTCCGCAAGCTGGAGGCCGTCACCGGGGACGTCGTGCTGCGCGAGTCGATGTACGACCCGGTGGCCGATCTGCCGGTCCGCGCGCTCGTCGAGATCACCATCGGCGAGAAGACCACCGACCAGCAGGGCCGCGTCGTCGAGCGCGTCAGCGCGCAGGCCCTGCTGCCCTACATCCACCAGCGCTACGACGACCCGGCGCAGATCCTCGACGGGCCGCCCGAGGGGAGCGTCTGAGATGGAGCTGCGTGCGGGGCGGGTCGCCGTCGTCACGGGCGCGGCGAGCGGCGTCGGGCTCGCCATGGCGCGGCGGTTCGCGGCGGACGGCCTGACGGTGGTCCTCGCGGACGTCGAGACCGGCGCTCTGGAGAAGGCCGCGACGGACCTGCGGGAGGACGGTGCGACCGTGCACGCGCGCGTGGTCGACGTCGGGGTGCGTGAGCAGGTCTTCGCCCTGGCCGACGAGGCGTACGACAGGTTCGGCGCCGTCCACGTGCTGTGCAACAACGCGGGGGTCGGCTCCGGTGCCGAGGGCCGCATGTGGGAGCACGAGCCGAACGACTGGAAGTGGGCCTTCGAAGTCAACGTCTGGGGCGTCTTCCACGGCATCCAGGCCTTCGTGCCCCGGATGATCGCGGGCGGCGAACCGGGCCACGTCGTCAACACCTCCTCCGGGGACGGCGGCATCGCACCCCTGCCCACCGCCTCCGTGTACGCGGTCACCAAGGCCGCCGTGGTGACGATGACCGAGTCGCTGTACGCCCACCTGAAGGCCGAGCACGCGCGCGTGGGCGCCTCCGTGCTCTTCCCAGGACCCCACATGCTCCGCACCGGCCTGTGGGAGTCGCACCGCAACCGCCCCGACCGGTACGCCAAGTCCCGCCCCCGCAGGACCCCTTACCGCAGCCTCGACCAGTGGGAGGCCGCGATGAGGGAGGCGGGCGAGGAGGTGGAGTTCACGCCCGTCGAGGAGGTCGCGGACTTCGTGGCCGAGGGCATCGCCGCCGGCCGCTTCTGGCTGCTCCCGGCGAGCGAGCACAGCGACCGGCAGATCCGGGCGCGGTCGAGGTCGATGCTCGACCGGTCCGACCCGGCCTACCTGGAGAACTTCATCCTGGACTGAAGGGAGCGCCAGCCATGAGCGCTCAGGACCCGTACCTCATCATCTCCTCCGACTGCCACGCCGGACTCCCCACCGAGGAGTACCGGCCCTACCTCGACAGCCGCTTCCACCGGGACTTCGACGCCTTCCTCGGCGAGCGCGACGCCCGCCGCGAGGAGGCGACCCGGCTCGGCATCCGCAACGACGCGTTCGCCGCCAAGTGGTTCCAGGACAACGAAGAGGGGCTGCGCGGCGGCTGGGACAGCGCCCAGCGCCTCAAGGAACTGGACGGCGACGGAGTGGCCGGCGAGGTCGTCTTCCCCGACGCGGACGCCGTCGACAGCCGGACCGCCGCGCCCTTCGGAGTGGGCCTCGGCCTCTCCGGAGACCAGGACCCCGAGCTCGGCATGGCGGGCGCCCAGGCGCACAACCGCTGGCTGGCCGACTTCGTCGGCGGGCACGCCGAAAACGCGGCCAGGCACTGCGGTGTCGCCCTGTTGCCCATCACCGGAGAGGTCGACCGCGTCGTCGCCGAGGTGTACCGCGCCAAGGAGTCGGGGCTCGGCGCGCTGATGATCCCCTCCATGTGGGTCGACAAGGCGCCCTACCACGACCGGCGTTACGACCCCGTGTGGGCCGCGGCCGCCGAGTGCGCGATGCCCGTGGTCACCCACTCCGGAGCGGCGCCCCGCCACGAGTACGGCGACCACCTCGGGATCTACGTCTCCGAAGTGACCTGGTGGCCCGCGCGGCCGCTGTGGTTCATGCTCTGGTCCGGCGTCTTCGAACGCCACCCGGGGCTGAGGTTCGGCGTCGCCGAGTCCGGCTGCTGGTGGCTGCCGAACCTCCTCTGGTTCATGGACCGCCTCTACCTGGGCGCGCACGGCGGAAAGAAGCTCTCCCCGTTCGCGGAGCTGAAGCGCCCGCCGCACGAGTACCTGGACCGGCAGATCTTCGTCTGCGCCACCAACACCAAGCGCCGCGAGCTCGCCCAGCGGTACGAGATCGGCGTCGACAACATCCTCTGGGGCAGCGACTTCCCGCACCCCGAGGGCACCTGGCCCGACACGCGCGCGTGGCTGAGGAAGACCTTCCACGACATCCCGGTGGCGGAGACCCGCCGCATGCTGGGCCTCGCCGCCGCGGAGGTCTTCGGCTTCGACACGGCGAAACTCGCGCCGCTGGCGCGCCGCATCGGCCCGACACCCGCCGAGCTCGGCCAGGCCGACGACCAGGAAGCCGTGGCCGCCTCCTGGGCGCGCTCGCGCGAGGTGGGCCGCCACTGGCTGACCGACCACGACTTCCCGGTACTGGGGGCCGACGCATGAGCGCACAGGACGGCACCGAGGACCGCTACACCGTCATCTCCGCGGACTGCCACGCGGGCGCCGATCTCCTCGACTACAGGCCCTACTTGGAGTCGCGCCACCACGACGCGTTCGACGCGTGGGCGGCCACCTACGTCAATCCGTACGAGGACCTCCTCGCGGACACCGCCGACCGCAACTGGAACTCGGACCGCCGCGTCGCCGAGCTCGAAGCGGACGGCATCGTCGCCGAGGTCGTCTTCCCGAACACCATCCCGCCGTTCTTCCCCTCGGCGTCCCTGATGGCCCCCGCGCCGACCCGGGAGGAGTTCGAGCAGCGCTGGGCGGGGCTGCGCGCCCACAACCGGTGGCTCGCGGACTTCTGCGCCGCCGCCCCGGGACGCAGGGCGGGCGTCTTCCAGATCCTCCTGAACGACGTCGACCTGGCCGTCGAGGAGATCCACCGGTCGGTGGAGGCGGGCCTGACGGGCGGCCTCATGCTGCCCGGCACACCACCGGGTTCGGGCCTGCCGGAGCTCTACTCGTCGACGTACGACCCGATCTGGGCGGCCTGCGCCGAACGGGGCGTGCCGGTCAACCACCACGCGGGCTCGGCCTCGCCGCCGCTCGGCGAGGAGCCGGCCGCGCGCGCGGTGTTCATGGTCGAGACGACGTGGTTCTCGCACCGCGCGCTGTGGCACCTCGTCTTCGGCGGGGCCTTCCGCCGCCATCCGGACCTCAGGCTGGTCCTCACCGAGCAGGGCTCGGGCTGGATCCCCGGAGTGCTCGACATGCTGGACTACTACCACGGGCGGCTCGTCGCGGCGGCGAGGAGGGCCGGCGGCGCGGACACCGCCGAGTCGAAGTTCGGCGCGGGTCTCGCCGACGCGATGGGCAAGGGCCCCTCCGAAGTGTGGCGCGACAACTGCTTCGTGGGCGCCAGTTTCATGCGCCCCCACGAGGCGGCCCTGCGCGACCGGATCGGTCTCGACAAGATCATGTGGGGCAGCGACTACCCGCACGACGAGGGCACGTACCCCTACTCGCGCGAAGGCCTCCGCACCGCCTACGCCGGCCTCCCCAGGGACGAGATCGCGGCCATGGTCGGCGGCAACGCGGCCCGCGTCTACGGCTTCGACCTGCAACGGCTCGGACGGATCGCCGCGCGCGTGGGCCCCACGGCCGAAGAGCTGGCCGAACCCCTCAAGGAGCCCCCCACCGACGCGACGAGCCCCGTCTTCGCACCCGGAGCTTCGGTACGGGTCTGGTGAGCGAGCGGGGGCCGGGGCAGTGCCGCGCATCGGGTACCGTCCCCGGCCCCCGGTGGGCCGGTTGTTGGCGAGGATCACCAACAACCGCTCCCGTACCGCCGGTAATACTTGTCGGTAACAACCTCTAGTCGTGGGCCTGCGGCCGTTCTACCGTGCACGCATGTCCCCGAACCTGCCCGATGTCGTGCTGTGGTCCATCCCGGCTTTCGTGCTGCTGACCGTCATCGAGATCGTGAGCCACCGGATCCATCCCGATGAGGACGCCGCGGGGTACGAGACGAAGGACGCCGCCACCAGCATCACCATGGGGCTCGGCAGCCTCGTCTTCGACCTGCTGTGGAAGATCCCGATCGTCGCGATCTACTCGGGCGTCTACGCGCTGACACCGCTGCGCGTCCCCGTCCTGTGGTGGACCATCCCGCTCATGCTCCTCGCCCAGGACTTCTTCTACTACTGGTCGCACCGGGGCCACCACGTCATCCGCATCCTGTGGGCCTGCCACGTCGTGCACCACTCCAGCCGCAAGTTCAACCTCACGACGGCACTGCGCCAGCCCTGGACGAGCCTCACGGTGTGGCCGTTCTACCTGCCGCTCATCGCCTGCGGCGTCCACCCGGCGGCGCTCGCGTTCTGCTCCTCGGCCAACCTGGTCTACCAGTTCTGGATCCACACCGAGCGCATCGGGAAGCTGCCCCGCCCCATCGAGTACGTCTTCAACACGCCCTCGCACCACCGCGTGCACCACGCGTCCCAGGGCGGCTACCTGGACCGCAACTTCGGCGGCATCCTCATCGTCTGGGACCGGCTGTTCGGCTCCTGGGTCGCCGAGACCGACCGTCCCGTGTACGGACTGACGAAGAACATCGACACGTACAACCCCCTGCGTGTGGCGACCCACGAGTACGCCGCCATCGCCAAGGACCTGCGGGCGGCCGCGGGTTGGCGGGAGCGGGCCGGGCGGCTCTTCCGCGGGCCCGGCTGGCAGCCGAGCGCTCCGAAGGCTCCCGAGGCGTCCCCGGCGGCCCTGCCCGCCTCCGAGGCGCCGGTCCCGGAGCGGGCGGCGTGACGGGCCGGCCGCCGCCGGGGCTGCTCCTCGGCGCATTCGGCGTCGCCGCGCTCGGCGACCTCGTCGCGCTCCTCGCCGACTCCGGCCCCGGCCACGCCGTCTTCAAGCCGCTCCTCATGCCCCTCCTCGCGGCATACGTCGCCACACGGAAGGGCCCTCGGCTGCTGATCGCCGCCCTCCTCTTCGGCTGGGGCGGCGACACCCTCCTGCTCTTCGACGCCGAGCCCGCGTTCCTCGCCGGGATGGGGTCCTTCGCCGCCGGACACGTCTGCTATCTCGTGCTCTTCAAGCGGTACGGCGAGCGGTTCGGCGAAACCGGTGGGTACGCGCGCAGGGCGGTGCTCGTGGCCGCGTACGCCCTCGCGCTCATCGGCACCGTGGCGCTGCTCTGGCCGGACCTGCCGGCCGACATGCGCGGGCCCGTCGCGGGCTACAGCGTGCTGCTCACCGCCATGGCGCTCGGCGCGACCGCGCTCGGCGTCACGGCGGCCGCGGGCGGGGCGCTGTTCCTGCTCTCGGACACCCTGATCGCGACCGGCGTCGCCGACTGGCCGCAGCTGCCGAGGCCCGACTTCGCGATCATGCTCACCTACCTGGCGGCTCAGGCCCTGCTGACCAGGGGAGTGCTGAGGGCCGGGCGGCTCACGAGTCGCCCGGCCCTCTCCACCGCGAAGCGGTGATGTGGTGCTACTTGAGTGGTGCTACTTGCGCACGGCGTCCAGCGCGTCGGCCATGCCCACGCCGTAGAAGCCGTTCTTGTTCCGGCCGCCCTCGCACACCGCGTCGACCTTGCCGTCGCCGTCGAAGTCGTACGGGTCGGTGCAGGCCATCGCGTCGGCCTGGCGGTGGAGCAGCTCCTTGATCCGCTTGGCCGAGGCGTGCGGGTGCGTCGACTTGAGCAGCGCGGCCACGCCCGCGACGTGCGGCGAGGCCATCGACGTACCGCCCTTGTAGCCGAACTTGCCGCCCGGCAGCGTCGACAGGATCCGGCCGTCGACGGCCGGCGGGTTCGGCGCCTGGTACTTGGTGGAGTCGCCGCCCGGTGCCGTGATGTCGATGACGCCGTCGCCGTAGTTCGAGTACGACGCCTTGATGCCCTTCGCACCGGTGGCGGAGACCGTCACGACCCCCGGAAGCTGCGACGGGAGGTCGAAGCAGTCCTTGGTCTTGATGGTCCGCGGCACCGGAGTGGTGTCGTTGGGACTCGACTTGTCGATGATCTCGTCCTGGGCGAGGTCGGTCTTCGAGTTGCCCGCGGCCGCGACGTTCACCGCGCCCTTGCGCTCCGCGTACTTCGAGGCCCGCCCGACCGCGTCGACCAGCGCCTTCTGGTCGTCGTCCGTCGTGCAGTTGAACAGCCACGGGTCGGTGTAATAGCTGTTGTTGGTGACGTCGACGCCGTGGTCGGCCGCCCACACGAAGCCGCAGACCACGGCCTCCGTGTAGTACAGGCCGGTCTCGGGCTCCGCCACCTTCAGGCTCGCCACCTTCACGCCCGGCGCGACGCCCGTGACACCGGTGCCGTTCTTCGCGGCGGCGACCGTGCCCGCCACGTGCATGCCGTGGTCGCTCTCACCGGCCACCGGCCGCCACGCGTTGTCCTTCTGGACGGGCACGCCGCCCAGACAGCTCGCGGACGCCCGGCGGTCGAAGTTCGGCGCGATGTCGGGGTGCGTGTCGTCGACACCGGAGTCGAGCACGCCGACCGTGACCTTGCGGCTGCCGAGGGAGATCTCGTGCGCCTTGTCCGCCTTCATGGCGGGCAGGTCCCACTGCAGCGGCTCCAGCTCGTCCTGGCCCGCCGAGGCCTTCCCGGCCGCGGCCTTCGCCTCCGCGGCGGTCAGCGGCCGCTCCGACTCCAGGGCGTCGTCGGACTGGGCGGACAGCGGGGCCGTCCGCGTCGCGCCCGCCGAGTCGACGCCCTTCACCTCGCGGATCGTCTTCGCGAAGTCGGGGTTCGCCGAGTGGACGACGATGACGCCGATCTTGTCGTACGCGATGACGACGTCACCGCCGGCCTTGGCGATCGCCTTCTTGGCGCGCTCGGAACTCCCCTTGCCGGGGCGGACGTTCACCACGTAACTCATGGACGTGGCGTCCGTGGCGGCCGACGACGAAACCGACGCCGGAGCGTCCGGTACCGCGGCGGGCCGCGCGGCCGCCGTTCCCGGCAGGAAGGCGACGGCCGAGACCATCGCGACGCCGAGCGGCAGGGCCAGCGCGCGGCGGGAGCGCAGGAAGGCGGCGGCGGATATGTGGGACTTGGTGGACTCGCTCACGTGTCGTCTCCCCGTCACTTCTTCTTCACGGCGTCGAGCGCGTCGACGAGCCCGCTGCCGTAGAAGCCGTTCTTGTGCGCGCCGCCGCTCTCGCAGACCGCGTCGACGTCACCGTCGCCGTCGGGGTCGTACGGCGTGGTGGGGCACTCCAGACGGTCGGCCTGCTTCTTCAGGATCCGCTGCAGCTCGGCCGGGCCCGCCTTCGGGTGCGTGGACTTGATCAGCGCGGCGACACCCGAGGCGTGCGGCGCGGCCATCGACGTGCCGCGCAGCCAGCCGTACTCGCCGCCCGGCATGGTGGAGAGGATGTTGCCGTTCTTCGACGGGGTGTCCGTCGGCAGTTGGTACTTGTCGCCGCCCGGGGCCGTCACGTCGACGACACCCTTGCCGTAGCTGGAGTACGACGACTTGAGGTTCTTGACGCCCGTCGCGCTGGTCGTGACGACGCCCGGCAGCTGGGTCGGCACGTCGAGGCACTCGTGCGGGTCGATGGTGCGGGTCACCGGGGTGGAGTCGTCCGGGCTGGAGTCGTCGACGATCGCGTCCGAGTCCAGGTCGTGGTTGGAGTTGCCCGCGGAGGCGACGTTGAGGGTGCCCTTCTTATGCGCGTACAGCTGCGCGCGGTTGACCGCGTCGAGGATCGCCTTCTGGTCCGGGTCGTCCTTGCAGTTGTACAGCCACGGGTCCACGTAGTAGCTGTTGTTGGTGATCTCGACGCTGTGCTCGGCGGCGAACACGAAGGCGCAGACCACGTTCTCCGGGTAGAACAGCTCGTCGACCGGGTCGGCCACCTTGATGCCCGCGATCTTCACGCCGGGCGCGACGCCCGCGACGCCGACGCCGTTGCGCGCGGCGCCGATCTCACCGGCCACGTGCGTGCCGTGGTAGTGCTCCTTCTTCGCCGGGCGCCAGGCTCCGGGCGACGTGTCGAGCTTGCCGCCGACACAGCTCGCGGACTGCGCGGCCGAGAAGTTGGGGGCGAGATCCGGGTGGGTGTCGTCGACGCCGGTGTCGATCACGGCGACGGTGACCTTCTTGCTGCCCGGGTTGATCTTCGCGGCCTTGTCGGCGCCGATCGCCCGCAGGTCCCACTGGTCGGCTTCCATCGGCTCAGTGCCCGGAGCGGCACTCTTCTTCAGGGCCTTGGCCTCGGCGGCGGACAGCACCTTCGCCTTGCCGTCGTCCGTGGTGGCGGCCGACTTCAGCGGCGCGGTGTGGGTCGCGCCCGCGGACTGGACGCCGCGCACGCCGCGTATTCGCTTGCCGAAGTCCTGGTCCGTGGAGTGGACGACGATGACGCCGATCTTCTCGTGCGTGACGACGACGGAGCCGCCGGCCCTGGCTATCGCCTTCTTGACGTACGCGAGCGTCTTGCGGTCCGTGCGGGTGTTGACGACGTACGCGAAGACGGGGGCGTCCTTCGCGGTCTGCGCCGACACGGGGGCGGGGGACTCGTTCGGGGCCGCGGTCGCGGCGCCGGGCACGAAGCCGACCGAGGCGGCGAGCGCGAGGCCGAGCGGCACGGTGAGTGCCGTACGACGTCTGGAACGCAGATGAGCCATGGGATCTCCACATCATCCGGATACGGAACTGCCCGAACACAGCTGGTGCTCGGGCAGGTACATGACGGGCGTGCAGGGTGAAGCTATCCCCCGAACTCCCAGGCCAGCAATGCCTGTCGGCCGCGATCCGGAAGAAACCGGGCAGCCGGGGCGCGTCGTGCGCCGCCCGGGGACGTTGAGCAGACAACGGAAGCAACATCAACCCCTGTCGGATCACGTCCCGTGGCCTTAGCATCGCCATCCGTGGCTCACGTGATCCGCGTCACGCCGGATGTGAGGCCAGAGAACCCATGGAACAACTGTCCGTCCCCACCCCACCCGCACCACGAGGAGACTCCGTGGCCACCGACGCACCGCCCCCTTCGAAGGGTGGCGCAGGAAAAGAACCCGCTCCCCACGCGCCCTCCACGGAGGAGTTCATCGAGGTGCAGGAGAGCACGGAATTCGGTGAACTGCGCCGCTCGCACCGCTCGTTCGCCTTCCCGCTCACCATCGCCTTCATCGCCTGGTACCTCGTGTACGTCCTGCTCTCCAACTACGCGGGCGAGTTCATGGGCACCAAGCTCTTCGGCAACATCAACGTGGCCCTGGTCCTCGGCCTCGGGCAGTTCCTGACCACCTTCCTCATCGCCTGGTTCTACTCGCGCCACGCGGCGGCGCAGCTCGACCCGAAGGCCGAGGTCATCAAGGCCCGCATGGAGAACCGTCCGCAGAGCCGCCTGGAGGGCGACGCATGAATCCCGCGCACACCGCCGTGATCGACCTGGCGGCGGCGTCCGACGCCTCCGAGCACCGGCCGCTGATCATCAGCCTCTTCGCCGCCTTCGTCGTCGCCACTCTCTTCATCACCGTCTGGGCAGGACGGCAGACCAAGAGCGCCGCCGACTTCTACGCGGGCGGCCGCCAGTTCACCGGCTTCCAGAACGGCCTGGCGATCTCCGGCGACTACATGTCCGCCGCCTCCTTCCTCGGCATCGCCGGCGCCATCGCCCTCTTCGGATACGACGGCTTCCTGTACTCCATCGGCTTCCTGGTCGCCTGGCTCGTGGCGCTCCTCCTGGTCGCCGAGCCGCTGCGCAACTCCGGGCGCTACACGATGGGCGACGTCCTCGCCTACCGCATGCGCCAGCGCCCGGTCCGCACCGCCGCGGGCACCTCCACGATCGTCGTCTCGATCTTCTACCTGCTCGCGCAGATGGCGGGCGCGGGCGTCCTGGTCTCGCTGCTGCTCGGCATCACCAGCGACGCGGGCAAGGTCCTCATCGTGGCCCTCGTCGGCGTCCTGATGATCGTCTACGTCACCATCGGCGGCATGAAGGGCACCACCTGGGTGCAGATGGTCAAGGCCGTCCTGCTCATCACCGGCACCGTCCTCATCACCTTCCTGATCCTCCTGAAGTTTGACTTCAACGTCTCCGACCTGCTCGGCACGGCCGCCTCCAACAGCGGCAAGGGCTCGGCCTTCCTGGAGCCCGGCCTCAAGTACGGCGTCTCCGGCACCTCGAAGCTGGACTTCATCTCCCTCGGCATCGCTTTGGTCCTCGGCACCGCCGGCCTGCCGCACATCCTGATCCGCTTCTACACCGTGCCGACGTCCAAGGCCGCCCGTAAGTCCGTGAACTGGGCCATCGGCATCATCGGCGCCTTCTATCTGATGACGATCGTCCTCGGCTTCGGCGCCGCCGCCCTGCTCAAGCCCGGCGAGATCATCGCTTCCAACAAGGCCGGCAACACGGCCGCACCGCTCGCCGCCATGGAGATCGGCGGCGGTGGCGACTCGACCGGTGGCGCGATCCTGCTCGCGGTCATCTCCGCGGTCGCCTTCGCCACGATCCTCGCGGTCGTCGCGGGCCTCACCCTCGCCTCGTCGTCCTCCTTCGCGCACGACATCTACGCGAACGTCATCCGCAAGGGCAAGGCCACCGAGAAGGAGGAGATGAAGGCGGCCCGCTGGTCGACCGTCTTCATCGGCATCGTCTCCATCGCGCTGGGGGCCCTGGCCCGCGATCTGAACGTGGCGGGCCTGGTCGCCCTCGCCTTCGCGGTCGCCGCCTCCGCGAACCTGCCGACGATCCTCTACAGCCTCTTCTGGAAGAGGTTCACCACGCAGGGCGCGCTCTGGTCGATCTACGGCGGCCTCGTCGCCGCCGTCGGCCTGGTGCTGTTCTCACCCGTCGTCTCCGGAAAGCCCAGCTCGATGTTCCCCGACGCGAACTTCGACTTCTTCCCGCTGGAGAACCCGGGCCTGATCTCCATCCCGCTCGGTTTCCTGCTCGGCTGGCTCGGCTCTCTCCTCTCCAAGGAGGAGCCCGACAAGGGCAAGTACGCCGAGCTGGAGGTCAAGTCCCTCACCGGCGTCGGAGCCCACTGACCGGCATTTGTTCACACGTTCGTAGCGGCCGCGTCGTAGAGTCCTACGACGCGGCCGTACCGTTCCTCGTGGCAAATGGCCCATGGCGTTGTCAGAGGTGTCGCGTAAGGTCGAAGACAGTGGGACCCAAGAGAAGCCGACCGCCGGGGAGGGGGCCGCAGTGCTCATCGACACGTTTGGCCGCGTAGCCACTGACCTGCGCGTATCGCTGACCGACCGCTGCAATCTGCGGTGCACGTACTGCATGCCGGAAGAGGGCCTGCAGTGGCTCGCCAAGCCGGACCTGCTCACCGACGACGAGATCGTCCGGCTCATCCGCATCGCCGTCACACAGCTCGGCATCACCGAGGTCCGCTTCACCGGCGGCGAGCCCCTGCTGCGCCCCGGCCTCGTCGGCATCGTCGAGCGCTGCGCCCGGCTGGAGCCCCGCCCGAAGATGTCCCTGACGACGAACGGCATCGGACTCAAGCGCACCGCCCAGGCCCTCAAGGCCGCCGGCCTCGACCGGGTCAACGTTTCCCTGGACACCCTGCGCCCCGACGTCTTCAAGACGCTGACCCGGCGCGACCGCCACAAGGACGTCCTCGAAGGCCTCGAAGCGGCCCGCGACGCCGGCCTCACCCCCGTCAAGGTCAACACCGTCCTGATGCCGGGGCTGAACGACGACGAGGCCCCCGACCTCCTGGCCTGGGCCGTGGCGAACGACTACGAGCTCCGCTTCATCGAGCAGATGCCCCTGGACGCCCAGCACGGCTGGAAGCGTGACGGCATGATCACCGCGGGCGACATCCTGCAGTCCCTGCGCACCCGCTTCGAGCTCACCGAGGAGGGCTCGGGGGAGCGCGGCTCCGCGCCCGCCGAGCGCTGGATCGTGGACGGCGGCCCGCACCGCGTCGGCGTCATCGCCTCCGTCACCCGCCCGTTCTGCTCGGCCTGCGACCGCACCCGGCTGACGGCCGACGGCCAGGTGCGCACCTGCCTCTTCGCCACCGAGGAAACGGACCTGCGCGCGGCCCTGCGCGCCGCGCCCGACGACACGGCGGACGGCTCGGACGAGGCGATCGCCCGCATATGGAAGCTCGCGATGTGGGGCAAGAAGGCCGGCTCCGGCCTGGACGACCCATCGTTCCTGCAGCCGGACCGCCCGATGTCCGCGATCGGCGGCTAGGACACGCCCCGGCCGTCCCCGTCGGCGGCCTCGCGCGCCTGCCACTCGTCGAGCGGCACGACGTCCTTCAGCATGCCGCGCACACCGAGGAACTGGGAGAGGTGCTCGCGGTGCTCTCCGCACGCGAGCCACGTCTTGCGGCGCTCCGGCGTATGAATCTTGGGGTTGTTCCAGGCCAGTACCCAGACCGCCGAGACGCGGCAGCCCTTGGCGGAACAGATCGGGTTTTCGTCACTCACAGTCGCGTCCAAGTGCTGCGAACAAGGCGACGCCGAGCAGCCACGGGGGGAGCTGCCCGGCGTCGGTCTGTCGCTCCGACGGGGGATGCGGAGCGCGTACGAAGTATGTCATGGGGGACCCGCCGACTGGCACCGGAACTTCACGATTGATCTGAGGTTTTCTTGAGCTTGGCGCAACGTCGACGGTCAGTTCGGCCCGTGCGCGGCGCCGCGCCGCTGGTCGTGAGCGGGGCCCGGGGGATCTTCCGGGACGGATTCCGCGGCGGCGGCCGCGACGGGCGGCGCGAGCATTGGCCGAGAAGGAGCGGGCACGAACGTCGACGGCAGCGAAGGCGGCGACTCCCGGCCGGCGTTGGCGATCACGACGGAGATGTACGGCAGGAGGATTCCGAGCACCAGAGCGACGAGCGCGACGTGCCGCTCGACGTTCCACAGCACCGCGGCGGCCACCACCGACACGGTACGGACCGACATCGAGATCACATACCGTCGCTGCCTGCCCCGCACGTCCTCCGCGAGACCCTGCCGGGCCCCCGTGATCCGGAAGACCTGGCCGCTGCTCTGCTTCCGCATCACATTCCACCGCCCTGTCCGCTGTGCCGGACTCTCCGCGGTACCTGCCCCGGCCCGGCCCCTCAACGTTACGCCGCGGCTGCGCCGCCTACGAGACCGGGGCAGGCCTCTTCTCGGTGCCCCTCCTGCGTCCCGCCACGTATGGACGAGCCCGACATGCGCCGTATGGCGGACGGGTCGAGACTGGCCGTAATGCTCATCTGAGCCGACTAGGAGGCAGCTATGGGCTGGTTGTGGGCCATCATCGTGGGTTTCGTACTGGGGCTGATTGCCAAGGCGATCCTCCCCGGGAAGCAGCACAGTCCTCTCTGGCTGACCACGGTGTTCGGCATCATCGGAGCCGTTCTGGGCAACTGGCTCGCGACTCAGTTCGGCATCAACGAGACCAAGGGCATCGACTGGGGCCGACACGCGCTCCAGCTGGTCGCGGCTCTCGTGGTCGTCGGCCTCGGTGACGCGGCGTACACGATGCTCCGGGGCAACAAACGGCGGGCTTAGCCGCACACGGAGGGGCTGGTCCGCGCGGACCGGCCCCTCTCGCGCTCGCGTGGTGCGGGCGGGTCAGCCCGCCGTGACCTCCACCGCGGCCAGGTTCTTCTTGCCGCGGCGCAGGACCAGCCACCGCCCGTGCAGCAGATCCTCCCGGGCCGGCACCGCGTCCTCGGCGGTGACCTTCACGTTGTTCACGTAGGCACCGCCCTCCTTGACCGTGCGCCGGGCGGCGGACTTGCTCGCCACCAGGCCGACCTCGGCGAGCAGGTCCACGACCGGGCCGAGCTCGGCGACCTCGACGCGCGGCAGCTCGGAGAGGGCCGCGGCCAGCGTCGCCTCGTCCAGACCGGCGAGCTCGCCCTGGCCGAAGAGCGCCTTGGACGCGGCGATGACCGCGGCGCACTGGTCCGCGCCGTGCACCAGCGTGGTCAGCTCCTCGGCGAGCGCACGCTGCGCGGCGCGCGCCTGCGGACGCTCCTCCGTCTGCTTCTCGATCTCCTCCAGCTCCTCGCGGGACTTGAAGGACAGGATCCGCATGTACGTCGAGATGTCCCGGTCATCCGTGTTCAGCCAGAACTGGTAGAACGCGTACGGCGTGGTCATCGCCGGGTCGAGCCAGACCGCGCCGCCCTCGGACTTGCCGAACTTGGTGCCGTCCGACTTGAGCATCAGCGGCGTGCCCATGGCGTGCACGGCGGCGTCCGGCTCCAGGCGGTGGATCAGGTCGATGCCCGCCGTGAGGTTGCCCCACTGGTCGCTGCCGCCGGTCTGCAGGGTGCAGCCGTACCGCCGGTAGAGCTCCAGGAAGTCCATGCCCTGGAGGAGCTGGTAGCTGAACTCCGTGTACGAGATGCCTTCCTGGGACTCCAGGCGGCGGGCCACGGAGTCCTTGGTCAGCATCTTGTTCACCCGGAAGTGCTTGCCGATGTCGCGCAGGAACTCGATCGCGGACAGGCCCGCGGTCCAGTCGAGGTTGTTGACCATCGTCGCGGCGTTCTCGCCCTCGAAGGACAGGTACGGCTCGATCTGCGAGCGCAGCCTGGCCACCCAGTTCGCGACCGTCTCCGGGTCGTTCAGCGTGCGCTCGGCGGTCGGCCGCGGGTCACCGATCTGGCCGGTCGCCCCGCCCACCAGCGCCAGCGGGCGGTGCCCCGCCTGCTGGAGCCGCCGCACGGTGAGGACCTGCACGAGGTGCCCCACGTGCAGGCTCGCCGCGGTCGGGTCGAAGCCGCAATAGAACGTGACGGGACCGTCCGCGAGCGCCTTGCGCAGTGCGTCTTCATCGGTGGACAGGGCGAAGAGCCCCCGCCACTTCAGCTCGTCGACGATGTCCGTCACGGGTCTCGCGTCTCCTCGGATGTACTGGATCCATGTACTGATGGGCTGCACGGACGTGCAGGGTCCGAGGTTATACGCCCTGGCTGACCGAACTCATATTGAAATCCGGGACGCGCAGCGCGGGCATCGCGGCCCGGGTGAAGTAGTCGCCCCACTCGCGCGGCAGCGTCTTCTCCGTGCGGCCCGCCTCGGTGGCCCGGCCGAGGAGGTCCACGGGTGACTCGTTGAACCGGAAGTTGTTCACCTCGCCCACCACCTCGCCGTTCTCGACGAGGTACACGCCGTCCCTGGTAAGCCCGGTGAGCAGCAGCGTCGCCGGGTCGACCTCGCGGATGTACCAGAGGCAGGTCAGCAGCAGTCCGCGCTCGGTCGCCGCGACCATCTCGTCCAGGGAGCGGTCGCCGCCCCCGTCCAGGACGAGGTTGTCGACGGCCGGCGTCACCGGCAGCCCGGTCAGCCCCGCGCTGTGCCGGCTGGTCGTGAGGTGAGCGAGCTCACCGGCGCGGATCCACTCGGTGGCGGCCAGCGGCAGACCGTTGTCGAAGACGGAGGCGTCACCGCCCGAGGAGTGCGCGAGCACGAACGGCGCCGCCTCCAGGCCCGGCTCGTGCGGGTCGCTGCGCAGCGTCAGGGGCAGCTCGGTGAGGCGTTCGCCGAGGCGCGTGGCGCCGCCCGGCTTGGCGAACACCGTGCGGCCCTCGGCGGCGTCGCGGGCCGACGACGACCAGTACTGGTAGATCAGCAGGTCGGCGACGGCGGTCGGCGGCAGCAGCGTCTCGTACCGCCCGGCGGGCAGGTCGACGCGCCGCTGGGCCCAGCCGAGGCGCTGCGCGAGCTCCGCGTCGAGCGCCGCCGGGTCGACGTCCTTGAAGTCGCGGGTGGCCCGCCCCGCCCACGCCGACTTGGTGCGGTCCGGCGACTTGGCGTTCAGTTCCAGGGTGCCGGTGGGCTGGTCGTGCCGCAGCCGCAGCCCCGTCGACGTACCGAGATAGCTCGACACGAACTCGTGGTTCGCGAAGCCGTACAGCTCGCGACCGCCCGCACGGGCCCGTGCGAACGCCTCACCGAGTGCGGGAGCGAAGTCCGCGAAGACCGCGGACGAGGTCTCCACGGGCGCCTCCGTGAAATCGGCGGACGCGGCGGTGCCGGTCACCAGCGGCTGCGCGTCCTCGGCGGGAGCCGCCCCGCGCGCCGCCTCCTCGGCGGCCCGCACCAGCGGCTCCAGGTCGTCGGCGGTCACGGCCGAGCGCGTCACGACGCCGGAGGCGGTGCCCTCCTTGCCGTCGACGGTGGCGATGACGGTGAGGGTGCGGCCGCGGGTGACGCCGTTGGTGGTCAGCGCGTTGCGCGCCCAGCGCAGGTTCGCCGACGACTCCTCGTCGGCGATCACGACGCAGCCGTCGGCGGTGGACAGTTCGAGGGCGCGCTCGACGATCTCGTGCGGCTTGGTGGCGCTGCGGCTCATCGACCGGCCTCCTGCGTGGTGTTCAGAATGTTCACGCCCCGGAAGAGGGCGGACGGGCAGCCGTGCGAGACCGCGGCGACCTGGCCCGGCTGGGCCTTGCCGCAGTTGAAGGCGCCGCCGAGGACGTACGTCTGCGGGCCGCCGACCGCGGCCATCGAGCCCCAGAAGTCGGTGGTCGTCGCCTGGTAGGCGACATCCCGCAGCTGCCCGGCGAGCCGCCCGTTCTCGATCTTGTAGAAGCGCTGCCCGGTAAATTGAAAGTTGTACCTTTGCATGTCAATGGACCATGACCGGTCGCCGACCACATAGATGCCGCGGTCGACGCCCGCGATCAGGTCCTCCGTGGAGAGCCCGCCCGGGTCCGGCCGCAGCGACACGTTCGCCATGCGCTGCACCGGCACATGGCCGGGGGAGTCGGCGTACGCGCAGCCGTTGGACCGCTCGAAGCCGGTGAGCCTCGCGATCCGCCGGTCCAGCTGGTAGCCGACCAGCGTGCCGTCCTTGACCAGGTCCCAGGACTGCGCGGCCACGCCCTCGTCGTCGTACCCGACGGTCGCCAGCCCGTGCTCGGCGGTCCTGTCACCCGTCACGTTCATCAGCGACGAGCCGTACGCGAGCTCGCCGAGCCGGTCGAAGGTGGCGAACGACGTGCCCGCGTACGCCGCCTCGTAGCCGAGCGCGCGGTCCAGCTCGGTGGCGTGGCCGATGGACTCGTGGATCGTCAGCCAGAGGTTGGACGGGTCGACGACGAGGTCGTACGAACCCGCCTGAACGCTCGGCGCCCGCATCTTCTCCGCCAATTGCTCGGGAATGCGCGCGAGTTCGCCCTCCCAGTCCCAGCCGGTCCCCGTGAGGTACTCCCAGCCGCGGCCGGCCGGCGGCGCGATCGTCCGCATCGAGTCGAACTCGCCGGTCGCCCCGTCCACGGCCACCGCGGTCAGCTGCGGGTGCAGCCGCACGCGCTGCTGCGTCGTCACCGTGCCCGCCGTGTCCGCGTAGAACTTGTTCTCGTGCACGGTGAGCAGCGAGGCGTCGACGTGCGCGACCCCGTCGGCGGCGAGCAGCCGCGCGCTCCAGTCGGCGAGCACCCCCGCCTTCTCCTCGCCGGGCACGGAGAACGGGTCGATCTCGTACGAGGAGACCCACGTCTTGTCCGCGTGCACGGGCTCGGCCGCGAGCTCCACCCTCTCGTCGGACCCGGCGGCCTTGATGACCTGCGCCGACAGCTTCGCCATCGCCACCGCCCGCGACGCGACCCGCGCCGCCGCGTCCATCGTCATGTCCACACCCGAGGCGAAGCCCCAGGTGCCGCCGTGCACCACACGGACCGCGTACCCGAGGTCCGTGGAGTCGGACGTGCCGGACGGCCTGGCGTCGCGCAGCCGCCAGGACGCGCTGCGCACCCGCTCCAGGCGGAAGTCCGCGTGGTCGGCGCCGAGCGCCCGCGCGCGGGCCAGCGCGGCGTCGGCGAGAGCCCGCAGCGGCAGCGCCGTGAAGGCTTCATCGATGGAATGAGGCACGGATGTCTCCCTGCTGTCGGCACCGGTCAGGTCAGATCATGTCGCGCCCGACGGCCCGGGGGCCAGGGTTTTCTGTAGGGACCCGACAGCGACTCCTCCGAGCCACTGTCGGTCGTCGATTCTCCGTATCGCGGGAGGTACCGATAGGTTTTCGAGGTACCAGACCGCTATCGAAAGGGTGATCCGTTGAGCCGCTCGGTTCTCGTCACCGGAGGAAACCGGGGCATCGGCCTCGCCATCGCCAGCGCCTTCGCCGACGCCGGCGACAAGGTCGCGATCACCTACCGCTCGGGCGAGCCGCCGAAGGTCCTCACCGACGCCGGCGTCCTCGCCGTCAAGTGCGACATCACCGACGCCGAGCAGGTGGAGCAGGCCTACAAGGAGATCGAGGAGAAGCACGGGAACGTCGAGGTCCTGGTCGCCAACGCGGGCATCACCAAGGACCAGCTCCTGATGCGCATGTCCGAGGAGGACTTCACGTCCGTCCTCGACACCAACCTCACCGGCACCTTCCGCGTCGTCAAGCGCGCCAACCGCGGCATGCTGCGCGCCAAGAAGGGCCGCGTCGTCCTCATCTCCTCCGTCGTCGGCCTGCTGGGCGGCGCGGGGCAGGCGAACTACGCCGCCTCCAAGGCGGGTCTGGTCGGCTTCGCCCGCTCGCTCGCCCGCGAGCTCGGTTCGCGCAACCTCACCTTCAACGTCGTCGCCCCCGGTTTTGTCGACACCGACATGACCAAGGTGCTGACGGACGAGCAGCGCGAGGGCATCGTCTCTCAGGTGCCGCTCGGCCGTTACGCGCAGCCCGAGGAGATCGCCGCCGCGGTGAAGTTCCTCGCGTCCGACGACGCCTCGTACATCACTGGAGCCGTCATCCCCGTTGACGGCGGATTGGGCATGGGTCACTGATCACATGAGCGGAATTCTCGACGGCAAGCGCATCCTCATCACGGGTGTGCTGATGGAGTCCTCCATCGCCTTCCACGCGGCGAAGGTCGCCCAGGAGCAGGGCGCGGAGGTCATCCTGACCGCCTTCCCGCGGCCCACCCTGACCGAGCGCATCGCCAAGAAGCTCCCCAAGCCCGCCAAGGTCATCGAGCTCGACGTGACCAACCAGGAGCACCTGGACCGCCTGGAAGGCCTGGTCCGCGAGGAGCTCGGCGGCCTGGACGGCGTCGTCCACTCCATCGGCTTCGCCCCGCAGGACGCCCTCGGCGGCAACTTCCTGAACACGCCGTTCGAGTCGGTGGCCACGGCCATGCACGTCTCGGCGTACTCCCTGAAGTCGCTCACCATGGCCTGCCTGCCGCTCATGCCGGAGGAGGGCGGCTCGGTCGTCGGCCTGACCTTCGACGCGCAGTTCGCCTGGCCGCAGTACGACTGGATGGGCCCGGCCAAGGCCGCCCTGGAGGCCACCAGCCGCTACCTGGCGCGCGACCTCGGCTCCCGCGACATCCGCTGCAACCTCATCTCCGCGGGCCCGCTCGGCTCCATGGCCGCCAAGTCCATCCCGGGCTTCTCGGACCTCGCGAAGGTCTGGGACACCCGCTCCCCGCTGAACTGGGACATGGCCGACCCGGAGCCCGCCGGCCGCGGCATCGTCGCCCTGCTCTCGGACTTCTTCCCGAAGACCACCGGCGAGATCATCCACGTCGACGGCGGCGTGCACATGATGGGTGCCTGACCCTCGGTCGTACGTCTTCGAGGCCCCGTCTACCGCAGCGTGCGGGCGGCGGGGCCTCAGGCTTTCCGCCGTCACCCGTTCTTTCCGCCGTCACCCGTTCGGCCTCCGGGCCGGGCGGCCGCGGGGGAGTGTCGCGCACTCTGAAGTGTGCGTCTCTCCGGTGCGGTGCCCGTGGCTCTCGCTCTTGTGGTCGCCGCGCCGAGCGCAGCGCCGCAAGAACCTCCCCACGCGCGCGTGGGGCTGGACGCGCGGGCGGAGAAGCCCCGGCCCCGGCCCTTCGGCTCGGAGTGCCGCACCGCCGTCGTCGGCTCCCACGCCGTCGCGTACTGCCACAACCCCTATCCCGAGACCGACCGGGTCCGCCTCCACGTGGAGTGCTACCGGTGGTGGGACATCGACACCGACTCACGGCCCGTCGAGGCGGGACCCGCGATGACGGTGCGCCTCACCGGACGGTGCTGGAAAGAGGTCCGCGCGGTCTGGGTCAGCCACGAGAAGTGAGCCGCCGCGTCAGCCGCCGGAAGCGAGCCGCTCCGGGCGGCACATGAAGGGGTAGCCCGCCGCCTCCGAAGCGGCGGCCTCCGCGTCGCCCGCGCGGATCGCGTCCACCAGGCGGGCGTGGTCCATGTGGGTCTCCGGGGTCAGCTCCTCGCCGATGTCCTCGCGCAGCCAGTCCCGCAGCACCTCGCCGAGGTCCGCGTACATCGCCATCATGACGTCGTTGTGCGACGCGGCGACGACAGCCATGTGGAACGTCGCGTCGGCCGTCACGAACGCCTCCGCGTCCCCGGACGCCCAGGCCTCCTCGCGGCGTGCCAGCAGCGCGTCGAGCTGCCTGAGGTCGCGCTCGGTGCGGCGCTCGGCGGCGAGCTTCGCGGCGCTGGACTCCAGCGTGCTGCGCAGCTCGGCGATGTGGCGCGGGTCCGCGTCGGCGAACCGGCGCTGCATCACACCCGCGAGTTCGCTCGTCGCCACCACGTAGGTCCCGGAGCCCTGCCGGATGTCGAGCAGGCCGTTGTGCGCGAGGGCGCGCACCGCCTCCCTGACCGTGTTCCTGGCCACGCCCAGCTGCTCGACCAGCTCGGGCTCCGTGGGGATGCGGGAGCCGACCGGCCACTCGCCCGACGAGATCTGGTTGCGCAGCTCGGAGATGACCTGCTCCGAGAGCGCCGAACGGCGAGGGGTGGTCAGCGGCATGACGCTCCTTCGTGCGAGACCTGTGGGTGAGCGGTGCCCGCGGTGCGAGCCGTGCGCCGTGTGAGCAGTGTGACGCAAACGATTGGACAGCCAATCATCCCATGATTCTATGATGGCCTTATGGCTAGCGAGGAAACCGGGACGATGACGCCGACAGCAACACCCCCGACGCGTACGGGAGCGACCGAGAAACAGGCCCCCACGCGCGCGTGGGCGACGCGACTCGTCGTCGTGGGCATCGTCTTGGCGGCCATGAACCTCCGCCCCGCCATCACCAGCCTCGGCGCCCTCCTCGAAGAGGTGCGCGACGGCCTCGGCATGAGCGGCACCCTCGCCGGACTGCTCACCTCCGTACCGCCGCTCTGCTTCGCGTTCTTCGGCGTGATGGCGCCCCGTCTGGCCCGGCGCTTCGGGCCGAGCGCGGTGGTGTGCGTCGGCATGGCCGCCATCGCGTCGGGCCTGGTGATCAGGCCCTTCATCGGCGGCACCGCGGGCTTCCTCGCGGGCACCGCCCTCGCCCTCGCGGGCATCGCCGTCAGCAATGTCCTGATGCCGGTCATCGTCAAGCGCTGGTTCCCCGACCGGGTCGGTTCCATGACCGGCCTCTACTCGATGGCCCTCGCGTTCGGCACCTCCATCGCGGCGGCCGCCACCGTGCCCCTCACCGACGGCCTCGGCGGACACTGGCAGACCGGCCTCGCCGTGTGGGCGGTGCTCGCCGTCGTCGCCGTCGTGCCGTGGATCCCGCTCGTCCGCGACCGCGGCACGGCCGCCACCGAGGCCCCCGAGCACATCAGCCCCGCCGTACGCCAGGAGGACGCGGGACTGCGCATCACCCACAGCCGCACCGCTTGGGCGCTCGCCGTCTTCTTCGGCCTGCAGGCCACGGCCGCCTACATCACGATGGGCTGGATGCCGCAGATCTTCCGCGACGCGGGCGTCCCCGCGAGCGAGGCGGGCGTGCTGCTCGCCGTCACGATGGCCATGGGCGTGCCCCTGGCGTTCGTCATCCCGAGGGTCGCCACCCGCCTGACCAACCAGGGCCCGGTCGTGATCGTCCTCGGCGCCTGCGGACTCGCCGGCTACGCCGGCCTCTACCTCGCCCCCGCCGGCGGCGCCTGGGCCTGGGCGCTGCTGCTCGGCATCTCCAACTGCGCCTTCCCGCTCGCCCTCACGATGGTCGGCATGCGGGCCAAGAGCAGCGTCGGCGTGGCCAAGCTGTCCGCCTTCGCGCAGAGCACGGGCTATCTGATCTCGATCCCCGGACCGCTCCTCGTGGGCGTGCTCTACCAGCACAGCGGCGGCTGGGGGCTGCCGATCGCGCTCATGGCGGCCCTGATGGTGCCGCAGATCGTCATCGGTACGCTCGCGGGCCGCAACCGCACGGTCGAGGACGAGGTGGCGGCCAGGGCCGCGAAGGCCTGACCCCGGCGGCGGGCGGGCGGGCAAAGGGTGCGAGACTGGCCGTATGCCCGTCCTCGACCCGAACCCCCAGAACGGCCAGAAGAAACTGCTCATCGTGCTCGGCGCGATGCTGGCCATCACCGTGATCATCGGCATCATCGCGTCCATCGCGTCGCCGTGAACCGGCCCCCGGCGGGGTGATGGTGGGGCTGGCACCCCCATCCCCTAGGGGGCCAGTATCAGGGTCAAGTGGGTGGATCTCCGGATGGGTTGAGGGTCGCCGATGACCTAACTTCGAGTTGTGCCCGCGAAGAGCGGCACGGACCACTCGAAGAACACGGAGGCGGCATGTCGGCCCGATCGCACACCCGGCGCGACCCGGCCCAGTCGGGCAGCGTCGAGATCCAGCTCCCCTGGTGGGCCATCGCCCTCCCCGCCATCGCCTTCGCGGCCCTGCTCCTGCTCATCCTGAACCCCGTGGACGCGCACGCGGCGACCGGCGAGCCGACCGTCACCCACCTCCTGGAGCGCATACAGGCGCTGGTCCTGCGCACGGCCTCCTGACCCCTCCGCCACCGGGCCCGTCACCCGCGCCGGGGCACCACGCCAACTCCCTGCGCCCCATGGCACGTTTCATGCGAAGCTGGGATGCATGAGCGTCGCAGAACCCCGCAGGATTGTCCTCTTCCGGCATGCGAAGGCCGACTGGCCGCAGGTTTCCGACCACGAGCGGCCGCTCGCGGAGCGAGGCCGCCGGGACGCCCCCGTCGCCGGGCGCAAGCTGGCCGACAGCGGCATCGCCTTCGACCAGGCCCTCTGCTCGACCGCCACCCGGACCCGCGAGACCTGGAAGCTCGCCGTCCAGGAGCTGCCGCAGCGGCCGAAGACCGTCTACGAGGAGCGGTTGTACGAAGCCTCTCCCGGTGAGCTGATCGCCGTGCTCAACGAAACCCCGGACGACGTGCAGAACCTCGTCCTGATCGGCCACAACCCCGGAGTGCAGGGCCTGACCGACGTCCTCGCCGGGGAAGCCGAGGGCGACGCCAGAGTCCGGCTGAACCGCAGGGGCTTCCCGACCGCGGCCTTCGCCGTCCTGACGTACTCCGGTTCCTGGAAGGCGCTCGAACCGGGCGTGGCCACCCTCGTCGACTACTGGGCGCCTTCCGAGTAGTCCTCTCCCCGTCCACCGTGCAGAGGCCCGGCGCCACAGGTGCCGGGCCTCCCTCCGCGGGTCCGGACCGGATCAGTCCAGGTGCATGTCGGCCGCCTCGACCTCTTCCCGGGTGATCCCGAGGAGGTAGAGGACGGTGTCCAGGAAGGGGACGTTCACCGCGGTGTGCGCGGCCTCGCGGACCACGGGCTTGGCGTTGAAGGCGACACCGAGGCCCGCGGCGTTCAGCATGTCGAGGTCGTTCGCGCCGTCACCGATCGCGACCGTCTGCTCCAGCGGCACCCCGGCCTCCGTGGCGAACCGGCGCAGCAGCCTGGCCTTGCCCGCACGGTCGACGATCTCGCCGGTCACCTTGCCGGTCAGCTTGCCGTCGACGATCTCCAGGGTGTTGGCCTGCGCGAAGTCGAGGCCGAGACGTTCCTTCAGGTCGTCGGTGACCTGGGTGAACCCGCCCGAGACGACGCCCACTTGATAGCCGAGACGCTTGAGCGTGCGGATGAGGGTGCGGGCCCCCGGCGTGAGCCGTACCTCGGAGCGGACCTTGTCGACGACCGACGCGTCGAGCCCCGCGAGCAGCGCCACGCGGGCGTGCAGCGACTGCTCGAAGTCCAGCTCGCCGCGCATCGCGGCCGCCGTCACCTCGGCGACCTCGGCCTCGCACCCGGCGTGCGCGGCGAAGAGCTCGATGACCTCGTCCTGGATGAGCGTCGAGTCGACGTCCATCACGACCAGGCGCTGGGCGCGGCGGTGCAGGCCCGCCGAAACGACCGCGACATCCACGCCGAGCTTCGCGGCCTCTATGGCGAGGGCCGTGCGCAGCGTCTCGGTCTCGGTGCCGGACACCGCGAACTCGACGGCGGTGACCGGGTACTTGGCGAGCCGGAAGATACGGTCGATGTTGCCGCCGGTGGCCGTTATCCGGGCGGCGATCGCGGCCGTCGACTCCGACGTCAGCGGGTGGCCGAGCACGGTCACGAGCGAACGCCCGAGGCCGCGCGGCCGGTTGTCGCCGATACCCGAGATGATCTCGGCCTGCATCTTCATGGACTCCGCCCAGCTGTGGACGGTGGCCCGAAGGTCACCCTCCAAGCCGGCGGGCGGCTCGGTCACGAGCGCGCACAGCACGATCCGGCCACGGGTGACGACCTGCTCGATGTCGACGACATCGACGGAGTAGGCGGCGAGGGTGTCGAAGAGGCCGGCGGTGATGCCGGGGCGGTCCTTGCCGAAGATCTTGACGAGGAGCGTCGGGATGTCGGCGGGCGCCGGGATGTCGGCGGGCTGAGGGGGCTGCGAAGCACTCATGGTGATCCCTACGGTATCCGCCCTC
Organism: Streptomyces sp. NPDC050732; assembly: GCF_040654255.1. Lineage (NCBI taxonomy): Bacteria > Bacillati > Actinomycetota > Actinomycetes > Kitasatosporales > Streptomycetaceae > Streptomyces > Streptomyces sp. NPDC050732. Next base: position 93,733 of record NZ_JBFAHP010000032.1, read on the forward strand.
TTCCCGCGCCCGCCCCACCGGTCCGCCACCCGGACAGGCCCCGCGGACGTCCGCCCGTACCGCGGCACCTCACCGTGCCGACGCATCGTCTCCTAGCCTGATCCGCCCCCGCCCGGCCTCGCCCTGGCTCGCCCGCCTCCGCCCCGCCTTCGCCCGGCCTCGCCTTCGCTCGGCCTCGCCCTGTCTCGCCTTGTCTTGCGTCCCTGGGTACGTCGTGGCTGATCCTGTCCCGCCGCTTCGCGGCGGATACCTCCCACCCACCCACCCGTTTGCCCCGCGACACCTCCTCACCGTAGGGGCCGGGTGCGGCTTGCCCGGGTGTGTCCGACCCGTTTCCGTTGTGGGCAGGCGGGCCGCGGGCGGCACGGGTGGGCACAACCCACGGTGCCGGGGGCTGTTAGTTGGGCCTGCGTGGGGTTTTCGGGGGAGGCGGAGGCGGGGGAGGCGGGGGTGGTGGGGGCCAGTCGGAGGAGTGGGAGCGGCGGCGGGGCGGTGGGGGTGGGGGGACCACCGGGCCCATGACGGTGGGGGCGCCGGAGACGTCGCGGGGTGCGGGTGGTGGTGGACGGAGGTAGGGGTTCGTGTCGGGGTTCGGCGGTCGGTGCGGAGTACCGGGGGCGTAAGGTCCGGCGCCGGCGGGAGTGCCGGCAGAAGCGCCGGCAGAAGCACCGGATGACCCGGATGCCCCGGACGACCCGGTCGTCCCAGCCGGCGTCGAAGAGACCTGGTCCGGCGACGACGACGCGAACCGCGACGCCCCACCCCCCGCCGCCCCCGCGGCCACCGCGAGCAGCGCCCCCGTCACCCCCGCCCCCGACCCCCACGCCGCCCCCAGCAGCACCGCCATCCCGAGCCGCCCGTGCAGCTCGACCCCCGCGCCGAACGCGTCGAAGCCGAGGACGGAGAGCGAGGCGTCCGCGGAGACCTGGGACAGCCACGCCAGGAGGGGCAGCCCGAGCGCCGTCACCACCCCGAGCCGCACCCCGCACAGGCCCACGAATCCCGGAGCGGACACCTTGGCGCCCCCCGCGCCCCCCTCACCCGCCTCGCGCACCCCGCGTACGCCACGCACCCCACGTATATAAGGAGTCCGCACAGCCGTCAGCACCCCCGCGAACAACATCGTCACCGCCGCCGCCACGCCCAACAGCCAGACCCTGTCGTCCAGTTCCGCCAGCCGCCCGAGCGTGAGCGCCTTGTCGGACGGGCCCGTCAGGAGGTCGTCCACCGGGTCCGGCAGGAACCGCCGGAGTTCACCCGTCGCCCTGCCGTCCCACGGCACGAAGAGGCCGACGGGCAGGCCGAGCCACACGCCGTTCGGCGCCCCGAGCAGCGCCGCGCCGGCGATCCGCTTGGGGTGGTCGTCGCCGACCATCGCGTACGCCGCCGCGGCGAGCCCCGCCGCGACCGCCACCAGCACCACCGTGACCAGCGCGGAGACGGCCGGCCGCACCACCCGGTGCAGTCCGCCGAGGGCGCGCGGCAGCGGCGTGCGCCGTGACGCGAGCAGCGCGATGAGCAGGACGCCGGTCACCCAGACCGCCCCACCGAGCAGCGTCGGCCCGGTGTCCACGGTGAAGCCGACCGAGGCCTCCGCCTCGACCAGGTCCCCGAGCCGGTCGGGGAGGAGCCCGCCGATGTCGTCCCCGAGCCCGCCGGGCAGCTTGTCGCCGATGCCGTCCGGCAGTCCGTCGATGCCCTCCTCGATCCCCTTGTCGATGCCGAGCTGCTTGCCGTCGATCGTGATGACGTCGTGCCCCGCCCAGGCGAGGCCCGCGAGCATCGCGAGGAAGAGGGCGACCACCGCGGCCGCACGCGCGGCGAGTTCGGCGGGGGCGATGACGGCCCCCGCCCCGCGCAAGGAGCGCAGGAAGAAGTGGGCGAGGAACAGCGCGCCGACCAAACCCACACCGAGTGGCGCAATATCGACTGTCGTGGTCGCCTCCGCGCCGTCCAGGCCGAACGCCGAGACGTCACCGGACGGCGTGACGGAACCTCCCGCTCCCAGCGCGACGGTCGCCGCCGTCATCGGCCCGAGCGCCCCGACCGCGTCCGCGCCGAGCAGATGAAGCCCGAGCGCGGCCGTCCCCGCCATGCCGACCAGCGCCCAGCTGACCGCGGCGATCGCGGAGAGCAGCACGTCACCCCACCGCACGCCCCGGCTCTCACCTCGGTGCTCGCCCTTGTGATCGTCGGCCTGCATCAGGACCCCCCGGACCGCGGCGCGTTGCCCTGAACGCTTGCCCTGAATGCACTTAATGCTCCCAATGAGCATGATCCGTATGCACTGATGGGCTCTGATGGGCGCTTCCTACTCTCCGGGCCGATATCTTCCCCGTCAACGGGGCAACCCGTCACGCCCGTACGCAGTCTTCACAAGGCCCGACTTTCGGTCAGAGCCCTCCTCCTGAAATAGTTCCTCCCGATGTTCGACATCCCTAGACTCCCCACCCATGGGGGCTAGCTCGGGGGACAACTCAGTGGGGCATGGAGTGCCGGAACTCGTACTGGAATTGAATGGCAGGACCTGGACGCTGGACGCGTCCAGGCCGTACACCCTCGGACGTGATCCGCAGGGGGATATCTCGCTCGACGACGCCAGGGTCTCCTGGCGGCACGCGACGATCAGCTGGAGCGGGCGCAGCTGGGTCATCGAGGATCACGGCAGTACCAATGGCACCTTCATACAGGGCCAGCGGATCCACCAGATGGAAATCGGCCCCGGTTCGGCGGTCTACCTCGGCAACGCGACCGACGGTCCGCGGGTGAACGTGTCCGGTGGCGCCCCGGGCGCGGCCGCGGCCGCCGTCTCGGCACCGCAGCAGCACGCCCAGCAGCAGGCCGCACCGCAGCACACGCCCCAGCAGCACCAGCAGGAGGCTCCCGGCTGGGCTGCGCAGGCCCAGCCGCAGGCACCCCAGCAGCAGGCCCCTTACCAGGCGCAGCAGCAGGGCTGGCAGCAACAACAGCAGCCACAACAGCACCAGCCGCACGTGCCCCAGCAGCAGGGCGGCCCGTCCGAGCAGTACGCACAGAAAACTCCCGGTACCGGCGGTGTCGCGGGGGCCCCGCCGGTCTACGGCGACCGCAGCCCGACGACGTTCCACCAGCTGGCACTCGGCCGCAAGATGCGCATCGGCCGCGCCCTGGAGAACGAGCTCGTCGTCTCCGACCTGCAGGTCTCGCGCCACCACGCCGAGTTCACCGCGACGCCCGACGGCCGCTTCGAGATCCACGACCTCGGCTCGCACAACGGCACGTACGTCAACGGCCAGCCGATCGCGAAGTCCTCGACCGTCCTGATCGGCCCGAACGACATCGTCGGCGTCGGCCACTCGACCTTCCGCCTCGTCGGCGGACAGCTCGAAGAGTTCGTCGACACCGGTGACGTCTCCTTCTCGGCCCGCCACCTCACGGTCACGGTCGACGGTGGCAAGCAGATCCTCAAGGACGTCTCCTTCGGCGTCCCCGAGAAGTCGCTCATCGCGGTCATCGGCCCCTCCGGTTCCGGCAAGTCCACCCTGCTCAAGGCGCTCACCGGCTACCGGCCCGCCAACCAGGGCGACGTCCTCTACGACAACCGGAACCTCTACAAGCAGTTCGCCGAGCTGCGGCAGCGCATCGGTCTGGTCCCGCAGGACGACATCCTGCACAAGGAGCTGACCGTCAAGAAGGCCCTCAAGTACGCGGCCAAGCTGCGCTTCCCCGCCGACACCACGGAGGCCGAGCGCGAGTCCCGCATAGACGAGGTCCTGCGCGAGCTCAAGCTGGACATCCACAAGGAGAAGAAGGTCACCTCCCTCTCCGGTGGCCAGCGCAAGCGCGTGTCGGTCGCCCTTGAGCTGCTGACCAAGCCCTCGCTGATCTTCCTGGACGAGCCGACCTCCGGCCTCGACCCGGGCATGGACCGCGACGTCATGCAGCTGCTCCGCGGCCTCGCCGACGACGGCCGCACGGTCCTCGTCGTGACGCACTCGGTCGCCGAGCTGGCGATCTGCGACAAGCTCCTGGTGATGGCGCCGGGCGGTTCTGTGGCGTACTTCGGCCCGCCGGAGGAAGCCCTGAACTTCTTCGGCTACAGCACCTGGGCCGACGTCTTCTCCGCCTTCGAGAACTACCGCGACTACGACTGGGCGGGCCGCTGGAAGGGCTCGCAGCACTACCAGATGTACGCAGCGGACATCGACGCGGTCGCCGCGCAGTCCGTAGCGATGCCGCCGCCACAGGCGATGAAGCCGCCGAAGCCGCAGGGCTGGGGATCGCAGCTGTGGACCCTGATCCGCCGCTACACCTCGGTGATCGCCTCCGACAAGGGCTTCATGGGCCTGATGGTGATCCTGCCCGCGGTCCTCGGCATCGTCAGCGTCGTGATCCCGGCCGACTTCGGCCTCGCCCCGCCGAAACCGCCGGTCAAGTTCAACGGCGACGCCGGCACGATCATGCTCATCCTCGCGGTCGGCATGTGCTTCTCGGGCGCGGCCAACTCCGTACGTGAGCTGATCAAGGAACGGGTCATCTACGAACGGGAGCGGGCCACCGGCCTCTCCCGCTCGGCGTACCTGATGTCGAAGGTCATCGTCCTCGGCGTCATCACGGCCATCCAGGGCGTCATCATCTGCGCCATCGGCTTCGCCCCGCGCGAGCTGCCGGAGGAAGGCCTGATCATGCCGCCGGCGGCGGAGATCTGCCTGACGATCATCGCGCTCGGCTTCACCTCGATGATGTTCGGCCTGGTCATCTCCTCGCTGGTGAAGACCGCCGAGAAGACCATGCCGCTCCTGGTCATGTTCGCGATCGTCCAGGTCGTGTTCACCGGCGTCCTCTTCCAGGTCTACGGCTCGCCGGGCCTGGAGCAGTTCGCCTGGCTGATGCCGTCCCGCTGGGCCATCGCCGGCGCGGGCGCCACCCTCGACCTGGCGCACCTGATGCCGCCGTGGGACCCGAAGAACCCGAACGACCTGGACCCGCTGTGGGAGCACTCGGCGAGCCAGTGGGGCATCAACATCACCATCCTGCTCGCGCTCGGCGTCATCTGCGGCATCGCGGTCGCGCGCCTGCTGCGCCGCCACGAGCCGGAGGTCATGCGCAAGTGACCGGTGCCCTCGGGCACACGAGAAGGGCGGCACCCCGTGCGGGGTGCCGCCCTTCGGCGTCTTGAGAACCTCATCTTCGGCTGAAGAGGTCCAGTGATCAGGCGATCAAGGCTCAGTAGGCGCCGTTCACGTTGTCCATCGAGCCGTACCGGTCGGCGGCGTAGTTGGCCGCGGCCGTGATGTTGGCGACCGGGTCGTAGATGTTCGTCGAGGTGCCCTCGACGTGGTACGCGTCGAACGTCGGCTTGATGACCTGCAGCAGGCCGATCGACGGGGTGCCGTTGATGGCGTTGATGTCCCAGCCGTTGATGGCCTGCGGGTTGCCCGAGGACTCACGGATGATGTTGCGGTGCAGGCCCTCGTAGGAGCCGGGGATGCCCTTGGCCTTCATGATGTCCAGGGACTGGCGGATCCAGCCGTCGAGGTTGTTGGCGTAGACGGGCTTGCGGGCGGCGGCGCGGCTCGCGGCCTCCTTGGCCTTCCGCTCGTCCTCGGCCTTCTTCTTCGCGGCGGCCTCGTCGGCGGCCTTCTTCTCCTCGGCGGCCTTCGCGGCGGCGTCCTTGGCCTTCTTGTCGGCGCTGCTGTGCTGCTTGATGACACCGGCGCGGACGGCCTGCTCGGCCTCGACGCTCTGCTTGAAGGCCACCGGGGCGGCATCGAGGCTCTGGGTCTCGGTTCCCGCGTCGGCGCTGCCCGGCACGAGGGAGAACGCGAGGGCAGCGGCGCCGAGCGTGGCGACACCGGCGATCGAGAACTTCTGGGCCTTGGTCACGGTGGCGCGACTATGGCCGCGGGTGTTGTGCTGGGACATGCGAGTTGGACCTCTTCGAATAGCGGAGGTCGCTCCGGCCGGCGGGGACATGGTGCTGTCCGGCAAAACGCCGCGGTCGGGAAGACCGCGGCGCCGAGCGACGGAAGCAATTCTTAGCGGCCGCAAAAATGTGTGGCAAAGGTGTGACGTACGATGCCGGGTAGTGGATCAGGGGGCACACAGACTCCCAAAGCGGGCAACTACCCCGTCCGCTTTAAGGGATTCCTATCAACTAGGGGTCTTCGTACGTGACGTGCGCCCTATGCGCGGGCTCACATCAGCGACGTAACGGTCTCACCAGGAGTTGCCGCCGCAACGCTCTCAGTGAGGGGCCTCATCCGGGAGGAGGAGGTGCACGTCGCCGAACTCGTGCCACAGGTAGAGACGGCGTACCGCCTCCGTATAACCCCGCTCGATTGCCGCCCGTCCCGCGACGGCCTCCAGCATCAGCAGATGTGACGCCTCCGGCTCGTGGAGCCCGGTCAGCAGGCCGTCCACCACCCGCACCCCACGCTTCGGAGTCACCACGAGATCGGTCCGGCCCGCCGCCGCCCGCACCACCCCGTCGGGCCCCGCGGCGGACTCCACGGCGCGCACGGCCGTCGTACCGACCGCCACGACCCGCCCGCCGGCCGCCCGCGCCGCGTTGATCAGCCGCGCCGACGTCTCCGGCACCTCGAAGAGCTCCGGATACGGCGGCTCGTGCGCCTCCTGCGAGGCGACACCGGTGTGCAGCACCACGGGCGCGAACTGCACACCCCTGCTCACCAGCTCCGCCACCATCGACGCGGTGAACGGCCGCCCCGCACTCGGCATCTCCGCACTCCCCGCCCCGTCCGCCGACGGCAGCGCGAACACGGTCTGGTACGCGGAGAGCGGCTGGTCCCGCTCCGTATAGGAGTAACGAATGGGACGCCCGTGCTGCCGCAGCAGCCCGGGCACGTCCCCCGACACCCGCACCCACCACAGCCGCCGGCTCTCCACCGCCACCTGCTCCTCATATACGAGGCGTACGCCTCCGGGGAGCCGCACGACCGAGCCCGCCGGACCACCGGCACGCGCGCGTGTAGTGCCCTTCCCGTCCGGATCCCGCAGCTCCACGGCCCACCGCCCGTCCCCGCCCCGGGTGGAGAAATGCACCACCACGCGCGCGTGCCCGTGTCTCCCGTCCACCGCCGCGGGCAGGGTCCGGGACGTGTTGACCACCAGCAGGTCCCCGGCCCGCAGCAGCGCGGGCAGCTCCGCGAACGCGTGGTGCGTGACCTCCGTGCCGTGCGACACCAGCAGCCGCACCGAGTCCCTGCCGAGTCCCGGACCCCGCTGCTCGGCCGGCACCCGGGCCGAGAGCGAGGCCGGCACGCACAGCGGCGCCCCGAGCACGCTCATCGCGCACCCGCCAGCAGCGCGGGCGCCGAGTAGCGGCCACTGGCGGGCCGCTCGGCGAGCATCCGAAGGAACGCGGGCGCAACGGTCCCCGGCAGCGGCCGCACGGACTGATCGTCGACGGGCACCGCCGCCTGATACAGATCCGTCCGCATGTCCCCGGGATCCACCGCCCACACCCGCACCCCGGGCTCCTCCTCGGCGAGGACCGCGGAGAGGTGGTCGAGGGCGGCCTTGGAAGCGCCGTACCCGCCCCACGTCTCGTACGCCTCCACCGCCGCGTCGGAGCTGAGGTTGAACACCGCGCCCGCCGACTCCCGCAGCAGCGGCAAGGCCTCCTGCACCAGCCCCAGGGCCGCCACCACATTCGTCTCCAGCGCCGCCCGCAGACCGTCGAGCGTGAGCCCGTCCAGCCGTACGAGAGGCTCGGCACCCAGCGCGCTCGCGTTGTTCACCAGCAGATCGAGCCCGCCGAGCCGCCGTGCCGCGGCCACCAGGTCCGCCCGGTGTCCCGCGTCGGTGACGTCCCCGGCGAGCGCCTCCACGCGCGTGCCGTACTCGCTCAGCTCGCGCGCCGACTCCGCGAGGACCGCGGCGGTCCTCGCGTCGAGCACGAGATCCCAGCCGGACTCCGCGAGAGCCGCGCCCAGCGCGCGCCCCAGCCCCTTCGAAGCCCCCGTGATGATCGCTACCGGCATGACATCCGTCCCCTCGTACTTTCCCTCGGTCCGTTCCGTTCCCTCGGTCCGTCAGGCCACCACCGTAGGAACGGCCCCGCCCCGGGCACCTCGTGCGAGAGCCGCAACTCCCCGAGGCCCTTCGCCCTAGTCCCGGACCATGGACCGACGGACCTAGGCCCCGGGACGTAGGCGGGGGCCACCACAGGTCGGATACGCACTGTCACACCCCGCCGGTACGGTTGTGACCATGAGTCAAGGACCCCGATCCGGCCTGACCGCGGTGAGTTCCGCGCTCCTCGCCATGAGCAGGCACCTGGAGGTGCGCGATGTCCTCAAGACGATCGTCGCCTCGGCCCGTGAGCTGCTCGACGCGGAGTACGCCGCGCTCGGAGTCCCCGACGACCACGGCGGCTTCGCCCAGTTCGTCGTCGACGGTGTCAGTGAGGACCAGTGGAAGGCCATCGGCCCCCTGCCCCGGCAGCACGGCATCCTCGCCTCGATGCTGCAGAAGGGCGAGACCGTCCGCCTCGGCGACGTGCGCGAGGACCCGCGCTTCGGAGGCTGGCCCTCCGCCCACCCGGACATGTCCGACTTCCTCGGTGTGCCCATCCACTCCGACGACGAGACGCTCGGGGCACTCTTCCTCGCCAACAAGAACTGCCCCAAGCCCCAAGGCGGTTGCGGCTTCACCGAGGACGACGCGGACCTCCTCGCCATCCTCGCCCAGCACGCCGCCATCGCCCTCACCAACGCCCGGCTGTACGAGCGCAGCCGCGAGCTGACCATCGCCGAGGAGCGCTCGCGCCTCGCCCACGAACTGCACGACGCGGTGAGCCAGAAGCTCTTCTCGCTGCGCCTGACGGCCCAGGCGGCCACCGCCCTGGTGGACCGCGACCCGTCCCGCGCCAAGGGCGAACTGCAGCAGGTGGCGGTGCTGGCGGCCGAGGCGGCGGACGAACTGCGCGCGGCCGTCGTGGAGTTGCGACCCGCCGCTCTCGACGAGGACGGCCTGGTGGCCACCTTGCGCACCCACACGCACGTGCTGGACCGCGCGCACTCCGCACACGTCACCTTCGAGAGCAACGGCGTGCGGGCACTGCCGGCCTCGCAGGAGGAAGCCATGCTGCGGGTCGCCCAGGAGGCCCTGCACAACGCGCTGCGCCACTCCGGCGCGGAGCACGTCGCCGTGCTGCTGGACAAGCGCGGCACCGGAGCCGTCCTGCGCGTCGTCGACGACGGTTCGGGCTTCGACCCGAAGTCGACACGGCGCGCGGGGCGACACCTGGGCCTGGTCTCCATGCGGGACCGGGCGAGCGGGGTCGGCGGACGGCTGACCGTGGAATCGGAGCCCGGCAAGGGCACAACCATCGAGATGGAGGTCCCCGGTGGCTGACGCTGTGGTCAACACGAAGACAGGGATCCGGGTACTGCTGGTCGACGACCACCAAGTGGTCCGCCGCGGTCTGCGCACGTTCCTGGAGATCCAGGAGGACATCGACGTCGTCGGCGAGGCGTCGGACGGCGCCGAAGGAGTCGCCCAGGCCGAGGAGTTGAAGCCGGACGTCGTCCTGATGGACGTCAAGATGCCCGGCATGGACGGCGTCGAGGCGCTCCGCAAGCTCCGCGAGCTCGCCAACCCCGCGCGCGTGCTCATCGTCACCAGCTTCACCGAGCAGCGCACGGTCGTCCCGGCCCTGCGCGCCGGCGCCGCCGGATATGTGTACAAGGACGTCGACCCGGACGCCCTCGCCGGCGCCATCCGCTCCGTGCACGCGGGGCACGTCCTGCTCCAGCCGGAGGTGGCGGGCGCGCTGCTCTCGCAGGAGGAGACGGGCGGCGGCCAGGGCAGGGGCGGCACCCTCACCGAGCGCGAGCGCGAGGTCCTCGGCCTGATCGCCGACGGCCGTTCGAACCGCGAGATCGCCCGCGCCCTCGTCCTCTCCGAGAAGACCGTCAAGACACACGTCTCGAACATCCTGATGAAGCTGGACCTGGCCGACCGCACCCAGGCCGCCCTCTGGGCCGTGCGGCACGGCGTGGCCGGCTGAGCAGCCGATATGCCCGGAGTGGCCGTCGACTTCCGGACTGAGATTCATACCGTCGTGTAGATGTCCCCCGATTGGCGTATCCAGTGTGACGGTCGGACGTTCTCCAGTGCGTGCTGCGGCGGCTGGCCGCAGCTTCTGCTCAGGAGGATGTAGAAGTGAAGAACCTGAAGAAGGCCGCCGCTGTCACGATGGTGGCCGGTGGCCTGGTCGCGGCCGGCGCCGGCATGGCCTCCGCCCACGGCGGCGCGCACGCCGACGGTGTCGCGAAGAACTCCCCCGGCGTCCTCTCGGGCAACCTGGTCCAGGCCCCGGTCCACGTCCCTGTGAACGTCTGCGGCAACACCGTCACCGTCATCGGCGGCCTCAACCCGGTGTTCGGCAACGTCTGCAAGAACCTCTGATCGCATCCTGCGAGCCGCACATCCCCCGACCCCGCCACCGGGATCGCCCATGTCAGCAGGAGGAGCACGTCCCATGAACAGCATCGCCAAGAAGGCCGCTCTGGCCGTCGTCACCGCCGGTCTCGCCGCGGGCGCGTCCGCCGGAGCCGCGTCCGCCACCACGGACGCCCAGGCCAACGGCGTCGCCAAGAACTCCCCGGGCGTCGGCTCCGGCAACCTCGTCCAGGTGCCGGTCCACGTCCCGGTCAACGCCACCGGCAACAGCGTGAACGTCATCGGTGTCCTCAACCCCGCGTTCGCCAACGCGACGGTGAACCACTGAGGCACAGCCCTCGGCATGGGCCCCGCGGACCGGTCGGGTCCGCGGGGCCCGCGGCGTCACACCCGACGCCCCCACGGCACGGAGGGCGCGGGGCTCAGTGCCCGCCCCGCTCCCGCTCCTCGACGTACGAGTTGAACGCGGCCACCTGCGCCCGCCGCGCCGTCCGCTCCACGGGCCGCAGCGCCTGCACCCGGGCGGCCATCTCCGAAGCGCTCACGGCCCCACCGTGCCCGTTCTCGTACGCCAGCGAGATCAGCAGGCCGACCCGCTGCGCCAGCTCCAGGACCCGCACCGCACGCGGCGGATAGCCCGGCGCGAGCAGCTCACGCCCCCGCTCGGCCCGCGCCCGGTACGCGTCGAGCGCGGCCTCAGCGACCGGCCCCGACCCCGCGACGTCGAGCCGGGACAGCACCTGCGTCGCCTCCCGCAGCGCCTCCGCGAGCTCACGCTCCGCCTCGCCCAGCGACGGCACGTCGGCGGGCGGCGCCTCCCGCACGGGCAGGCAGTGCCAGACGACCTCCACATGGACATCGCCGTCGGGCCCCGCCTCGTACACCTCGGGAACGAGCCCGTACGGCGCGCCGAAACCGACGACGGCCTCCTCCGCCTCCAGGGCGCGCGCGTTGAACTCGGGCGGCCCGCTCAGCCCGAGCGGATGCCCCGGCGCGGGCAGCGCCACCCGCAGTCCGGTCACGCCCAGCGAGCGCAGCCGCCCCATGGCGAGCGTGAGCCCGACCGGGCCCGACTCGCCGGGGAGTCCTTCGACCCGGTGCACCGCGTCCTCGCCGACCATCGCGAGCACCGCGTCATCCGGGGAAACAAGTCCGGCCAATAGGGCATTTCCCCATGCGGCCAGGCGTCCTGAGCGTGGTTCCGAGAGCATGCACACAGCCTAAGGACCGGCCTCACGACAGGAACGGTCGGCCGGTGGCGTAGGTTTTATCCGGGGGCCGCGTCCACAGGCGCGAGCGACGACCGAGACTGCAATGGGAGACAGCGCGCTCATGAGCGATGTACTGGAGCTTGAGGACGTATCTGTGGTCCGCGAGGGCCGGGCTCTGGTGGACCAGGTCTCCTGGTCGGTCAAGGAGGGGGAGCGCTGGGTCATCCTCGGCCCGAACGGCGCCGGCAAGACCACCCTCCTCAATGTCGCGTCCAGCTACCTCTTCCCGAGCACCGGAACCGCCACCGTCCTCGGCGAGACCCTCGGCAAGCCCGGCACGGACGTCTTCGAGCTCCGCCCGCGCATCGGCATCGCAGGCATGGCCATGGCGGACAAGCTCCCCAAGCGCCAGACCGTCCTCCAGACGGTCCTCACCGCCGCGTACGGCATGACCGCGGGCTGGCACGAGAACTACGAGGACGTCGACGAGCAGCGCGCCCGCGCCTTCCTCGACCGCCTCGGCATGAGCGGGTACCTGGACCGCAAGTTCGGCACGCTCTCCGAGGGCGAGCGCAAGCGCACCCTGATCGCCCGCGCCCTGATGACCGACCCCGAGCTGCTGCTCCTCGACGAGCCCGCCGCGGGACTCGACCTCGGCGGCCGCGAAGACCTCGTCCGCCGCCTCGGCCGCCTCGCCCGCGACCCGATCGCCCCCTCGATGATCATGGTCACGCACCACGTCGAGGAGATCGCCCCCGGCTTCACGCACGTCCTGATGATCCGCCAGGGCAAGGTGCTCGCCGCGGGCCCGCTGGAGCTGGAGCTCACCTCCCGCAACCTCTCCCTCTGCTTCGGCCTCCCGCTGGTCGTCGAGCAGCGGAACGACCGCTGGACCGCCACGGGGCTTCCGCTCGGCTGATCGGGCGCCCTGTCCCCGAAGGGACCCGCGGTCCTACCATGACCGGGTGGACATCGACGCATGGGTGTGGTGGCTGATCGGCGCCGCCGCGCTCGGAATCCCGCTCGTACTGACCGCGATGCCGGAGCTCGGCATGCTCGCCGTGGGCGCCGTCGCCGCCGCCGTGACCGCGGGCCTCGGCGGCGGCATGGTCGCGCAGGTCGTGGTCTTCGCCGCGGTCTCGGTCGCGCTCATCGCGGTCGTACGCCCGGTCGCGGCCCGGCACCGCGCCCAGCGACCCGAACTGACCACCGGCGTAGAGGCGTTGAAGGGCAGAACGGCCGTCGTCCTCGAACGGGTCGACGGCTCCGGCGGACGCATCAAGCTCGCGGGCGAGGTCTGGTCGGCCCGCGCACTCGACACGGACCGCATCTTCGAAGCGGGCCAGGCCGTGGACGTCGTCGAGATCGACGGAGCGACGGCCGTCGTCATGTGAATGCCCCACGGGCCGGATGACGGTCTGACAGACTCGACCAGCAAGATCTTCGCCGAGGCAAGAGGGGTACGGGGAAACCGATGCAACCAATCATCATCGTCCTGGTCATTCTGGTGGTGCTGGTCTTCATCGCCCTGATCAAGACCATCCAGGTCATCCCGCAGGCGAGCGCCGCCATCGTCGAGCGCTTCGGCCGCTACACCCGCACGCTGAACGCGGGCCTGAACATCGTCGTCCCGTTCATCGACTCGATCCGCAACCGCATCGACCTCCGTGAACAGGTCGTCCCCTTCCCGCCCCAGCCGGTGATCACCCAGGACAACCTGGTGGTGAACATCGACACCGTCATCTACTACCAGGTGACCGACGCCCGCGCCGCGACCTACGAGGTCGCCAGCTACATCCAGGCGATCGAGCAGCTCACCGTCACCACGCTGCGCAACATCATCGGCGGCATGGACCTGGAGCGGACCCTCACCTCCCGCGAGGAGATCAACGCGGCGCTGCGCGGCGTCCTCGACGAGGCCACCGGCAAGTGGGGCATCCGCGTCAACCGCGTCGAGCTCAAGGCGATCGAGCCGCCGACCTCCATCCAGGACTCGATGGAGAAGCAGATGCGCGCCGACCGCGACAAGCGCGCCGCGATCCTCCAGGCCGAAGGTGTACGGCAGTCGGAGATCCTCCGCGCCGAAGGTGAGAAGCAGTCCGCGATCCTGCGCGCCGAGGGCGAGGCCAAGGCCGCGGCCCTGCGCGCCGAGGGCGAGGCCCAGGCGATCCGCACGGTCTTCGAGTCCATCCACGCCGGCGACCCGGACCAGAAGCTCCTTTCGTACCAGTACCTCCAGATGCTGCCGAAGATCGCCGAGGGCGACGCCAACAAGCTCTGGATCGTGCCCAGCGAGATCGGCGACGCCCTCAAGGGCCTCGGCGGCGCACTCGGCAACTTCGGCCCGCTGGGGGGCGGCGGCGGTTCGGTCCCCGCACAGGGCAAGGAGCGCCGCGAACAGCCGCCGATCGACTGACGGGCCCCGAAGGGCCGCCGGCGCGGTACTAGGCGGCGGGCTGCGCCAGCCACCCGGGCAGCGAGGCCAACTCGTCCTTGCCCAGCGACAACAGCATCGCGTCGGCGGGCGTCGGCTCGAACGGCTGCCGCAGCAACGGCATACCGGCCTCCTCGGGGGTCCGGTTCGCCTTGCGGTGATTGTCCATCGCGCACGACGCCACCGTGTTCAGCCAGGAGTCGGCACCGCCCTGCGACCGGGGGACCACGTGGTCCACCGTCGTGGCACGCCTGCCGCAGTACGCGCACCGGTGCTGGTCACGGACCAGCACACCCCGCCGCGACCAGGGAGCCTGTCTTCGGAACGGCACTCGCACGTATCTGCACAGCCTGATGACGCGGGGCACGGGAATGTCGATCGCCGCCGCGCGCACGCGCAGTCCGGGGTGGGCGTGCTCGACCACGGCCTTGTCCTGTAGCACCAGAACGACGGCCCGGTTGAGCGACACCGTCGAGAGCGGCTCGAAGCTCGCGTTCAGCACCAGCGTGTCCCGCATCAACCTGCCCACCTCCCGTATGCACCGGCCCACCCCCTGGCGGGCTTGGATCAACTCTGGCCGGGCACGCCGAGATGGACAACGCAATAAAAAATGCCCGCCTCTGATCACTTCCATGACCAGAGGCGGGCAAACAATCGGTGAACGCTCAGTATCTGAGGGTCACTCAGCTCTCCGCGGGAGCCGCGTACTCCGCGATCACCTGAGCACGCGCCAGCGTGTGGAACCGGAGGTTGAAGCCGACGACCGCGGGCGTGGCGTCCGAGTCGGGCCCGAGCTTCTCCTGGTCCACCGCGTACACGGTGAACACGTAGCGGTGCGCCGGGTCGCCGGGCGGCGGCGCCGCACCCACGAACTCCTTCGCCCCGTAGTCGTTGCGCACCTGCACGGCGCCCTCGGGCAGTCCCTCGAACTTCCCGCTGCCCGCACCACCCGGCAGCTCGGTCACCGAGACCGGGATGTCGAAGACGGTCCAGTGCCAGAACCCGCTCCCCGTGGGGGCGTCCGGGTCGAAGCACGTCACGGCGAAGCTCTTGGTCTCCGGCGGGAAGCCCTCCCACCGCAGCTGCGGCGAGGTGTTCCCGGCCGCCTGGACCTGAGCATCCTTGAGGACCGCCCCCGGTTCGAAGTCCTCGCTCACGACCGTGAACGACGGCACGGACGGATGGAAGTCATGGGGAAGCGGCGGCCTCTTGAGCTCGCTCACGTAGGCACCTCCTGGTCGATTGCTGTCCCTTCCGAGCCTAGAACCAGTTGCGCTTGCTGCCGACCTGGGACAGCCACTCGTTCAGGTACGCCGCCCAGTCGGTGCCGTGGAAGTCGTTCAGCCCGACCTTGAACGAACGGAACGAGTCGCTGCTCTCGCTGAACAGACCAGGCTTCTTGTCCATCTCCAGTACGACGTCCATCTCGCGGTCGTCGGCGACGAAGCTCAGCTCGACCTGGTTGAGCCCGCGGTACTGCTGCGGCGGGTAGAACTCGATCTCCTGGTAGAACGGCAGCTTCTGCCGCGTGCCGCGGATGTGACCGCGCTCCATGTCCGCGTTCTTGAAGCGGAAGCCCAGCTGGATGAAGGCGTCCAGGATGGCCTGCTGTGCCGGCAGCGGGTGCACGATGATCGGGTCCAGGTCGCTGGAGTCCACGGCGCGCGCGATCTCCAGCTCGGTGGTCACACCGATGTCCATGCCGCGCAGCTGCTGCCCGTCGATGCTCGTGACCGGGGTCTCCCACGGGATCTCCAGGCTGAACTGCACGGCGTGCACCTGGTTGGCCCGCAGCGTGAAGGCGCCACCGAGCCGCTGCTTGATGAACTCGATGTCCTGCTTGGTCTCCTGGTCGTTGCCCTCGACCTCGACCCGGGCCTGCAGACCGACGGAGAGCCCCTCGATCTCCTGGTCCACGGACCCGCCCTGGATCCGCACCTCACCCTGGACCACGCCGCCCGGGACCACGTTGACCTCGGTCAGCACGGTCTCCACCGAGGCACCACCGGCCCCGAGACTCGCGAGCAGCTTCTTGAACCCCATGACACTCCATCCCCAGGCCGCCGCCTGTGGCTCGTCCCGACTTGGATACTTGATCGATAGAAACGCGAGGGGACCGCGCGCGGTTCCGCACCTCACCCCGGCGACCGGGCGGCCGGAGGACCACCCGTGAATCAGGACCAGGTGCAGTACGCTCGTACGGCATGATCGCGACCCCTGACCGTACGCCTCTCACCCGCGACTTCTTCGACCGCCCGGTCCTGGAGGTCGCCCCGGACCTGCTCGGCCGCATCCTCGTGCGCGACTCCGCGGCCGGCCCGATCGAAGTCCGCCTGACGGAGGTGGAGGCCTACGCGGGGGAGGTCGACCCCGGCTCGCACGCGTACCGCGGCCGCACGGCCCGAAACAGCGTGATGTTCGGGCAGCCCGGACACATGTACGTCTACTTCACCTACGGCATGTGGCACTGCATGAACCTGGTGTGCGGCCCCGAGGGCATGGCGAGCGCGGTGCTGCTGCGCGCGGGCGAGATCACCGAGGGCCTGGAACTGGCCCGCAAGCGTCGACTCTCGGCCCGAAACGACAAGGAACTGGCCAAAGGCCCGGCACGCCTGGCCACCGCTCTTGATGTGGACCGCCAGCTGGACGGCACCGACGTCTGCGGGGACCCGTCCTCCCCCTTCTCCGTACTGACCGGCACCCCGGTCCCGTCCGACCAGGTCAGCAGCGGACCTCGTACAGGAGTCTCGGGTGAGGGCGGCGTCCACCCGTGGCGCTTCTGGGTGGCCAACGACCCTACGGTGAGCCCTTATCGGGCCCATACGCCCCGACGCCGCCGGACTTGACGCGGGTTCGGTGCCTCCGTAAGGTAGTCCGAGTCGCATGAACCGGGTACGGCAATCTGCCAGCAGCCGGAAGCGACCAACCACTACCTTAACGACTTCCCCTCGGCGGGGTCTTATTCAGCATGCCTGCATGCCCGAATTCGAACTCGCGAGACTCGATTATGAGTTGCGGAGGGAATCCGCTAACGTAGTGAACACGCCGAAAGGCAAAGGCCCTCCAACGGCCACCGGAAATGAAATCCGAACCGGGAACGGAACGGAAAACGGATCTGGTAAGGTTGGAAACACGAAATACCGAAGGGAAGCGCCCGGAGGAAAGCCCCAGAGAACGCTCTGCGGGTGAGTACAAAGGAAGCGTCCGTTCCTTGAGAACTCAACAGCGTGCCAAAAGTCAACGCCAGATATGTTGATAACCCCGTCTCCAGCCGATCG